>JABGRG010000016.1 GCA_018648445.1 Rhodospirillales bacterium | reverse complement strand
TCGGCCCCGGCACGCATGGACGTTTCGGGCAAGGACTTCGACGCCTGCGGTCAGAAAGCCATCAAGCAGCTTGCCGAAGCTGCCAATGCCGACAAGATGATGGGCTCCATGGCACACGGCCATGCCGTTCCTGAAGCGGTCAAGGGCGCCATCTATGACGTCGTGACCAACTACTTCAGCTCCGACCAGTCCGCTGAAGAAGCCGTTAAGAAGCTGGCCGAGGCCGTTGCTCTCGCTCAGTAGCATGATATAGGGTTTTCCGGGCCGGAGAGCGCTTCTTCGGCCCGGTTCCCGATTTTTGAGTTTCGGAAAATCCGCATGAGTAGCCATATCGACAGACCGGCGGCGACGCGAGGCGGCATATTGGGGTGGTTGCAGATTCATCTGCCCAAAATCGTCCTGTCACCGACCTTGGCGATTACCGCCGTATTCGTTTACGGGTTTATTATTTGGACGACCTATCTGTCGTTCACCAAGTCGCGTATGTTTCCGGTTACCAAATGGGAAGGCATTTCACCCCATGTGAAGTTGTGGGCCAATCCGGTTTGGGACAAGGCGCTGGAAAACTTGGCCATTTTCGGCATCCTGTATATCGGGATCGCCACGATTGTGGGCCTCATTCTTGCGGTTATGCTGGATCAGCGCATTCGCCAGGAAGGCGTGATCCGCACCATTTATTTATACCCCATGGCGCTTTCCTTCATCGTCACCGGTACGGTGTGGAAGTGGTTGCTCAACCCCGGCCTTGGCCTTGAGCGCCTGATGCACGATTTCGGCTGGGCCAGTTTCAAGTTCGATTGGATCGTCAATTCCGACATGGCCATTTACACGGTTGTTATTGCCGGTGTGTGGCAGTCGTCGGGCTTTGTCATGGCCATGTTCCTGGCCGGGCTCAGGGCGGTTGACGACGAAATTATCAAGGCCGCATCCATCGACGGCGCAAGCCAGCCGATCATTTACTGGAAAGTGATCTTTCCGCTGATGCGCCCCATTTTTCTTTCATCCTTTGTTGTGCTTTCGCACTTGGCGATTAAAAGCTTCGATCTGGTGATTGCGCTGACCGGCGGCGGTCCCGGATATTCAACCGCGCTTCCCGCCACCTTCATGTATAGCCAAACCTTTACCCGCAACCATATCGACATTGGCTCGGCCAGTGCGGTGATGATGCTGATTACGGTCGCGGCGATCATGGTTCCGTACCTCTATTCCGAACTCAAGGCGCAGAAGGGGGTCCGGCAATGAGCATTCAGGTTGGTGGACAGCTTTCGCCCTCGCAGAAATTCTGGCGCGTGGTCCTCTATACGCTGCTGGTCGTCTTTGCGTTTGTTTATTTGGCCCCCCTGTACGTGATGGTCGTGACGTCGCTTAAATCGCTGGACGAAATTCGCGGCGGCAACCTGATGATGCCGCCGCTCGACCCGAGTTTCGACGCCTGGGTGAAGTCATGGTCCTACGCCTGTGTGGGCGTCGAATGCACCGGTATCAATAAGTACTTCTTCAATTCGTTCAAGATGGCGATCCCGGCGGTGGCGATTTCCACCTTCATGGGTGCGGTCAACGGCTACGTTCTGACCAAGTGGCAGTTCAAGGGCGCCGATATCTTCTTCGGCTTGATCCTGTTCGGCTGCTTCATTCCGTTCCAGATCGTGCTGGTTCCCATGGCCACGATCCTGGGCAAGCTGGGGTTGGCGCAAACGACGCCGGGGCTGGTTTTGGTCCATGTCACCTACGGCTTGTGTTTCACAACGTTGTTTTTCCGCAACTATTATCAGGCGTTCCCGGACGAGTTGATCAAGGCGGCGAAGCTGGATGGCGCGGGCTTCTTCCGGGTCTTCTGGCGCATCCTGCTGCCCAATTCGCTGCCCATCATCGTTGTGACGGTCATCTGGCAGTTCACCAACGTGTGGAACGACTTCCTGTTCGGAGCGTCGTTCGCGTCCGGTGATGCCGCACCCATGACGGTGGCGCTGAACAACGTGGTCAATACATCGACCAGCGTGAAGGAATACAACGTCGATATGGCGACGGCGATCTACGCTGCATTGCCGACGCTGCTGGTTTACGTCCTGGCGGGACGCTATTTCGTGCGCGGCCTCATGGCCGGCGCCGTGAAGGGATAAGAAAAGATGGCGAGCCTTCAAGTTCTTAATGTCATCAAGAAGTTTGGCGATGTGGAGGTCCTCAAGGGCATCGACATCGACGCCGAGGACGGTGAATTCCTGGTTCTGGTCGGCCCCTCGGGCTGCGGTAAATCGACCCTGCTCAATATGATCGCCGGGCTCGACTCGATTACCGGTGGCGAGGTCATGATCGACGGCAAGGTCGTCAACGCCGTTCATCCCAAGGACCGCGACATCGCCATGGTGTTCCAGTCCTATGCGCTTTATCCCAACATGACGGTCGAGAAGAACATGGCGTTTGGCATGGAGATGCGCAAAATTCCCAAGCCCGAACGCGACAAGGCGGTGATGAAGGTTGCCAAGCTGCTGCAGATCGAGGGCTTGCTCAAGCGCAAACCGGGTCAGCTTTCGGGCGGCCAACGCCAGCGTGTGGCCATGGGCCGCGCCCTCGTGCGCGATCCCAAGATATTCCTGTTTGATGAACCATTATCGAACCTGGACGCCAAGTTGCGTGTCGAAATGCGCACCGAGATCAAAAAGCTGCATCGGCGGCTGGGCACCACCATCGTTTACGTGACCCACGATCAGATCGAAGCCATGACGCTGGCGACCCGCATTGCCGTCATGAAGGACGGTATCTTGCAGCAGTTCGCCACGCCGCAGGAAATTTACGACCGTCCGTCCAACGTGTTCGTCGCCGGTTTTATGGGCTCGCCGCCCATGAACCTTATTCCGGCCAAAATCGCAAAGGACGGCGACGGCCTGAGTGTTGAGATCGCGACGGCCGACGAGCGTACCCTGCGCCTGAAACTGAATGGTACGGGAAAGGGCTTATCTGCACATGTCGGTTCGGACGTTCTTCTCGGCCTGCGGCCCGAGGCCATTACCGACCTCGAAAGCAGCGACAGCGGCGGCGATATCCAGGAAGTGGAGTGTTCCGTCGAAGTTACCGAGCCGACCGGCCCCGACATGCTGGCGGTTCTGTTGCTGGGCGGTATTGAGGTGGTTTCGCGCATGCGCTCAAGCGCCAACGTGCATATGGGCGAAATGACCAAGTTCGCGATCAACATGTCGAAAGCCGTCTTCTTCGATACCGAGACCGAAGAACGGATTTAAACCATGCCTGAGCGCTTCGACGTCGTAATCATTGGTTCCGGCGTGGGTGGCTCGGCGATTGCCCACAGTCTGGCTCCGACGGGCAAGTCAATTTTGGTGCTGGAGCGCGGCGAACGGTTGGTTCGCGAGGACCGCAACTGGGACGCGGAAGAGGTTTACGCCAAGGCCTGTTACAAGGCCGATGAGGATTGGTTCGACGCGCAGGGTAAGGCGTTCCAGCCCGGGCAATTCTATTTCGTGGGCGGCAACACCAAGGTGTTCGGCACTACGATGTTTCGTTTCCGGGCCGAGGATTTCGGCCTGCTGGAACACGAAGGCGGCACGTCGCCAGCCTGGCCAATTTCCTACGATACCCTGGAACCCTGGTATGCCGAGGCCGAGCGTCTGTTCGGCGTCCATGGCGAGGCCGGGCATGATCCCACCGAACCGCCGCGTTCGGGTGGCTTTCCCTTCGGTCCCGTTCCGCATGATCCGGAAATCGCTTTCGTTTTCGACAGGCTGCGCGAACAAGGGCTGAAACCGTTTCCGCTGCCGACATCGGTTCAATACCACGACGGCGGCAAATGCGTCGCCTGCGATACCTGTGACGGCTTCCCGTGCAAGGTGGACGGCAAGGGCGATGCCGAAGTTTGCCTGCTTGATCCAGCTCTGGCGCCCGGCAACGTCAGTTTGCGTACCGGCGCGCGGGTCGAACGCCTGATCACCGACGACACCGGAAAAAAGATCGTCGCCGCCGAAGTGGCGCACGACGGAGGCAGCGAACGCATCGAGGCCGATCTGTTCGTTTTGTCGGCTGGCGCCATCAACAGCGCCGCCCTGTTGCTGCGTTCGGCCAACGAGACGAACCCTGACGGGCTGGCCAATTCATCCGGAATGGTCGGCCGCTTTTACATGAACCACAATTGCAGCGCGGTGATGGCGCTGAAACCGTGCCACAAGTTCAAGACGCAGTTTCAGAAAAGCCTCAGCCTCAACGATTTTTACTTCGGCGACGGCGAGAACTACCGCTATCCGCTGGGCAACATTCAGCTGCTTGGCAAAATCAAGGAACCGATGTTGCGCGGTACGTTGGGCTGGATGCCCAAATGGGGCCGGGAATGGCTGGCCGGGCACAGCGTTGATTGGTATGCCATGAGCGAGGATTTGCCCGATCCCGAAAGCCGGGTCACGGTGCGCGTTGATGGCGGCATTTGCCTGTCGTGGCGGCGCACCAATACGGTGGCGCATGCGCGCCTTGTCGCGCGTACCAAGCGGTTTTTGCGCAAGGCCGGTTTTCCCATCGTCGTCAGTCAGACATTTTCCAAGGAAACGCCGTCACACCAGTGCGGCACCGTGCGCTTCGGCGACGATCCGGCGCAAGCGCCGCTGGACCCGTTTTGCAAGGCCTATGATCACGAAAACCTTTACGTGGTCGATGCCGGGTTCTTCCCGTCCTCGGCGGCGGTCAATCCGGCATTAACGGTGGCGGCCCAGGCCCTAAGGGTGGGCGCGCGCATCAGGGAAATGGAACTTCAAGCAAGCTAGGATACTTCCATGTACGATTACATAATTGCAGGTGGCGGACCGGCCGGATGTTGTCTGGCCAATCGTCTTAGCGAAGACGCGAATGTCAGGGTCCTGTTGCTGGAAGCCGGCGACCCCGATAGCCATCCCTATTTCAGGATGCCCGGCGGTTTTGCCAAGCTGACTGGCGCGCGCGGCACATGGGGGTACGAGACGGTTCCGCAAAAGGGGCTGGACGGCAAGCGTGTGTGGTATCCGCAAGGCAAGGTCATGGGCGGCGGGACGTCCATCAACGCGCAGGTCTATACCCGGGGGCATCCCAAAGACTTCGATGAATGGGCTGAAGAATGCGGCTGCGAAGGCTGGGCGTTTGCGGACATCCTGCCCTACTATCGAAAGCTCGAAGACAACCCGCGCTTTTCCGACGAATTTCATGGTCAGGGCGGCCCGTTCAAGGTTTCCGACCCGGTTCCCCATCCGCTGACGCTGGCTTATGTGCGCGCCGGCCAGCAGGCGGGCATTCCCTACAATCACGATTTCAACGGCGCCAAGCAGGAAGGCATCGGCATCTATCAGGTCACCAACCGCGACGGCAAGCGCACCAGCGGCGCATCGGCCTATTTGTACCCGGCCAAGGGACGCAAGAACCTGACGGTCAAATCGCGCGCGCAGGCCAGCCGCATCCTGTTCGAAGGCAAGCGCGCGGTCGGCGTCGAATGGATCGAAAGGGGGTCGAGCACTGCACAAAGCGCCACATGCGAGCGCGAGGTCATTGTCACGGCGGGCGCCATTGGGTCGCCCAAGCTGTTGATGCTGTCGGGTGTCGGCCGCGCCCAGGATCTAAAGGAAGTGGACATCGAGACGGTCCATGATCTGCAAGGTGTGGGGCAGAATTTCCACGACCACATGGACATTTTCGCCATCAACGAATGCTCGGGCGATTTCAGCTTCGACGTCTACAAATCCTTGCCCATGCAAGTTTGGGCCGGGCTGCAATACCTGATGTTCAAATCGGGCCCCATCGCGTCCAACCTGTGCGACGGCGGCGGGTTCTGGTATGGCGATCCGGACGCGCGTTCACCCGATATCCAGTTCCATTTTCTGCCCGGATCGGGGCTGGAAGTGGGCGTCGAGAAAATCCGCAATGGTGTCACGTCAAATTCCGCCTTCCTGCGCCCACGCAGCCGGGGGTCGGTGAAATTGGCAAGCAACAACCCTGCCGAGGCTCCGCTCATCGACCCCAACTACTGGGGTGACGCGTATGATCGGGAAATATCCATCAAGGCCTTCCGTTGGGTGCGAGAAATCATGCGGCAGGAGGCGTTCGAGCCCTTCATCAAGGGCGAGGTCCTGCCCGGCCCCGACGTCCAGACCGACGACGAAATCGCCGCCTACGCCTACAAGTTCGCCAAAACCGATTACCACCCCGTGGGCGCATGCAAAATGGGCGTGGATGACATGGCCGTGGTCGGTACCGACCTAAAGGTCCACGGCTTGGCAAATGTCCGCGTCTGCGATTCGTCAATCATGCCAAGGGTCAACAGCTCCAACACGGCAGCCCCGACGATCATGATCGCCGAGAAGGCGGCCGATCACATATTGGGGAAGGTTTGAGACTGGTGACGGTAGACACCCGCACCACGCAGACAGGATGATTTTCGGCACGTCAATCTGCGGGGAAAGAGACAGGCGGCGGTGGCCTTCCAAAATACGCGATGTACAAGCGTTCGTAAGTGCCGTCGGCCACAATATGTTTCATCTGCTGGCGAAACACGGGGACGAGATCGCGCGGAAAGTCCTTGGTTCCGACGAGCCAGGGCAAGCGCGAAAAAATCGGTTTCCCCGTAACGACGGTGGGGTCCAGGTCGAGGATTTTCCACTGCCACAGTGCCTCGGGAATGGTTGAATACCACGCATCCACCCGTCCTGCGGCCAATTTTCGGGCATTGGTGGCTGCCGACGCCGGGACCAAATTGGAAAAACCTTTCTTGATCAGCGTGTCCTCATGGGCGGAGCCGCCATAGACGGCGACCGTATCAAGGGCCATAGCCTCTTCGAAAGAATTGATCGGTTTTCCGATGGTCGCGAAGGCGAAATCGATTTTCAGTAAAGGGGATATCCAAACGAATTTCTGCTCGCGCTCGGGCGTTCGGGCCGCCGGGGCAAACAGTTTGAACGGCCTGACTTCCGCCGTGCGGATGGCCCGCTTCCAAGGTAGCACCGCGACCGTGGGATCAAGCTGAAAATCCGGCCTGACTTTGTGAACGTGTTCGCTGAGGTCAAGTATCAGGTCCACGAGAAAGCCAGGTTGCGACGCATCGTCCATCGCCAGCGGAGGAATGGGGGCCGTGATCAATTCGAAGCGTGATTGGGCGGCAGCTGGCGCAACTGTGGAAGCGGCTAAACCCAAAATGCAAAGCCACGCCGCCAAAACTCGCGGGCTCGGAGCAGATACCAATAGCGCTGAACAGTTTGATGTCAAAGCGTTTCTCTACCCGGCATGGCGGGATATGGTTGAACCCGACTCCCGAATCGCTCGCGCCAATAGTATATTTCTACCAAATTTTCCGAGATTGTTCAATCTTATGAGATGTCACAATTAGCAACCAAGGCGGGCAATCCCCACCTGGCGCTTGAACGCAATACTAACGCGGCACCCACGTTTCCTCGTTCAATCCATAGGTCTCAAGGATAGCTCCAAGGCGGCCATTGTGCCGGAGTTTATCGACCCCCTCGTCCAGCGCTTTGGCCAACAATTCGCCATGCGCGATTTTTTTGGAAAACGCGACGTAGACTTTTTCTATCGGCTTGATGCAGCCGGCCATTTCGATCTTTTCCTGCAGCCCCAGATTTCTTAGCTCGTAGTTAATGACGGATCGAACTTCGGCAAAGGTGCTTATACGTCGCGCCAGCAACAATTTAAAAAGTCTCGCGTGGGTATCGGTGCCGGTAACCGTCAACACTTGAGGTGTTTCCTTGTGCGCGATCACCCAATCATTGAGCCCGGGATTACTTCCGTATACATAGTCATTAATCCAACCCATGGTCTGCGAGGCCAGCGACCGGGGTGACTTGTACTCCCAGTCATCGGATGCCCGACGGAAAAAGCATGTCTCCACCACCCCTAGAGCGGTTTCGGGGAAGTGGTAGGGTGTCCTCTCAGGCGTTGACTTTGCCGTCCCCACAATCCCGTCAACGATGCCCGCTCGGACCATTCGCTTGGCCCGAGCCCAATTGATATTCTGATAGCTCAGCTCATAACCCGACAAGGCGAGAGCTTCTTTGGCGATATCCACCATCAGACCCTGTTGCGGCCCGCCTGTGTCACAGATAAAGGGGCACCAGGGATCAGCAGCAATCACAACAGGTTTGGGATCAGCCTGGAGCGCAGAAACAAAACACAAGTACAGGATTGCCGACAGGCTAAAACTAAATAATAATAAGTTAAATCTGGACCGGAAAAATACTGCAATCATTTTCCAATTCCGTTGCCGGTATTTTCCAGACATTGAAGGTGAGTCTCTAGAATAACTTTCAATCCCATCGTAACCATACTAAATTTTACTATCGATGGAAATGATTGCATTTTCCATCGAGAAGGGGCTGTTTTTGTTTGTTTTCAATGTGGTAATTTGTTCCAAAGGGCTTTGGGTGTGGAATTGACAGGAGAGAAGAAGATGCTCGGCGGATATCATGATCGCGTGGCTTGGGTTAATCTGACCAATGGCAAGATCGAGGTTCAGCCCATTGGCGAGGCCGATGCGGTCGACTTCATCGGAGGCGGCTGTCTGGGCGCGGCCATATTGGCACGGTTGACCGACGGCGAGACCGATCCGCTGGGGCCTGATAATCCGTTGATCATGATGACCGGGCCGTTTACCGGAACGAATGTTCCGGCGGGCGGGCGTTACGAGGTCGTGACCCTGTCGCCGGTTTCGGGCGGCTATGGCGAGGCCAACTGTGGCGGGGCTTTCGGGCGTCAGTTAAAGGGCTGCGGGTTGGACGGAATTGTTTTTACCGGGGCGTCCGAAAAACCGGTCATTCTGGTTATCGAGGAAGATGGGATTCGCCTTGAAGACGGCGCGCCCTATTGGGGGCAGGAGATCTACGAGGTCGATGAGAACCTCAAGGCGGCCTACGGCAAACATGTGGTGAACGGCGTGATTGGCCCCGGCGGCGAGCGCATGGTCGCCTTTGCCGCCATCGGCCACGACGGGCGGCACACACGCTTTGCCGGGCGCTGCGGCGTCGGCGCGGTGATGGGCTCGAAAATGCTCAAGGCCGTCGTCGTGTCGGGCAAGGGCAAGGCCGTAGCAACCGTTGCCAAACCCGACGAACTGGCGGCATCCATCAAGGCCACCATCCCCGGAGTTCAGGACACGCTGGAAAACTTCCGCACGTACGGCACGGGCGGCGGGTTGATCGTGTGTGATCAGATTGGCGATTTGCCCATCGACAACTGGCGCACCGGGCAAAACACGCCGTTGTCCAAAAAGATTACCGGCACGGCCATGATCCGCGACTATCAGCTTAAGCGCAGCGGCTGCAAACGATGCACCATCCTGTGCGCGCGTACCATGGAAGTGAAGGATGGCCCCTTCGCCACGGTGGGTGAAATTTCCGGGCCCGAATACGAAACCATGGCCAGCTTCGGCAGCCTGCTGAATATCGACGACCCGGAAGCCATCATCAAGCTGAACGAACGGTGCAACAATTTGGGTCTCGACACCATTTCGGCTGGGATGGTCATCGCCTTTGCCTTCGAGTGTTTCGAAAAGGGCATTGTGACGCTGGAGGACACGGGCGGGCTGGAACTGACCTTCGGCGACGGAGCGTCCGCACTGGCGCTGCTGGAGCGGCTGGGCCGCCCGGAAAGCGATTTCGATTGCGCGTTGGCCGGTGGGTCGCGTCGGGCCGCCGAAATATTCGGCGGAATGGCCCCCGAGTACGCGGTGGAGGTCAAAGGTCTGGAGCTTCCCATGCACGATCCGCGATACAGTTGGGGGCAGGCTTTGGCCTACGCCACCAGCAATCGCGGCGCTTGCCATCTTTCGGGCTTCATGAACGTCTACGAAGACGGCGGCACCATACCCGAACTGGGCCTGACCGAATCCCATCCCGGATACCAGCGCGAAGGCAAGGGTGAGGTGACGGCCATGGTGCAGAACCTGATGAACGTTCTGGACAGTCTGGTGATCTGCAAGTTCACCGCAATCGCCGACGCCACGTCTTATACCCGCATGGCCGAGTGGTACAGCATGATTACCGGGCGCGACATCACGGTGCAGGGTTTCAATAAAATCGGCGAGCGGGGCTTCAACTTGAAGCGCATGATCAACAACCGCTTCGGCATTGGCCGCAAGGACGACACCCTGCCGCCGCGTATGCGGACCCTGCGCAAGAAGGGCGATGATTTCGATCTGGATGTGCCGCCGCTGGCGCCGATGCTGAGCGACTACTACACCGCGCGGGGCTGGACGGAAGAGGGGTGCCCGGCGTCCGAGACGCTTTCGCGCCTCGGATTGTCACCGTTCGCCTGAGAAATTAGGAAATAGCGATCCCCAGGTCCGTAAGGGCCTTGCGGATCGCTGTTTTTTGGTCGTCGCTCGCTTCCGGCATGGGTGCGCGCGGATAAAGGCCCGGACAGCCCTGAATGGTCTGCGCGTACTTGGTGCAGGCCGGCAGGTTGTCGGCGACGATGGCGTTCCACATGGGCAGGATTTTTTCGTGCAGGGCCTTGGCGCGAACGTGATCGCCCGCCTGAACCGCATCCCACTGTTCAACGCAGGGGCCGGGGATGGCCGAAAGCGTCGCGGCGATGGAACCGCAGGCACCCAGCGCATAGGACGGATACAGAAGCGCATCGACGGCGCTGAAAATGCGGTCCTCGGGCTGACACATGAGCATCAGGTCGGCCAGCATTTTCAAATCACCGGCGCTTTGCTTGACGCCGACCACCTGCGGCACTTCGCGCATGATTTTGCACAGCAGTTCCGGCGACAGGTATGACCACGGAATGACGTTGTAAATGAGGATGTCCTGACCGGTTTCCTCGCCCATGACGCGGAAATGTTCCTGCATGGCGTCGTCGCTGGGCCGGAACAGGTAATGCACGGGCGTCACCTGCAGGGCGGCCACGTCCATATCAGCGACGGCCTTTCCGCGCCTGATGGCGTCGCGCGTGCTGTCCACGATAATTCCGGCGATGATCGGAACACGCCCGGCGGAAGCTTCCACGGCGGCTTCGATCAGGTCGCGGAATTCTTCGACGTCCAGCGTATGGCCTTCGCCGGTGCTGCCGCCCACGGCAAGGCCGTGCGCGCCTTGATCGACGCACCAGTCGACCTGTGTTTTGACGGCGCGAAGGTCAATGTCGCCGTTTGCGTCAAAGGGTGTCGTCATCGGGGGCACAACGCCCGAAAGCTTGGATGTCACGGTTTCTCTCCCATTCCGGATTGTGGAATACAATTCCAATTTATGATTTAGCTTACTTCCCCGACGGCTTTTCGTCAACTTCGGATCAAGGGAGTTAGGATGATCCTGCGTATCCCAAGCGCCGACTGATTTTCTCGGCGATATCCATGACGAGTTCAGCCAGCGACGGAATACGGTCTTCGGTCATGCGAACCTGCGGACCCGACACACTGATGGCCGCAAAAACGTCACCCGCCGCATTGCGAATGGGTGCTGCAACGCATCCCAAACCCGCCTCGTGTTCGGAATTATCGATGGCGTAACCCTGCCCGCGGATTTGGGTCAACTCGGCGCGCAGGGCATCGGGTTCGGTGATGGTCGTGCGCGTGTATCGTTGCAAACCGGCCTGAATGATTCGCGTAATCGTTTCCTCGGGTTGGAACGCCAGTGCGGCCTTGCCGACGCCGGTGCAATGGGCGGGCGCGGCGTGGATGGTGGTGACCCGGTTGCCGGTTCCGCCATCGGGGTCTCGGTGCTGGATGACCACGGCCTGCGCGCCATCGAACACGCACAAATGACTTCCCTCGCCCGACAACTGTATCAGCCGTTCCACGAAGGGAGCGGCCTCGCGCGGCAGGTCCATACTGTCCAAAACGACATTGCCCAGTTCAAACAGGCGGATGCCAAGCCGGTAATGCTCGCGTTCGCGTTCCTGCTCGACATAACCAACCTCGCGCAGAGTCGTCAAAATTCGATGGGTGGTGGTTTTGGGTAGTCCCGTTTTTTTGGCCACCTCGGCGACGCTTAACGATCGCTCAAGCCTGGAGAAGCATTCCAGCACGGCAACCGTCTTGTGTACGGACTTCAAGCCGCTTGGATCGTGACTGGCTGGCGTCTTGGACATGGAATAATCCCAATTTTTCTACGGTTCGCTTGACGATGGCAGCAAATTCTTGCAGACAGGGGCGCCGAAATGAATAACTCACAAAATACCGTAATTAAAGCCCTGGCCGGAGCGCAAGTGCGATGAGCGAAGCCGATACCAAGAACAGTGAAGAACCTCGCGATTTCATCCGCGATATCATCCGCGCCGATCTGGACGCGCGCAAGCATGAAGGTGTGGTAACGCGCTTTCCGCCCGAACCCAATGGCTATCTGCATATCGGTCACGCCAAATCCATCTGCCTGAATTTCTCCATCGCCGAGGAGTTTGGCGGGCGCTGCAATCTGCGCTTCGACGACACCAACCCGGCCAGGGAAGAGCAGGAATACATCGACAGCATCCAGGAAGACGTGCGCTGGCTCGGCTTCGACTGGGGCGATCACCTGCATTATGCATCGGACTACTTCGATCAGCTTTACGCGTGGGCCGAACACCTGATTGAAGCGGGCAAGGCCTACGTGGATGATCTTTCGGCCGATGAAATCCGCGCCCATCGCGGCACCCTGACGGAGCCCGGCAAGAACAGCCCCTATCGGGATCGCTCACCTGCGGAAAACCTGGATTTATTCCGCCGCATGCGCGCGGGCGAGTTTGCCGACGGAACGCGCGTTCTTCGCGCCAAGATCGACATGGCGTCCGGCAACATGAATTTGCGCGATCCGGTCATGTACCGCATCGTTCATGAAAGCCATCCGCGTACCGGGGATGCGTGGTGCATCTATCCGACTTATGATTTCACGCACGGCCAGTCGGACAGCATCGAACACATCACCCATTCCATCTGCACGCTGGAATTCGAGGATCACCGGCCGCTTTACGATTGGTATCTGGACAACATCGACGCGCCGTCGCGTCCGCGCCAGTATGAATTTTCGCGCCTCAACGTTTCGCACACCATCGTTTCCAAGCGTTACCTGCGCCAATTGGTTGACGAAGGCCATGTGCGCGGATGGGATGACCCGCGCATGCCGACCATTTCGGGCATGCGCCGCCGGGGCTTGCCCGCCGCGGCCCTGCGCGATTTCGCCAAGCGCGTCGGCGTGACCAAAAGCAACAACGTCATCGAAGTCGCGCTGCTGGATCATTGCGCGCGAGAATACCTTAACAAAAAGGCCCTGCGCCGCATGGCCGTGCTTGATCCGCTGAAGGTGGTTATTGAGAACTATCCGGAAGACCAGACCGAAGAACTGGACGCCGTGAACAATCCCGAGGACGCGGACGCCGGAAAGCGCAAGGTATCATTCGGGCGCGAAATCTACATTGAACGAAGCGACTTCATGGAAGATGCGCCGCGCAAGTTTTTCAGGCTTGCGCCGGGCCGCGAGGTGCGCCTGCGCTACGCCTATTTCATCACCTGCACCGACGTTATCAAAAACGACGCGGGCGAGGTGGTCGAACTGCGCTGCACCTACGATCCGGCAACCCGTGGCGGCGACTCGCCCGACGGACGCAAGGTCAAGGGGACCCTGCATTGGGTGTCGGCGGCCCATGCCGTGCCTGCCGAGATACGGCTTTATGATCATCTGTTCTCGCGCGCCGATCCGGGAGCCGACGGTAATTTCCTGGATGACGTGGATCCGGACTCGCTGAGTGTTATGGAAGGCGGCCTGTTGGAACCCGCGCTGGCAGATGCGCCGCAGGGCGAGGCGGTCCAGTTCGAGCGGCAGGGTTATTTCTGCGTGGACCCGGATTCTACGCCCGAGAAACTGGTTTTCAACCGTACGGTCGCCTTGCGCGACAGTTGGGCCAAAATCCAGGCCAAGGCCAAGAAATAGGGGTTACGCGCGGCGCGAGATGAACACCAGCGCGCCGATGACGACGGCCATTCCAGCGAAGGCCGATGCGTTGGGCAGTTCGCCGAAAAAGAAAATCCCGATTAGAACGGCTATGGGCAGGCGTGTGAAATCGACCGGCGCGACGGCGGTTGGGCTTCCCGTCGCGTAGGCCCGCGCTTGCCCGAACAGGCCGAGCGTACCCAAAAAACCGGCGGCCAGCAGAATCGTCCAGTCCCAACCAGTCGGGGACTGCCAGTTCAAAGCCACAAAGGGCGCCGTGAAAAGGGCGCCGAAGACTTGAACGTAGAAGGCCAGTTTTTGGGGCGATTCCGTGTTGGACAAGCGCTTGACGTAGAGCATCGCCAACGACAACAGAAAGGCGCTGGCCAGCGCGGCCAAGGCGGGGGTGCTGATTTCAACATCAGGCCGGGCGATGATCAGAATTCCGGCAAAGCCGACGAGCGTTGCGATGGTTCGCGGCCATCCGGCCTTCTCACCGAACGCTATGCGTGAAACCACGATCATCCACAAAGGTGTCGTGAAGGTCAAGGCCATGGCGTTGGCCAGCAGCATATTGCTGATCGCGTAAATATACAGAACGAAGGCCGCGATACCCAGCACGGCGCGCACGAAATGGCCTCCCAGTCTTTGTGTGCTCACCCCGGCAAGGCCGCCGCGCAGCATCCACGGCAACATGGACAGCGCGCCGATGATCATGCGGATGCAGACAATCTCGGCAACAGGCAGGGTTTGCCCGGCCCCCTTCATCAGGCCCGACATGACGGTCAGCAGAAAGGCGGTCAGCGCCATCCACAACATACCGCGCACGTTGGCCGAAAGTGCTTCTTTGGGGGCGGGCTTCGCCATCATGGGAATAGCTGTAGCAGGATGGTGTCGTCCCGGCCAGAACCGGTTTGGACGCCGGAAAAAAAGTCCGGGAATCCAATCATGGGATTCCCGGGAGGAGGACGCGCCACAGGGAGACTTCGGTTTTCTA
Source organism: Rhodospirillales bacterium (assembly GCA_018648445.1). Next base: position 35,334 of record JABGRG010000016.1, on the reverse strand, counting down.
GGTATCTACCGATTTTGGCGCGATGAATTTTCGGATCAGCGGCCATGTCAGGATCGCTGCGGTCGTAATGAACAAGCCAAGGGCGATGGGGTGGCCGGTGAAAAATTCGAGGAAACTGTTGTCGGTAAGGATCAAACCCTGACGCAGGCTGATTTCGAACTGCGGCCCCAAAACCAGGCCGATAACCACGGGGGCCACGGGAAAGCCGAACAGGCGCAGGAAGTAGCCCATGGCGCCGAAGCCCAAGGTCACCATCAGATCAAACGGATTGCCGCGCACACCGTATGACCCCAGCAGGCACAGGATCACGACCATGGCCAATAGCAGGGGTTCGGGCGTCTTGAGGATGCGTGTAAACCCTCGCGCCAGCACGATGCCTTGGCCCAGCATAATGATGTTGATGACGATCAGGGCGATGAAACAGGCGTAAACCACATCGCCGTTTTCCGCCATCAGGCGTACGCCGGGGGTGATCCCATGAATGATCATGGTCGTCATCATGACGGCGGTGATGGCGTCGCCCGGAATTCCCAAAGCCAGCGTCGGTACCAGCGCGCCGCCGGTGACCGCATTGTTGGCCGCTTCGGAGGCGATGATGCCATCGGGTTCTCCGGTTCCCAGGCGATCGCGCCGGGGCGAGGACCGTTTGGCCTCGGCATAACTGATAAAGGCTGCGGTGGCGGCACCGGTTCCGGGAAGCACGCCAACAAACGAGCCAATGATGCTGGACTTGGCGAGAACCGCCAGACGCGGTTTCCAATCGGCCCATGAGGGAAGCTTGATGCCCGATTTGGCGATCCAGTTGGGGGTTTCCGTGACTTTTTTCCCGACTCGGATGAAAACCTCCGATAGGGCGAAAATCCCGACCACCACGGCGATCAAATCAAGCCCGGCCGAAAGTGGAAAGTAACCAAAATTGAAGCGAAGGTCGCCGGTGATGGGATCGGCGCCGACTGTGGCGCAACACAACCCGAGGACACCGGCCAGCAGGCCCTTCAACATGCTGCCGCGCGAAATGCTGGCGATGCAGGTGAGCGCCATCGTGATCAGGGCGAATGTTTCGATGGGGCCGAATTTAAGAGCAATCGCCGCTAGTTGCGGCGCCGCCAGAATCAAAACCATGCACGAGAATAGGCCACCGATGACCGAGGCCATGGTCGACCAGCCCAGGGCCGTGTCGGCCTTGCCCTGCTGAACCAGGGGAAACCCGTCAAAGCATGTTGCCGCCGATTGCGGCGTGCCGGGGGTATTGATCAGGATGGCCGAGACCGATCCGCCATAGACCGATCCGCAATAAACGCCGAGAAGCAGCGTAATGGCCGGAACCTGTTCCATGGAAAAAGTGAACGGCAGGCAAACCGTCAATGCGACGACGGAGCCAAGCCCCGGTAACGCGCCGATAACGATGCCAACCAGCGTACCGATGAACATCGAAATGCCGACCGCAGGCGATAAAACGAGATCCAGAGCGGGAAGAACGTGTTCCATCGATTAAACCCACGTAAACCAGGGTGAAACAGGCAGGCGGATCAGCAGGATTTCGTGGAACAGGTACCACGTGAACACCGGGAAAACGATCCCGGCCAAAACCAGCCCCAGGGGTTTGCGGAACCCCATGAACCAACTCGCCGACAAAGAGAAAAGCAATGTCGAAAATAAAAAGCCGATTTGCGTCAACAAGAGGGTGCAAAGCGCCACAAGGCCGAACATCCCAAAAAGGCGCGCCCAATTTTGCGCAGCCGGGGCCTTGGTTTTGCCGACAATGGAAGTGACGACCAGCAGTCCTGAAATGCCGATCCACATCCAAAGCAGAATACGCGGATAGAACATGGGCCCGAATTCGGCTCCGATCCCCATGCCTTGGTATTCGTCGCTGTAGGTATGGACGAGCAATGAAAGCGCTAAAAGAAGCAGAAAGCCGCTGAAATAGCTTTGAAGGTTTGCTTTCATTATCCCGTGGTCCCTGGTGTTGGGCTGCGGTCACGGGGGTGAAACGCCCCGCGACCGCAGCTAACCGTCGCAATGCGATCCTGATTACTTCTTCAGACCCGCTTTCTCAAGGATGGTGCCGTTTTTCTTGTATTCAGACTGCGCGAACGCTTGGAATTTGGCGCTGTCCATATACAGGATATCGGTATTGGTCTTCTTGGCAAAGGCCTTGAAGCCGTCGGACGCCGCACCTGCAGCGCAAGCCTTATCAAGCTTGGCGATGACGTCGGCGGGCGTTCCCTTGGGTGCGAAGATACCGCGCCACACCGAGAACTGAAGGTCGTTACCCAGCGACTTCATGGTCGGAATATCGCTAAGCGCCGGAATGGATTCGGCGGTGAAGGTGGCAAGGGCTTTGACGTCGTAACGGCTGAGAACAACCGGCGTATCGGCAAACGCCTGGATGACGCCACCGGCCATGGACTTCATGGCGTTGGCCGTGCCCTTGTCGGGCATGTGTTTCATCTTGAGACCCAGCGCGCCTGCGGTGGCGGCCATGGCAAGGTGCGGGATGGTGCCGGGGCCGGAGGATCCGTAAACGTACTTGCCGGGCTTGCCCTTAACTTCGGCAACGAAATCAGCCAGTGAATTCCACGGCGCATCTTTCTTGACCATGAATGTCACGGGGCTGGCCGTTACGTTGCAAACGAATTCCCAGGAAGCAAGGCTGTAGGGGAGTTTACGAATGTGGGGCTGAATGGTGGCGGGTCCGATGGGCAGGAAGCCCAAGGTGTAGCCGTCGGCCTTGGCGTTGGCGGCTTCGGCGGCACCCACCGTGCCACTGGCACCGGCGGTGTTTTTGACGATCACGGTGCCGCCAAGGGCTTTGGCGAATTCCTGCTGGAAGGCGCGCGCCACGCCGTCGGTGCCACCGCCGGCGCTGAACGGAACAACGAACGTCACCGGGCGGTCCGGAAACGCGAACGAGGTGGATGCGGCAACCATCATGGCGGTCGTCGCGGCGGCGCCGATAAGTGCTTTCTTCAACATGGTATTGTATCCCTTTCGTTAGACTACTTAGTATGATCTCCCGATGTCGCTGAACACGTAATTGACGTGTTCTTTTCTTTCCGCGTTAAGCAGAAACCTCCTTCAATGCCGCGGTCGCGCCGCGCATCATGAACGCCAGATCGCCAGCCACGGCGGCGAACTGATAACCATTGTCCAGACATTTGCGGACAGCCTCTGGCATCCCCATGACTGTGCCGATGGGAACACCGGCCTTGGCACTTCGCTGGGCTGCGTCCATCATCAGGCCCTGTACCTTTTCGTGGCCCGGATTGCCGATTTCACCGACGGCCGCCGAAAGATCGCCGGGTCCGACGAACAGCGCGTCCACGCCGGGAACGGCGGAAATTTCCCCCAGATTTTCGATGGCTGACGGCGTTTCCAACTGGGCCATGATGCAGATGTTGTCATTGGCCTTTTTGGCGAAACCGTCGATGGTTCCGTAACGGCTGGCCCGGTGCATCAACGCGAATCCGCGGTAACCATCGGGCGGATAGCGCGTGGCCCCGACAACCGCTTCGGCCTGCTCGGTGTTTTCGATCATCGGCACCATGAGGTTTCGCGCGCCGGAATCCAGAACCTGTTTGATGATGATGGGGTCCTGACTAGGCAGCCGGACGACGGCTTCGGTCGGGGTTGAGGCGATGGCGCGCAGGCAATCCTGAAGCAGTGCAATGGAATAGGGCGCGTGCTCCAAATCAACGACCAGAAAGTCGAACCCAACCCACCCCATGGCCTCGGAGGCGTGAGTGCTGCCAACCATGTTCCACGACCCGATAAGCCGTTTCTGTGCCAGTAAATTTGCCTTGAAGGTGTTTTCGTTGTTGTCCATCAATTGATATCCGGTTCGATGACGCCGCCGGGGGCGGCCAGAAAATCGAAATCCACGCCTTCGTTGGCCTGGTTGACGTGTTCGGCGAAAACCACCCCGTAGCCGCGTTTGTAAAGCGGTTCAGGTGCTGTCCATTCGGTGCGACGGCGGTCAAGTTCGGCATCATTCACCAGAACGTTCAACGTGCGATTGGCAAAATCGAACTCGATCATGTCGCCCGTTCGCACCAACGCGAGCGGGCCGCCGATGGCCGACTCCGGCGCAATATGAAGAATGACGGTGCCGTCGCGGGTGCCGCTCATGCGCGCGTCCGATATGCGCAGCATGTCGCGCACACCCTTTGCCAGCAGTTTCTTGGGTATCTGCTGATCTCCCCACTCGGCCATGCCCGGCCCGCCAATGGGTCCGCCGTTCAAAAGCACGAGGACCGAATTTTCATCGACGTCCAGATCGTCATCGTCGATGCGGGCGTACAGGTCGTTGTAATCCTCGAACACCATCGCCGGACCCGTGTGCTGCAGCAACTCGGGGCTGGCCGCGCTGGGTTTGATGATGGCCCCGTCGGGGCAGATGTTGCCGTGCAAAACGGCCACGGTGGGGCGGTCGTTCAACGGTTTGTTGCGGGGCAGGATAACGTCGTCGTTATGGACCTTTGCGCCGGCGATGTTTTCACCCATGGTCTTGCCGGTAATGGTCAGGGCGTCCAGACGCAGTTTGTCGGAGACGCGGCTCAGAAGGGCGTTCAGGCCACCCGCGTAGTGGAAGTCCTCCATCAGGTATTCACCCGATGGCATCAGGTTGGTCAGAACCGGAACCTGGCGGGCGATCTCGTCCATTTGCTCAAGCGTTACGTCGGCCCCGATGCGCCGGGCCATGGCAATCAGATGGACGGTTGCGTTGGTCGATCCGCCAAGTGCTGCGTAGGTGACGATGGCGTTATGGAAAGCGTCGTTTGTGGCGATCTTGGAGGGTTTCAGGTCTTCCCACACCATTTCAACGATGCGCTCGCCGGCGTCCGTTGCCATGCGTGGATGGGCCGAATCGACCGCCGGAATGCTGGCCGCTCCCGGAATGGAGAAGCCCAGAGCCTCGGCGATGGAGGTCATGGTCGATGCCGTTCCCATGGTGCAGCAGGTGCCGTTGGAACGGGTCATGGCGGCTTCCAGTTCGCGCCAGTCGTCGTTGGTGATGGTTCCGGCGCGCAATTCGTCCCAATATTTCTTGGTGTGGGTGCCGACGCCGATGGTTTTGTCACGCCACTTGCCGTTCAGCATGGGACCGGCGGGCACGAAAATGCAGGGCATGTCCATGGTGAAGGCGCCCATGAGCAGGGCGGGCGTGGTTTTGTCGCAGCCGCCCATGAGAATGGCGCCATCCAGCGGATGGCTGCGGAGCAGCTCCTCGGTCTCCATGGCCAGCATGTTGCGATAGAACATGGTGGTCGGCTTGACCATCACCTCGCCAAGGGAAAGGGCCGGAAGTTCGACGGGAAAGCCGCCTGCCTTCCACACGCCGCGCCGCACTTCGTCGGCCCGCTCGCGCAGGTGATAGTGGCAGGTGCTCATTTCGCTCCAGGTATTGATGATCCCGATCACGGGACGTCCAACAAAATCCTGGCGGCGAAAACCCATTTGCAAAAAACGCTGGCGGTGGGCGAATCCGCGCATGTTTTCAGTTCCGTACCAACGGTGACTGCGCAGCGTCTTGGGCGTTTTCCTGTTCTCGCTCATCGAATGAAGCATCTCCGGTTTTTGAATATTGATAGTGCGTGACAATATATGTTACCGGTAACAGTTGGAAATGTTACCGGTGTCATTTTGAATTGTCAAGGTGTATAATCAGGGCTGTTCAATTTTGAGCGTCCACAATTCGGGGCTTTCGCAAGGCATGGCAGAACAGGAAAAAGGCCCGGATGCTGTTGTAAGCGGGGCGGGGCGAGCATCACGCCGCCGCAGTGGGCGTGTGACCATGCGCGAGGTAGCCGACCGGGCCGGTGTTTCAAAGATTACGGTGTCGCGGTTGTTGCGCGATCCCGACTCCGTTTCCAAAAAACTTCGGCCCCGAGTCGAAGCAGCGATTCGTGAATTGGGATATGTGCCGAACCGGATTGCGGGCGGTCTCGCATCGATGCATACCCAGATGATTCCGGTCATCGTTCCGGCCCTTACCAATTCGGTTTTCGCCGATATCGTGCAAGGGGTTCACGACGTTCTGTTGAGCCGGGGCTATCAAATCCTTCTGGGCAACACCAACTATTCGCCCGACGAAGAAGAGGCTTTGATTTCGGCTCTTCTCGGCTGGTTTCCCGAAGGCATCATCGTTACCGGAACCCATCATTCCGAAAATGGCCGCGCCATTTTGGAAAATTCGGGCATCCCGGTGGTAGAGGTCATGGGGCTTGGCGACCAACCGGTTGATATGAACGTCGGATTTTCCAACTTCCAGGCGGGTTACGAGATGGCCGGTTATCTCTTTGATCGCGGATATCGGCGCATCGCGTTCGTTGGCGCCCTCATGGATCTGGATTTGCGCGCCGCTGAACGCCGGGACGGGTGCTGCGCCGCCCTAGCCGAGCGGGGTTTGCCGGTAAATCTTGGTATGGATTGTCCCGGTCGATCCGCATTGAGGCTGGGCGGCGAGGCTATCGCCAGGGTGTTGGAGCAGACGCCCGAGGTAGATGCCGTCTTTTTCGCCAATGATGTTCTGGCGGTCGGGGCGATCTTAGAATGCGAGCGGCGCGGCGTCGAAGTGCCGGGACGGGTCGCGATCGCCGGTTTCAATGGTTTGGATATCGGCGCCGAGACCAATCCGGCTCTGACCACGGTATTCTCGCCGCGCTATAAAATGGGGCACATGGCTGCCGAAATGCTTATGCAACGGCTGGCTGGCGAAGAAGTGGAAAACAAGGTCATCGACACCGGCTTCGAAATCATCGAACGCCAAAGCACCTGATTTCCCCGGTCAATAGAAAGGGGGAGGGGCTGTCCGCCCGCTCCCCCGTTTTTCGTCGAATAATGTGGCGAACGGCTATTTCAGGTCCTTCATGTCGATGAAGTCCATGTCGCCGAAGACCTGGTTTTCGCCACACATGGCCCAGATGAAGGTGTAGTTGGTGGAGCCGACGCCCGAATGGATCGACCAGCTGGGGCTGATCACGGCCTGTTCGTTGCGCATGACGATGTGGCGGGTTTCAGAAGGCTCGCCCATCATATGGAAGACGACGCCGTCCTCGGGCAGGCGGCAGTACAGATAGACTTCCATGCGCCGCTCGTGGGTGTGACACGGCATGGTATTCCACATGCTGCCTTCGTTAAGCTTGGTCAGGCCCATGCAAAGCTGGCAGCTTTCCAGCACCGCCGGGTGCAGGTATTTGTAGATGGTACGCACGTTGGCGGTTTTTGGGTCGCCCAGGGATTCGGTCTCGGCGTCGGCGATGTTGATTTTGACCGCCTTGTACGCCGCGTGTGCGGGCGCGCTTGTGTAATAGAACTTGGCCGGGTTGGCGGCATCTTTGCTGCGGAACAGAATTTCCTTGGTGCCCATGGGCACGTAAAGGCCATCCTCGGCGCCAAGCTCGAACGCCTCGCCATCGATGGTGACGACGCCGGGGCCGCCGATGTTAATGGTGCCAAGCTCGCGGCGTTGCAGAAAAAAGTCGACGCCGAAGGCCGTGCTGGCTTCGAGCGCGATGTCGGACTTTCCCGGGCAAGCCCCGCCGACCACGATACGGTCGATGTGGCTGTAGGTCATGGTGATTTTGCCGGGAACGAAAATATCGTCGATGAGGAACTCGCTACGCAGTTCCTCGGTCGTTAGCGTCTTGGCGTGGTCGCTGTGAATACCCTGGCGAACGTCCATCGGTCTTTCCTTTTCGTTTTGTACTAACCAAAAAACCACTCTCTCCGCGCACAAGCCAACGGCTGGGCGGCGGTCGAGAATGGTTCCCCGAATGTATTGACGTGTTCCCCGCGCATCATGCGAAATCCGGTCCGTTGATGCAAGCGCGCAATGGGCCTGCAATGGGCCTGCGCCCGATTAGTATGGTGAGCGACCGCCGGATAGATCGAAAATGGCTCCGGTTGAAAACGAATTGTCTTCCGAGCTTAACCAAGATATTTGCGCCGCCACTTCATCCGCCTGACCAAGACGGCCCATGGGGGTCTGAGCGATGACGGCATCCAAATAGGTGTCGGTGAGGTCCGAAAGAAAAGGAGTTTCGATCGCGTTGGGCGCAACACCGTTGACGAGAACACCCGTATTCGCCAATTCGCGACCGAGGGTTTTGACATACGTGATGGCTGCGCCCTTGGCGGTCGCATAAGCGGCGTTGCCTGGCGCACCAAGCAGACCGACCACCGAAGTGACAACGACGACACGCCCGTAACCGCGTTTGACCATCGCGGGAACAACGGCCCGGCAACTCAGAAATACGCTAAGCAGGTCGTTGCGCAACAGGTGGTTCCAGTCATCGAGAGTGAATTCAAGCGCCCTCTTCTGAATGCCCACGACCCCGGCATTGGCGACCAGGATGTCCACTTGGGGAAACTGCGAGGTGGTTTTTGCATAGGCTTCGGCAACGGCGTTTTCGTCGCCGCAATCGCAGAGAATTGCTTGAACATTCCCTTTGGCGGCAAGAGACGTCGCAGCCTCATCTAGGGCTTCATGGTCGAAATCCCAGAGGCTGACTGCTGCTCCACAATCGAGGAAACGTTCCGCCGTGGCGAAACCGATTCCCCTGGCCCCGCCAGTGATGATCGCGTTGCGCCCTTTAAAATTGTAGCTGTTCACCGTTTTCTCCTCACCCAGAACTGCATTCCCCGATTGCGGCGGAGGTTCCGCCATGGCGGAAATCATTAAATGCCAAGAAAGGCTTTGTTACGTTAGTGGTTGGTTGCGGCATGTGCTATCAGTTTTACTTGGCCAGTTTGATTGGCTTGTCGCGGGGGACTAAATGCCGACCATTCTCGGAGAACACTTCCTTCTCAAGCATTTGCCGGAGGCGGACCTCGTGCGTCTGGGAAAGTTCGCCAAGACGCGGCGCTTTGGTCCCAAGGAACCGGTCTTCATGAAGGGCGATCCGGCGAGCGGTATGATGGCCGTCCTTGCGGGGCGGGTTCGCATCAGTTCGTTTTCGTCCGAAGGACGCGAGGTGGTGCTGAATGTCATCGGGCCGGGCGAGGTGTTCGGCGAGATCGCCTTGATTGACGGCGGCGAACGCACCGCCAACGCCGTGGCCATGGAAAGCACCGAACTGATGGTGCTGGAACGCCGCGACTTTCTTCCCTTCCTGGAACGCAATCCCGAGCTTTGCATCAAGTTATTGATGGTCATGTGCCATCGCCTGCGGCGAACCAGCGAACAGTTGGAAGATTTCAGCTTTCTCGATTTGCGCACCCGTCTGGCCAAGCGCCTGCTGGACCTGGCGAACGATCACGGCGTTGAGGAGGACGGCGGCGTGCGCATTTCTCTAAACCTGTCCCAGCGCATCCTGGGCGCCATGATGGGCACGTCGCGCGAAGCCGTGAACAAACAACTGCGCGCCTGGGAAGAAGAAGGACTGATCCGGCTGAAACGCGGTTCGGTCACGCTGCTTGATCCCGAACAGCTTGAGCTCATCGTCGAGGCGATGGGCTGAAGCGAAATTCCAAATTCTTTTTTTCGGAAAGTGAACTGCTTCACATTCGAAGCGGCGCAATCCACGATATACGGAATGATCAAAAAATAATATCGTTCCGGCATATTGCAAGCGGATATATTTCGTCCCTATATATTTCATATTGCAATATATCAAATCGATATATATAACGCGGCTCTGTTTTTCGTTTGGGAAGGTTAACGGCATGGACGCGAAAACCCTGTGCCTGGGTGTTTTGACCCGGGGCGATGCAAGCGGATACGAGATCAAAAAGCAGCTTGAAGAAGGGCCGCTGGCCCATTTCTATAGCGCGGGCTTTGGCTCGATCTATCCCGCTTTAACGGGGCTGGCGGAAGCGGGATATGTCACCGGCACCGAGATGGTGCAGGAAAAACGCCCCGGCAAAAAAATCTACAGCATTACCAAAGCCGGGCTGGAAGCCTTTCGCAACACCCTTGGCAAAGATCCCAGCGGGGACAGAATTCGCTCGGAGTATCTGTTTATAATGTTCTTCGCCCATTTTCTCGAGCCCGGGCGGGCCGACGAGATTTTCGAGGGCTACCTTGCGCAATATCGCGCCACCGTCGAAGCGATGTGTTGCGCGGATCTAAGTGGATTGGCCCCCGGTCAGAAATTCGTTCACGACTTTGGCCTGTCCATTTACGGGGCGATTGTCGAATTCATGGAAAAGAACCGCCACGTTCTGGCGGATACGGGCGTCGCAGGTGCTGCGCCGACCTTTGAGCAACGCGCGGGAGCAGCGGAATGAAACGTTCATACCTATTTGCCGTCTTGGTCGCGGTTTCGGTGCTGGGCTGGATCATGTCGGGGCAGATCGGCCAGACCAGCGTGACAGAAGGCGCCGAACCGATCGTCGGCACGGCTGCTGCCGACGAGGTTCTGCCCAAGGTGCGCGTTCGGACCATGGTGGCCCAGCAAAGGGATAACGAGATCGTCCTGTTCGGGCGCACCGAAGCTGAGCGTGTCGTCGATGTCATGGCTGAAACCAAGGGCCGCGTGATTTCGCGCTTGGTCAAGAAGGGCGACCGGGTCAAAAGGGGCGACGTGCTGGTTCGCGTGGCCATGGATGACCGCAAGGCCCGTTTGGCCGAAGCCGAAGCCGTGCTCGAGCAGCGCAAAATCGCCTTTGAAGCGGCCCAAAAACTTTCCAAGAAGCAATTTCGTTCGGTTGTGACTCTGGCCCAGAACAAGGCCGAACTGCAATCTGCCAAGGCCCGTCTGGAGGCCATCAAGCTGGACATTCAACGCTGCACCATCCGCGCGCCGTTTGCCGGCGTGGTCGACGAACTTCCCGCCGAAATCGGCTACGTCGTGAATGTCGGTAGCGCGGTTGCGCGCGTTGTCGACCTCGATCCCATTCTGATTGTAGGCGAGGTTGCTGAGCGAAACGTTTCGGCTGTCGCGCTGGGTTCGCTGGGCATTGTTCGCCTGATCACCGGCGCCGAGGTCGGCGGCACCGTGAGCTACGTTTCAAAGGTGGGCGACGAAGCGACACGTACGTTCCGCGTCGAGGTCGAGGTCGATAACCCGAAAGGGGAGATCGCCGAGGGTTTGACGACGGAACTTCGCTTGCCATTGGGCAGCGTGTTCGCCCACAGGGTATCGCCTGCGTTGCTGACGCTTTCGGATGAAGGCGTGGTCGGCATCAAGGTGGTTGGCAGTGGCGACATCGTCAAATTCTATCCGGCCATACTGGTCGCCGATACTGCCGACGGCGTGTGGCTGGGCGGATTGCCCGAACGCATGAATCTGATAACGGTTGGCCAGGAATTCGTGCGTATCGGTCAGCGCGTGGTTTCCGTGCCCGAAGGTGCCACTGGCGGTGATGGCGGCGCATCATGAACGGAATTATCGACTTCGCTTTTAACCGTTCGCGCGTCGTCTTTTTGACGTTGTTCGTGATTCTGATTGCGGGAACCATCGCCTATATCAACATCCCCAAGGAATCCTCGCCGGACATCAACATCCCGATCATTTACGTGACCATCCCGCACGAGGGCATTTCGCCCGAGGATTCCGAACGCCTGTTGATCCGCCCCATGGAAAAAGAGCTTCGCACCATCGAAGGCGTCAAGGAAATGCGTTCGACCGGTTATGAGGGCGGAGCTAACGTACTGTTGGAGTTTGAAGCCGGCTTCGATGCCGATACGGCATTGGCCGACGTTCGCGAACGGGTTGATCTGGCCAAGCCGGAACTGCCCGCAGATTCCGATGAGCCGACGGTCAACGAGGTAAACTTCAGCCTGTTCCCGGTCATTCTGGTGTTCCTTTCGGGCGATGTGCCCGAGCGTGCGCTGACACGCGCCGCGCGCGATTTGCAGGATTCCATCGAAGGCATCAATTCGGTTCTTGAAGCCAAAATTATCGGTGATCGCGATGAACTGGTCGAAATCCTGATCGATCCGGTCAAGGTGGAAAGCTATGGCCTGACGATTCGTGAAACCATCACGGTCATGAGCCGCTCAAACCTGTTGGTGGCGGCGGGCTCACAGGATACCGGCAAGGGCCGTTTCTCGGTCAAGGTTCCGGGCCTGTTTGAAAACGTAACCGATATCATCAGTGTTCCCGTGAAGGTGAACGGCGACGCCGTGGTGCGTCTGGGCGACATCGCCGAAATTCGCCGTACTTTCAAAGACCCCCAATCCTTCGCCCGGGTCAACGGCAAGCCCGCGATCACGCTGGAAGTTTCCAAGCGAACCGGCGAGAACATCATTGAGACCATTGAAGCCGTGCGCGCGGTTGTCGAATCCGAAAAAGCGTCCTGGCCGGCATCCCTGCGCGGGGGCCTCGATGTTTCCTTTGCTCAGGACCAGTCGGTTGATATTCGCGACATGCTGGCCGATCTGCAAAACAGCGTCATTATCGCTGTCATTCTGGTCATGATCGTGGTTGTCGCGGCGTTGGGCCTGCGTTCGGCGGGGTTGGTTGGCATCGCCGTGCCGGGGTCGTTCCTGGCGGGAATTATGGTTCTCGGCGCGTTCGGTCTGACCGTCAACATGGTCGTCTTGTTTGGCCTGATTCTATCGGTCGGCCTGCTGGTGGACGCGTCCGTCGTGGTGACGGAATACGCCGATCGCAAAATGCTGGAAGGGGTGGACCGGCGAACGTCTTACCTTCTGGCCGCAAAACGCATGGCCTGGCCGATCACCGCTTCGACGGCGACGACGCTGGCGGCGTTCTTCCCGCTTCTGTTCTGGACCGGTGTGGTCGGCGAATTCATGAAGTACCTGCCGATGACGGTGCTGGCCGTGCTGATTGCGGCGCTGGTGATGGCGCTGATTTTCGTGCCGACCATGGGCCGCTATTTCGGTAAACCGGGCGACGCCAACGCGAGCACCATGAAGGCGCTGGCGGCGGGCAGCGATATTGATGATCTGATGGGCCTGGGCGGTATGACCGGGTTCTATCTGAAAGTTCTGAAGGTATCCCTTCGCCATCCGGCAAAGGTCATGACGGTGGCCTGCATGATGCTGGTCGGAATGCCGATATTGTATGGGGAATACGGAAAAGGGGTTGAGTTCTTCCCCGAGGTCGAACCCAAGAACGCCAAACTTCAGATACGCGCACGCGGAAACCTTTCGATTCACGAGATGGATACCTTGGTGCGCGAAGTTGAGGCCCGCATACCGCATACGGGCGAGCTGGACACCATTTACGCCCGCAGCGGCAAGGAAAAGAACTCGCAGGAGGCCGAAGATATCGTCGGCACTATTTCGCTGGAATTCGCCGAATGGGACGTGCGCCGCCCGGCAGATGAAATTCTCGACGAAATTGGCGAACTGACCTCTGATCTGGCTGGGATCGTCATTGATCGACGCAAGCAGGAAGAAGGACCGCCGGTCGGCAAACCCATCCACCTGCAACTGACGGCTCGCGATCCGGCGAAGCTGCCCATTGCGGCCGAACAAATTCGCAGGAAACTGGCCAATACCGAAGGGTTGATCAATGTTGAAGACAGCCGCGCGCTGCCCGGAATCGATTGGGAGTTCGGCGTCAATCGGGCGCAGGCTGCAAAGTTCAACATCGACTTGAATCTGGTTGGCCGCGCCCTTCAGATGGTGACGACGGGACTGAAACTGGGTGAATACAGGCCCGACGATTCGGATGACGAAATCGAGATTCGCTCGCGCTATCCACGCGAATACCGAACCCTCGAGCAATTGGACAATGTTCGCATCGCCACGCCCCAAGGCTTGGTTCCTATAAGCAACTTCGTCGAACGGCACGCCAGCCCAAGCGTCGGCACCGTCAAACGTATCGACGGATGGCGGGAAATGAGCGTCAAGGCCGACGTCATGGAGGGGGTGAATACCGCCGCGAAGCTGGCCGAAATTCAGGCCTGGGTCGCCACCGCCGGGATCGATCCGGCCATCAGCATTGCCTACAAGGGCGAGGATGAGGAGCAGGAGAAATCGAAGGCCTTCCTGACCAAGGCTTTCGCCGTCGCCATCGCCATTATGGCCATTATTTTGGTGACCCAGTTCAACAGCATGTATTCGTCGTTCCTGATCCTGTCGGCGGTGATTATGTCGACCATCGGCGTGCTCATGGGCCTGATGATTACCGGACAACCGTTCGGCATCATTATGACGGGCGTGGGGGTCATCGCGCTGGCGGGGATTGTCGTCAACAACAACATTGTCCTGATCGACACCTATGATCGTTTGCGCGAGGAGGTGGACACCCCTTGGGAGGCGATCATGCGTACCGGCGGGCAGCGGTTGCGTCCGGTCCTGCTGACGACCGCGACGACGATCCTTGGTTTGATGCCCATGACGCTGAAGATGAACATTGATTTCATCACCCGCGAAGTCACCGTTGGCGCGCCGTCCAGTCAATGGTGGGCGCAGCTTTCGGCGGCCATCGTGTTCGGTCTTGGGTTCGCGTCCGTCCTGACGCTGATTGTCACGCCCAGTGCGCTCATGATCCGGGCCAACGTGCATGACTGGAAGGTAAGGCGGCGTGAACGGCGTAAGCAGAAGGCAGAAGCGGCGGCTTGATGGATGAGGCCCGCCCGAAGGGTGCGCTTCGGTGACCGCCCGCGTCGTTGTTCCACTCGCCCGATGCTACGGCATCGCGCTTCGCGAAACGCCTAGCGGATCGTTTCACCGAAACGCATCAGAATGGCCGCATTTGGTCGGAAAGTGCTCTAGATGTCGGAAATATCCCGCCCGACACCGATGATCGCGGTTACTTCGCCGCGTTCGTCTAAAACCGCTGTGTCCTGCCAGGCCATGTGGCGCCATCCGTTTTTGGTTTTTACCCGTTGCTCCACATAAATGGTGTGGGGCGGCGCATACAGTTTTTCCATGGCTTTGGCGGTGGCCGCGCGGTCGTCCTTGTGTACGAGGGGCATGAAGGCATTGCCGAGCAGTTCGCCTTCCGACTTGCCAAAGGCTCGACAATAGGACGGACTGACAAACAGGAAGCGGCCGTCAAGATCGACTTTGACCACCAAATCCGTCTGGTTTTCCACCAAAAGGCGATAGTCTGCCTCACGTTGCCGCAGCGATTCTTCGGCTTCCTTGCGTGCCGTGATTTCGACGAACGTGGTCTGGACCGCGGTTTCGTTTTCCCAAGTAATCAATCCTACCCGGTTTTCGATCCAAATATAGGTGCCGTCCCTTCGCATTCCCTGAAATTCGTACAAGGCGGGCACGTCCTCTCCGCGCAGACGGGCATCGCTATATCCGACAATGCGCTCAAGCTCGTGTGGCGCAATGAGCACATTTGCCGACGGTAAATCATAAAACTCTTCCGGCGACTCAAATCCCAAAATGTCGGCGGCGGCTTGATTGGCGAACAGGAACCGTCGATTCCTGATGACGAAAACGCCCTGAATGGAGCCCTCGACAAGATCGCGGAACCGCTCTTCGCTTTCGATGAGCGACTGTTGCGCGGCCTCCCGCTCGCGTTTGTCATGGATGTTTATGAGGTCCCGGAATTCGTTCGAGCATTCGTCGATAAATTTGTCGACGATTTTCCTGTAGGGCGCGGTCAGCGATAAAATCCGGCATCGGCGGTCGTTCGGGTCGGTGCGGATGGTGATGACATCCATTGAAGCCAGTTCCTGCAGGCGCCTGCTTACTGTTGGCTTGGCAAGGCCGGTTTCCGTGTGCAAATCCGATATCAGGGTAGATCGCGCCGTCAGGTGGTCCTCTAGAAGCGTGAACAGGATGTCCCACAGAGATTGCTTCTTGATTGGTCCCGATTTTCCTGCGGCGGTGGCGGATAAGCTGTTCCCGATGATTTCGCGAAGCTTTTCGTGGCGCAAAAGATCGTATTTCAGAATGACTGAAATCGTAGCATGCTTTTCAGCCTGAGACCTTTGTGACACGTTGTATTTACCCTGTTTGCTCGCGATATTCGGCATCGCGCAGGGGGGGCCGCTCCGTAAAATTGAGTGATTAATCACCGCAGGCCCACCTATAATTAAGGAAGGTTTATGCCCATAATTTTACCTATTTTACAATCATTTGCCCATTTGGGCGACACTTTTTTTCGATTCGGGCACAGGGTCATCGGAACATGGTTGGAAAAGGCGATGAGCCCGGTGGAAACAAATTTTCTTGATCCCCATTTGCGTTGTGCCCTTGTGGGCCGGAAAAGAGGAATCCGGGGCGAAATCGGGCCCGGAACGGACAAAAAATCTGTCTCTCAAAATACCCCTAAATAAATAAAGGGTAAAAAACGGACCTAATAGTCCTTTGCGGCACGGCTTTCCGGTCGCATCTTTCGGTTGACGGTTTTTTTCGAAATGGATCGTTGGCTAGGTCCATTCGCCGAGGTTGGCGATATCTCTGGATTCCCAGGGGGGAGAAAATGAGGGTCGTCGGGATAGCGTTGATTTTCTTTTCGGCTGTAATTTTTTGTCGGCCCCTGTTGGCCGTGGAAAAATCAGGCGCCGATATGTCGGACAATCCGCACGTCAAGCTTTTGTCTTTCTTGGCGCCCGGCCTTAATTCCAAAGGAAATCGCGTTCAACTCCCGATGACCCTCGTTTTCGAGGTGTCGAAGGAAACCGACGTCAAACGTTTTTGTTCCATGTCTCCGCGAATTCAAGATGCCATAATGCGGGAGATGTTCAAGAAACCGGTCAGGGTGAAAAAGGGCTGGAAGATCGACCGATCCGATATCGCCGTGCGATTGACATCGGTTGCCAACGGTGCGCTTGGCAAAACGACGATTGTCGAGACCCACGTATACAACAAGATCGTGAATTACAATTCCAAATTGGCCAAATCGGCGGCTTGGAAAGTTTGCAATAACCGCTAACCGGTGGTGTTGTTCCCTTACACGTCCTCTGTCGGTTCGGCGGGTTCTTCAATCTCATCCACTTCTTCAATTCCGCCATCATCGCCGCTGCGTTCCAGCATTCGGCGATAGGCGCGCATGCCAAACGGTATACTAACCAGATAAAGAAGCAGGGTCGCCGCTACGGTTGCCCAGGGGGCATTGATAAGAAGTGCCGCATAAAGCCCGACGGTTAACATGGTTGGCAATACCCAGCGGCTGGGAACCTTGACTTTCTTGAACGAGAACGTTGGGATTCGGCTAACCAGCAGGGCCGCAACGCCGATCATGACAATTGAGACCAGATACGGGTTCCGAAACAGCTCGCTGTCGGTTACCAGCCAAAGCGCCATCGGCATAAGAACGAGGCCCGCTCCCATCGGTGCCGGTACGCCGGTAAAGAAATTGGCGGCCCAGGCGGGTTGGTCTGCATCCTCGAGAAGCGTATTAAAGCGAGCCAGCCGAAGCACCATGCATACCGAATACAAAAGCACCAAGATCCAGCCGAACCGACCGGCTTCCTGCATGGCCCATAGGTAGAGAAGTATCGGTGGAACCACGCCGAAGCTGACGAAATCGGCCAGCGAGTCCAGTTCCGCACCGAATTTACTGGTTCCCTTCAGGATGCGGGCGATGCGACCATCAAGCCCGTCCAAAATTGCCGCCGCCATTATTGCCAGAAGCGCCTTTTCCCATTCGGTGGTGAGACCATACCGAATGGCCGAAAGTCCGGCGCACAGGGCAAGCAGGGTCAGGATGTTGGGAATCATCCGGTTGAAGGGCAGCGCCCTCAGGCGTCGTCGGCGATGGGTTGGTGCTCGTGCCATCAGCGGATTTCACCGGTTCGTGCCGGTTCCGTGCCGCCCAGGTCGGCCAGAACCGTCTCGGCGGCCAACGTACGTTGGCCCAGAACGACCAGAGGCTCAACTCCGTCCGGCAGATAAACATCCACACGGCTGCCAAAGCGGATCAAGCCGAAACGCTCGCCAGCCTTGACCAATTGGCCTGCGGCGACGTCGCACCGGATGCGCCGTGCGACCAACCCGGCAATTTGCACGAAGGCGATGTCGCGGCCCTCAACGGTGGTCAGGCGCAGGCTTTGGCGTTCGTTGAATTCACTCGCCTTGTCCAGGGAAGCGTTGAAAAACTTTCCGGGGCGGTAATGGGTGGCGGCGATGGTACCGTCAATGGGGACACGGTTGACGTGAACGTTGAAGACATTCATGAAAACGCAAACCCGGTTGCGTGGTTCCTCGCCCATGTCCAGTTCGGGCGGAGGGGCGGCGCGGTCGATCAATTGAACCACGCCATCCGCCGGGCTGATGATCAGGCCGTCGCGCAACGGCGTTACCCTTGGTGGGTCGCGGAAAAAGCAGATACACCAGAGAGTGAGAATCGCGCCGATCCAGCCCAGAGGCGGCCACACCCATGCCATGCCCACAGCGATTGCGGCGAAGATCGCAATAAACGGCCAGCCGGCACGGTGGATGGGCACAAAAACGGATTTCAACACAGTCGATCCCGCTTATCTAGTTCGATTTAGGCAGGGCGAAAATCTGACCCGGGAAGATCAAGTCGGCATCGGCGATCTGGTCGGCGTTAGCTTCGTAGATGACCGTGTAGCCGAAACCCGAACCATAGGTTCGCCGCGCGATCCGCCACAGACTGTTGCCAGGCTGAACGATGACATAACGCCCGGGTCCCGGCGCGACCGGTTCCGCCCTGGCGAACGGTATGGAGACACGGGCCATGACCTTGCCGGCGGAATCAACGTGATCGGCGCGCAAGGTGTAAATGCCCGGCTTGACGCGTACGTCCGGCGTGACGCTCCACACACCATTTTCTTGCGCCGTGGCGCGCCCGATGAAGCCGGTGTCCAGATAAAGCTGAACCACGGCCTTGATTGGTGCGTGACCGCTGATGCTAAGCCGTCCCTCGTCGTCGTAATCCACGGCGTCCACGGTCAGGGGCAGGGATGCCTCGCCGGGGCTGGGCTTTTGCAGTACGACGCTGGGCGCGGGTCTGTCAGGGACCGCCACCATTTCGGGCTTTTCCGTCGGAACCAGCAAGGCCAGCGGTTGCGCCGGTTTTTCCGTCGGTCGGCCAGCGATATCCTTACCCTGTTCCGGAACCACCAGCATGACCGACTTTTCGGATACAACGGTCTGTCCGGTTGCGGATTCGGTTTGCAGCGTCAACTCGCTGGTTCCCGCCGGCAGCGGCTGATCCGGAATGAACACCCATTCGCCGCGGGCATCCGCGGTTACTTCGCCGATGACCTTGCCACGATCGAGAATTTGCGTTTTTGCGCCGGGTGTGCCGCGTCCCGCCATGACTGTATCGCCCTGCGGGTTGATCCGCACTACGTCGAAAGACGGCGCAATGGGTGCGGCCGGTTTGGCGACCGGCTGGGGCGTCGGCTCGGTTTTTGGTTTCGTGCTTGGAACGGCGGCCGTTTGCGGGGCTGCGGGTGTGGGTGCGGCCTGTGTTTTGGCCGGTTCCGCCGAGGCCTCGGTCATTTTCGCGGCCTGAGCGGCCGCCTCGGCAACCGCCGTTGCGGCCACGGATTCGGTCGCTGCCTTTTTCGCGGTTGCCTCGGCCTCGGTTGCTGCCGCTTCGGCTTTGACCGCTTCTTCCTTGGATTCCGCCGTCGCGTCGGGTGCAACGGCTCGTGCCACGGCCCGTCTGGCTTCCGTCTTCGCCTTTTCGGCCACTTCAGCCGCCTTGCTGGCTCTCTGTCTGGCTTTCTCGGCAGCGTCGGCGGCGGCCTGTGCGGCGGCCTGCGGCGCCGAGGCCTGCTCGGACAACGGATCTTCCTTTACCTCCTGCTGCCAAAGCAGAAAGTTCGCACCGATGGCAACCAGCACGATGACGCCAAAGACGATGGTAATAACAAGCGGGCGATTCACGCGGACCCCTCAGACATTCCCAACCAGTGCCAATACACCCCAAAATCACTGCCTAACAGTAATACGGCGGCGGAGACAGCGCAACGTTCTGGTGTTCACTCGTTAGGTTTGGCTGAAACGTCGTGGGGAATAGCGGGCAGGGTTCGAAGAAAATTGATCAATGCAGCTCGGTCTGCCGGGGTCAGGCGTGCCGTTCCGCCGAAAATGACATCGGACATTTCGCCGCCGACGAAATCGCCGTCGGGCAACATCCCCATGGTCAAAAAGGTATCCAGATCGTCCTCGGACCACCCGCCGATGCCGGTTTCCTTGTCGGGGGTGATGTTGGGGACAACGCCACCGCCCGGACCTTCACGGGTTCCGGCGAACGCCATTCCGCCATCGAGCGCCCCCAAAGGATTTCGCGGCGTGTGGCATTCGCCGCAATGGCCCAGCGCAGTGGCCAGATATTCGCCCCGGTCTCGGGCCCCGGTTTTCGCAGGCTCGAAAAACAGGAATTTCCAGAATGTCATGAGGAACCGCCACCCGAAGGGCGGATTTATGGCGTGGGGCGTATTGGCGCGCTCGACCGGAGGCAGCGAAAACAGATAGGCCTTCAAGTCGCGCATGTCGCGCTCGGTCATGGCAGCGTAAGACGGGTAGGGAAATACTGGGAAGTAGTGGCTGCCGTCCGGTGCGATCCCTTGGCCGAGCGCACTGACGAACTCCTCGTCCGTCCAGTTTCCGATACCCGTTTGCCCATGCGGCGTAATGTTGGGGCTGTAGAAAACGCCGAACGGCGTTTGCAGTTTGCGTCCGCCTGCCAGGGGCGCGCCCTTGTTGGGCTCGTCCGTGTGGCAGGCGGCGCATCCGGCCATATCGAAGACGTACTTTCCACGCGCAAGGGCTTGCGCGCTTTCATCCGAACGGGCAACGCCCGAGCCGAAAGCGGTCGCAAGAACCAAGGCAATGATTGTCTTGCCGGGCGTAGCGATTACTTCTTTTGCCGGAACGGTTTGTGACAGCCGCCGCATGATCCGCCCAGGGCACCCAATGCCGCGCCTACGGCGCCCATGTCTCCACCCTTGGCGGCCATGGCGAACTTTTGCGAAGCGTCCTTGAACGCGCCGACGGCTTTGGCGAAGTCGTCGGGCTTTTCCCAGATGGCGGGCAGGGCGCCCGTTTTGCCCATGCTCGACTCTTTCGGGAAAAGATCGGCGGTCATATTTCCGATGGCGGCGATGGCTGCGCCGTGATCGGCCAAGTGCCCTGAATGCGGAACCTTGCCCTTTACGATGGCGGCAACCGAGCCCATATGGCCGCCCAATGCCTTCATGACGGCCTGACGGTACTTAATTGCAGCTTCATCTGCCATCGCCGGAGCGGCCAAAAACGTGGCGAGCAGCGCAAGAAACACAAACTTGCTAAACGTCCCTGTCATATTTTCACCTCCAAAATTAAGTGAACGTCCCCTTCAGTCCTTGCTATAAGGGGCCGCGAAAGGGGATTTCCAAGTGGATGGTGTGAACACATTTGCGTTAGGTGACGAAACGCCGAAGGGTGAAATCAAGTCGCTGTGCATATTCAGCGGATCCCGGGTCGGCCAAAATGGCCGCTTTCAGGAGGCTGCTGTCCGTCTCGGCGAAATGATGGCCGAGCGAGGAATCCGGATGGTTTACGGTGGCGGCAACATCGGGCTGATGGGTCTGGCGGCAACCGCGGTTTTGCAAAACGGCGGTCAGGTTGTGGGCGTCATTCCCGAATTCCTGATGTCGCTGGAAGTGGGTAATCCCGGCGTTACCGAACTGGTCGTGGTTGAAACCATGCACGAGCGAAAAGCCAAGATGTACGAGCTGTCTGACGGCTTCGTGGTTTTGCCCGGCGGCTTGGGAACCCTGGACGAAACCCTGGAAATCGCCACCTGGAAGCAGCTTCAGCTTCACGCCAAGCCGATTGTTACCCTCAACATCGACGGCTTCTGGGACCCGTTGAGCGGCCTGTTGGACCATGTGGTCGCGGGCGGTTTTGCCCATCCCGACATGCCCCGCCTGATTAGCTCGGTGGACACCGTGGACGATGTGTTGGACGCAATTTCAAATGCGCCTGCGCCTGACCGACGGGTTTTGTTGAGCCACATCGACGGCGATTGATCGTTCCGTTCGCTCCGCAATTCGGGCTATAGTTTTCCCCTGTGTTTGGGTTTGGGAGGCCTTCATGGGGGAAAGACCAGCGCTTTCATCAATTGTCCTGCTCATGTTCATCATGGCTGGATGGGGCGTTTCGGCGTCGGCTCAGGAGGCCGACGGCACCTTCAATGAAATCCAGAAGATGATCCAGAACCTTGAGGGGCGGGTCGGCGGCCTGGGCGAAACGGTCCCGCCGGAAACCCTGGAATCCCTTGAGAAGCAGGTCGAGGAGGCGGTGCGCCTTCTGGGGTCGCGGGATCAGGAGAACGTGCTTCTGCGCGGCAAGACCAGCGGCCTTTCCAGCGAACTTGACGACATGGCCGCCGAGCGCGAGGCGTTGAACGCCAAATTGTCCGACGTTGAAGCGGACCGGGATTCGAAAATCGCCGATCTTGAGGCCAAGGTTGAGGGTGCGGCGAGGGATTTGGACACCGCCGCAAAAGCCCTGGAAGATGAGCGTGCGGTGGTGGCGGAGAAGGAACGCGAACTGGAAAAACAGCACCGCAATCTGGAGGCGGTGCTGGCCGAACTGGCGGCCCTGAACATGTCGCTTGAGGAATCCGAGAAGAAAAACAAAACCAACGAACAAAAAATCGGCAAGCTGGATGCGCGGTTGGCCGAGGCGCTGGCGGGCAAGGTCGAGGAAATGGCCCGCTACCGGTCGGAGTTTTTTGGCAGGCTGCGCCGGGTGCTGGGCGAGCGGCGCGACATTCGTATTGTCGGTGACCGTTTCGTCTTCCAGTCCGAGGTTCTTTTCGGCAGTGGCGAGGCGGTTTTGGGTGGGGGCGGTATGGGTCAGTTGGAACAGTTCGCCCGCACCCTGGGCAAAGTCGCGGCGACCATCCCCGGCGATATCGACTGGGTGCTGCGGGTTGACGGCCACACCGACCGCATTCCCATCCATAACGAGCAGTTTGCGTCCAACTGGGAACTTTCGACCGCGCGCGCCGTGTCGGTGGTCAAGTTTCTGATCGACAGTGGAATTCCGGCCCAACGGCTGGTCGCCGCCGGGTTCGGTCAATTCCACCCGCTCGATGCCCGCGACGACGAAATCGGCCACCGCCGCAACCGCCGAATCGAGTTCAAGCTGACGCAGAAATAAGTGGCTCCGCTCGGCCTTGCCAAAACGCGCCGCGTTTAATATGTTCGCGCACGTCCGGGCGATAGAGATTCGCATTATCATCGCGCAGATTTTGGGGCGCACCCCGACGGACGCGAAAACGTAAAATCGACCATTGAACGGGAGAGCGCCCATGCTTGATCTGTTATCCATTGCCCGCACCGAGGCTGACGGAGGTGATCTGTTCGGCCTTATGTCCGATATGTTCGAGGCCGCCGATGTCCGCCCGGAAGGGCAGCCCGACGCTATTGTCTGGCAAGGCGGGAACCACGGCGCTGCCGTGAACCCGATTGTCCATTCGCTGACCGATGCCTTTGCCCTGATTGGGACTCTGGCGGCGGTTGATGTTTTGGGCTTGCCGTTTTACGCGGTCCCCATGTGGTCGCAGTACCGGCACGACACCAAACTGGCCTCATTGTCATGGTTCGGCAATCTGCCGTTTACCTCGATCAAATGGTCGACGGCGGGTGACGCCATGGTCAACGACGCCAAGGGCGGCAAGGTCGTGGTCATGGGGAAATCGGCGAATGCGCCCTTGCGCACCCAGTCGGGCGTGTTTTGCAATGTCCGTCCCTACGGGCCGATTACGGTGGTCCGGTGCATGCCGTGCCTGCCTTACTCGCAGAACCGGGCGGTCTTCACGGTCGATGCCAAAACCGGCCATGTCCACACGGAGATGAACTCGCCCGGCGTGCAGATGGCCTATGCCAACCGTTTGTTCCTGAAGATGGTTCACGAATCGGGCAGTTTGGGACGCGTCGCCATGAAGCCGACGCAGGCCATGGAAGACGGCATCAATGCGGGTCTCCATACGTGGCTGCTGAAGGGCACCAAGTTCAAGGTGGGCCGCAAATACGCCGTGAATGCCTACGAAGAGCACAAGGAAAACATCGACCGCATCATCGCCTTGCTGCCGCCTGACTTCAAAGACGGTATGGAAAACTGGGGCGGGCAGATCGAGCAGCACATCTCGGATACCAATTTCGGCCTGCTCATGTGGGACCTGATCGAGAAGCGCGACAGCATCGTGCTGGCCACCGATCTGGACGGCGATCGCCTGACAGACCTGCTGGCCGACGTTTCCGACCCGCTGCGCGCGTTCGGCGGCATCGTGGCCAAGCATCTTGGCGTCAATGCCGACATGAACGCCGTGTGGCGCGATATGGGCTACACCACCGGCAACGGGCGGGATATGACGTCGGTCATGCACCGCATGGATGGGCCGCCCATTCACGAGCAAACCCTGGGCTCGGCCGACGCCATGCTGCTGCGGCTGCTTGACGGAGACGAGAGCGTGGGCGGGACCAAGAAGCCTTATGATCCGCGCATTCACTTCGTACTGATCCGCGACGCCTACGTCGATGCCAACCCCGGCAACCAGAAGCTGCGCGATTACCTTGACGGCGTGCTGGCCACGTTCGATCAGGTCTATGGCGGGGAGCGCCCCGGATTTATCGAAGGTTATCAGGCATTGAAAGCCGCCATTAAACCCTGGGCCGCCTGACAAATACCGTCGCCCGAAAAAATAAGGCCCGCCAGACAACGGCGGGCCTTTTTTTGTGGCTCGAAAAACCTTAGCGGCCTTTCAGGTAGGCCAGCATTGTGTCGGCGTCTGAAACTTCAAAGGGGTCGGTCGGGCAGTTGTCATCAAAGCCCGCTTCGGCGAAGACCTTTTTGATCTCGCCATCTTCCACATACATGGAATAGCGCCACGAGCGCATACCGAAGCCCAGATTGGACTTGTCAACCAGCATGCCCATTTTGCGCGTGAACTCCCCGTTGCCGTCCGGCAGCAAAAAGACCTTGTCGGCTCCCTGGGCCTTGCCCCACTGGAACATGACGAAGGCGTCGTTGACCGACAGGCAGACGATCTCATCCACGCCCTGGGCCTTGAACTCATCGCCGAGTTCTTCATAACGCGGCAGGTGACTGGTCGAGCAGGTGGGGGTAAACGCCCCGGGAAGCGAAAAGACCACCACGTTGCGGCTCTTGAAAACGTCGTCGGTGGAAACGTCTTTCCATTCGAACGGATTGGGGCCACCCAGGGCCTCGTTACGAACGCGGGTTTTGAAGACAGTGCTGGGAACGCGGGTCATCTTTATCTTCCTCGTTTTTGAATGGTTGTGGCCAAAATTTCGGCAATTTTAGAAAAGGCGGTGGCGACCATCCGCCGACTTTCCATTTCAACCATGATGGCTATGACAGCATCCTTGAGCAACGTCAAATCGCCAAATTTTTTCAAAAATCAGCGAAAGCGCGGCGTTTGGTCCGGCGGCAGCGGCTGGGCTACACCCGGCGGCGTGGCGGGGTTTGATGGCTGGGGTTGTGGCGGGTGCGTTTGTTGGTGCTGGGTGTTGAACCAGGCTTGGCAGGCTTCGACATAGCGGTCGCAGGTATTGGGTCCATGGGGTGAAATTATCCCAAAGCACATGGCGGCAGCTTCCTGGGCCAGAGCTGGATCGGCGCTGCCGTGGGTGCGCAGGCAAATGCAGCGGTCCGCGCCGCACATTTTGCCTTCCTGACACCGCTGATAGGCCGAGCACGGATCCGTGCCGGGATTTTGGGCCTCAACCCGTCGTTCGCATTTGCGGGATTCGATCTCGCAGTCCGTGTTGGACATGTGGCTCTGCGCCTGGGCAGACCCGGCAGCCAACATGGAGAGGCCCAGACCAAGGGTGAAGAGCGCCGCCGCAGCAGCGCGCAAAAATGATTTGTTCATGGTTCTCCGGCGTTTCCTGTCGGGCGGTTTGTTCCGCCCGTTGTTGAAACAACATAACGTTCTTGTCGTTGTATATGAAACACCGAAACACGTTATCCGAAATTGATTTTTGAAGATTGCGCCCATCGCCATCGTGGGACCGTTGGCGGAAGTTGGTGGATGGTGTCCATTTCCCGGGCTATCGCATATACTCTTGGTACCATGCTTACAGCCGAGGGGATGTCGGTTTTGCGGGTTTCTATCTTCAACATTGGTTTGTTGGCGCTGACCGCTTTGGCTATGGCGGCGTGCAACACACCGGTCGTCACCAGTAGTCTGCGGCAGGACACGACCGTCAAAAGTTATCAGCTTCCGCCCGATAAGGCGCTCATTCACATTTACAAGGTGACCGCGCTTCCTTTGGGGGACACCGACCGGATTTACCTGAACGGCAGGTTCATCGGAGAGGTCGACGAGGGCACTTTCATCGCAGCACTTCTGGAGGCGGGCAACTATCAGGTCGAGCGACGCTCGGCGTCCATGACACGCTATCCTGCGGTTTTCTCGCTGGACGTGAGCGCCGGAGAAAAAGTGTATCTGGCCCGGGATTTTGGCGGCTCCAAGGTGCACTTGTTCCGCCAGGAGCCACCGCCGGTCGGAATAAAGCGGCTGGAAAAACGGCGTCTTGCCATTTTTGATGACAGGTCGTTCGCAACAGTCGCCGCCCCCAGGCCGACGATTCAGGCGCAAAGTCAAACCGGCGCGCAAGACCGGTTTCCGACGAGGCCCGTTGACGTGACGTACCGTGCGGCAAGCGAGCGTTCCGACGACATCGCCGTGATCATCGGCAATGCTGATTACGCGAGGCTAGCCAAGGACATCCCCGACGTGGTTCCCGCCTATGCCGACGCCGAGAGTTTCCGGCGCTATGCGACGAGCGCGCTGGGGGTTCGCGAAGGCAACGTCATCTTCCTTAAGGACGCGACCAACGCCAACCTGCTGCGCGTGTTCGGCAGCGACAAGGACCATCGCGGCCAGCTTTACGATTGGGTGGTAGCAGGACAATCGCGCGTGTGGGTCTATTACGCCGGTCATGGCGCACCCGCCGGGAAAGAGGGGTCAAGCTATCTGGTTCCCGCCGATGCCGATGGATCGCGCATTCAGCTGAACGGCTATGCGCTGTCCACGCTTTACGACAACCTCGGCCGTCTTCCCGCCAGGTCGGTGACGGTGGTTCTTGAGACGTGCTTTTCGGGGGCGAGCCAGGCGGGGTCGGTAATCCAGTCCGCGTCCGCTGTTTACGTGCGGCCCAAGGCCGCGGCGGTTCCGGCTGGCGTTACCGTCATTGCCGCCGGCGCGCCCGACGAGATCGCCTCGTGGGAGCAGGATAAATCCCACGGCCTGTTCACCAAATACTACCTGAACGCCATGAGCGGAGAGGCCGACAAGAGCCCTTATGGCGACGGCGATGGGCAAGTCACGTTTGCCGAGCTGGATGCCTACCTGAAGCGGACCCTGACCTATTTTGCGCGGCGCTACTACGGCCGCGACCAAACCGCGCGAATTACCGTCGGCAAGGGCATGTGATATTTTTTCGCAAAACCTGCGCTGCGGGGAAATTGTAATATATTGAAATAATTATATAAAAAGTGTTTTTTCCCGGCAAAAACGTAATTCTTCGAAAAACCAAATAAAATGATAAAAACCGACGAAACAAAAAAAATAGAAAAATATCCGAAAATTCCGAGAATCCAAAAAAGCCGCTGAACGCCAGAAAGGCCGGGACAGAACATCGCCGGGGGATTACATTCGCACAAACGAAACCGGGCACTAATTCAGGGGAGAGAAAAATGAGCGACGACAGGAAAGTGGGCTTCATCGGGATCGGCATGATGGGCCACGGGCTGGCGACCAGCGTTCAACGGGCCGGCTATGCGGTTTCGTTTTTGGTTCATCCGGGCAATCAACCGGTTGACGATCTGATAGAGAAAGGCGCGCAAGGGTTTGACAGCGCCGCCGAAGTGGCGCGGGCTTCCGATGTCGTGTTTATCGTCGTCACCGGTTCCCCCGAAGTTGAAAGCGCTGTGTTCGCGCCTGGCGGTCTTTTGGAAGGTATGGGGCCGGGCAAGCTGGTCATCGATTGTTCGACCGCGTTGCCCGAATCAACGCGGAAGGTTGCCGCCGCCATTACCGGGAAGGGCGCGCGCTACATCGATGCCCCCATGACCCGCACGCCGAAGGAGGCCGCGGAGGGGCGCGTCAACGTCATGGTCGGAGCCGAGGATGCCGACTTCGCCGCCGCCGAGCCGCTGCTAAACGCCATCGCCGAAAACATCTATCGTGGTGGCGGGGTCAGCACCGGTCATCAATTGAAACTGCTGCATAACTATGTGGCGCTGGCCAATGCGGTGGTTCTGAGCGAAGCCGTGGTGTGCGCGCGCAAGGGCGGGGTGGATATCGAAACGCTGAGCGAAGTGCTGCAAACCGGTGGCGGCGACAGCACCATTTTGCGCCGGGTCCGGCCCTATCTGGAGGAGGACGATATTTCGGCTTTCAGGTTCTCTATTTCCAACGCCGGCAAGGACATGGGCTATTACGCGGGCATGGCCGAGGCGGCAAAGGCGCCCTCAAGCGTGGCCCAGGCCGCCCATCAGGTTTACGAACAGGCGATTGCTGACGGGCAGGGCGATAATCCCGTGCCCAAGATGATCGATTATCTGGGGAAGCCGGCAGACAAATAGTGACCAAGCGGGAGTGCCGTCTGGGCGGTGCTTGAACGTGACTGCGAATGGCGACCGGGTGGGATCAGATTGCTCTGATCCCACCGAGCTTGAATTTATCTCGAGGCCGCGTAGTACGAGACCTTGCGCTCCAACATGCCGAGGAACTCAGAAATCGTGAACGCCATGGCGAACAGTACCAGCAGAACCGCCCAGAAATGCTTCATGAGGAACTGCGCCGAATACAACTCGAACAGGGCGCCGAACCCGACAATGGATATGAGAAGCTGGCCGATGATGACGCCCTTGACGGCGCGAATAAAACCAATTCGAACGCCGCTTAGAATTTCCGGCAGTGCCGCCCAGAAATAGATTTTTGAGAACGCATCCCAGGAGTTTGCGCCAAACGAGTTCGCCATTTCCACCAGTGAAGGGTTGATCTGTTTGACGCCGGCGCGGGCGTTCAGAATGATAACCCAGATGGCGAACAAGGCCGTCGTGATGACGATGGCTTTCAATCCAAATCCGAACAGAACCATCAGAACCGGAACCAAGGCTGTCAGAGGCGCACTGAGGAACACGTTGACCCAAGGGAGCAGCATTTCGTCCAAAAGCTTGTTTATCCCCATCAGGATTCCGACGGGTATTCCGATCAGAATGGCGGAAGACGTGCCGAGCGCAAACGCCTGACCCGTTTCCTTCAACGCCTTGAGGAACGGCTTGGTCGTGGAAATTTCGACCAGGGTTGCGAAAATTTCCGACAAGGCCGGCACAAAGAACGTCAATTCCAATTGGCCGACGATCTCCCAAAGCAACCCCCACAGGAGAAGAGACGACGCGGCCGGTAATTCATAGCCAAATAGTTTCATGGTTTCGACTACTCTACATAACTGCGGAGTGATTTCCAGATGTCGTCAACGATATCAAGATATTCGGAATCCCGCCTGATGCTGTCCGGATCCTTGTCTCTGAATCCACTGGGCTGAATGATTTCGGAAACGCGGCTGGGGCGCGGCAGCAGAAGTGCGATCTGGTCTGACACGTAGACCGCTTCCTCAATCGAGTGGGTGACGAAAAGGAACGTCCGGTTTTGGCTCTTCACCAGATTCAGCAGGTCTTCCTGGAATTTTCTTCGCGTCTGTTCGTCAACCGCCGAGAAGGGCTCATCCATCAGCAGCAGCTCGGCATCGACGCTCAATGCCCTTGCGAGGCCGACGCGCTGTCTCATGCCTCCGGAGAGCTGGTGCGGGAATGAGTTCTCGAATCCGTTCAAACCGACATCGGCGATACATTTTTCGGCAATCGCTTCCCTTTCGGATTTGGCGACACCACGAAGTTCAAGGCCGAAAGCGACATTTCTCATGACGCTGGCCCAAGGCAATAGGGCGAAATCCTGGAAAACGAAAGCCCGTTCCGGTCCAGGGCCGGTGACCGCCTCTCCATTCACGAAAACCTCGCCGCTGGTCGCCGGAAGCAGGCCAGCAATGATTTTCAGAAGAGTGGTTTTTCCGCAGCCCGATGGACCCAGCATGGAGGTCAGTCCGCCCCTTGGAATATCCAGGGACATGTCCCGCAAGGCCTCGACCTGGTCGTAATACTTGCACACATTTCGGACTTCAACGGCGTTCGGTGATTGTGTTTTATCGTGCATGAATTGTTACGTCCCTCCCGGCGTCAGTCCGGGACAAGTCCTTTGTTGATTCCCTTGAAAAGCACGGTTTCTATCCGCTCGAGCACATTCAGGAAGAGAACGGCCAACAGGATGATGGAGAAAATGGCCGCGTACATGGCGGGGTAGTCGGCGATGGAGCGGCTGTAGGTGATGATATCGCCGACACCCGTCGGTGTGATCTTCAGTTCGGCAAGGATGGCGCCGATAAATCCCGCCGATATGCCAAGACGAAGCCCCACAAAGATGATCGGCGAGGCGGAAGGCATGATAATTTTCATTATCACCTGCAGCCTGGATCCGAGAAAGGAATTTCCCATTTCGACGATGGACGCGGGCGTGTTGCGGACCGCCCCGCCGGTGTTCAAAACAATGACCGGCATGGCCATGATGCAGACTACAAACACCTTCGACGTCAGTCCAATTCCGTAAACCATGACCAGCAACGGGATAAGAGCGGCGAGCGGCGCCGATTGCATGACAATAAAAAGCGGGGAGACCAGCCAGTCGAACTTGCGGCTCAACCCGATCCAGACGCCTATGCCGATTCCAAGAAAAGCCGAAATCAGAACGCCGACTACAAGAGGTTTCAGCGTTTCCGCGTAGGCTACGAATATGGTACCGTCCACCGTCATGACCCATAGCGCCGCCATGGAATCGAGGAATGTTGGAAAGGCGAAGCTGACCGGAATTTGGCCTGCCACTTCCCAGGCTCCGAAGATCAGGACGCCCGAAAGAATTTTTAGAAATAGGGGTCTGTTTTTCATGGAGAATACAATTTTACTTCGTCGAGAACGGATTGTGCGAGGGGGTTTAGGCGCCGGCAAGGCCGACGCCTAATCCTCGTGGTGTTTTATTTCCCGGCGCCTTTCAGCGGCTCGAGATACCAAAAATCCTCAACCTTCAGGTCGGCGAACTTTCCGGTTAACTGACCGGCCTTGTGGTACCATTCCAAATCGGCCCGCGCGGCTTTTGCGCCGCCGCCGTTGGGATCGTACAGGCCGCCGTCAACGGCTTCGGCGTAGAAGCCGTCCAGTTCAGCGAGAACCTCCTTGGGCAACTGCCCAATCGGACCATCGGGGTCGGTTTCCCTGCTGATGATCGTCGGGTCCTTGTGCAGGTCCCGATAAACGCTGAGCAGCGCCTTCACGAAGATGTCGATGTCCTTGGCGTTGGCCTTGATCCAATCCAGATTGGCGAAGAGGGCCTCGTCGCTAGCGTCGACCTCGAACATGGGAAGCACGTTGAACTTGTTCCCCTGCGTCTTCAGCAGTTTGTTCTTGTTGGACAAATCGACGATGGTTGCGTCCGTCTGACCGGCGACCAGGGCGACGATCCTGTTGGCGCTTCCCGGAACGTAGGACCGCTTGCCGAATTTGATACCCATCTTGTCTTCGATCACGTTGGCGATGGAGTCCGTTCCGCCGCCGCGCGAGTGAAGCAGGATCGGTTCGCCGTTCAGGTCCTCAAGCTTGCTATATTTTTTCGAGGACACCGGAAAGAACTTCAATTTCGACAGTTGAAAAATGATCCGGATTGGCGCTTTCGCGCGCTGCATTGTGGAATACGGCGTGCCGAATCCGATATCCATCTGCCCGCTTAGAATGGCCTGGATGGCCAATTCCTCGTCGGAAAACGCCGTCCATTCGTAATCTAGGCCATTGGCTTTGGCGCGATCCAATGCCACGAAAAAGGCGGCCAATTCGTCCGAAGGAGTTTCGGCGAGCGCAATGCGGATTTTCGCAGCGTGCGCATTGCCCGCCACGAATAGCGTCGTTACGAGCAACGATGCCGCGACTAAGGCTAGTTTTCTACAAATGGCTCTCATAATTGTTCCCCTGTTGACATAAAAACGTGGTCTTGCACTGATCCTCGAGCGTTGTTGTTGTCAACAATCTTTTCTTAATAGTAGTTATCAACAATATTTTCCAAAAACAAGTCGATATTTCAGCAAAAAATTGAAAAAAATCGATATTCAAGCGGCAGTCTGAAAAAGGTTGAAAGAAATCTGGCTCCGTCTGTATTTGTGAATTTCGTTCGTGCGCCACTAAGGCGGCACTCCTGTTTTGCGCTAGTCTCCGAGGCCCGAGTCGACGATGCGGTTTTTCACCGAGATGGCGTGGGATTCCATCATTTGGGCGGCGGCGGTCTCGTCGTTGTTTTTCAGCGCGTCGATGATTGCGAAGTGTTCCTGATTGGAATTGGCGAGGTCGGGGCTGACCAGCATGGCCCGCCAACGAAACAGGTGCAGTTCCTTGCTGATCGCCGCATACATTTCGCGCAGGCGTTTATTGCCGGCGAATTCGAAGATG
Source organism: Rhodospirillales bacterium (assembly GCA_018648445.1). Next base: position 2,963 of record JABGRG010000016.1, on the reverse strand, counting down.
GCGTTGTGGAACTCAGCGTTGATCGGAAAAAACGCCGGGGCGTTGCCCGATTGCGCGACCGCTTCCATGCGTGCGGTCATGTCCGATAGTTCGGCCAATTGGGCGGGCGTGATACAGGCGGCGAGAATGCGCCCCGCGAAACCCGACAGTACAGCCCGAATATCACAAATTTCGATGGCGTCTTTCGGCTCAAGTTTGCGAACGAATACGCCGCGATTGGGAATGATGGTGACCAGACCGGCCTGCTCCAACCTGCGGCAGGCTTCGCGGATCGGACCGCGGCTGACGGCACTGCGTTCGGCAAAGGCTTTTTCATTAATCGGCTCACCGGGCCCCATCTGACCCGAGAGAATCAGACTCTCCAACTCGTTCAAAACGACCGAAGTCAGCGATTGCGGGCGCTGGATCATGGAATTTACGTCTCTTTCTCGTGTGTTTCCGTCATTCCCGCCTTGATCGAACGCGGATTGTGCTCTCATCAAAACGGGGCGGCATTCAATTCCAACCGCTCACACGATTGTTAGCAAAAAACACGATTGTTGACAATCATATTCTTTTGTGTTTTTTGATGGCCCGTAGCGAAATTTCAATTAAGCAATTCGAATTGTATTCGCGCAACTTCCTGTTCGAAGAACTCTGGGCGTTGCTTTTGATGGTGTTCGCATTTGCCTTGGCACGGCGGAAGCCGTGGGGTATGTGGAGCGCCGCATTGAGTTCTACGTTAGCACGCGGTCGTGGCTATCTATAAGGAGAAGAACAAATGGATCTAGGGATTTCCGGGAAAAAGGCCATCGTTGGCGGCGCCAGCGCCGGGTTGGGAAAAGCCTGCGCCATGTCGCTGGCTCGCGAGGGCGTGGACGTGGTGATCGTTTCCAGAACGCCGGAAAATATAGAGAAGGCGGCCGAGGAAATCGCTGTGGCGACAAAGGCGAACGTAACGCCCATCGCTGCCGATATCACGTCCGACGAAGGGCGGGCCGCAGCCCTTGCCGCCTGTCCGCAACCCGACATTCTGGTCAACAACGCAGGCGGACCGCCCAGCGGCAACTTCCGCGACTGGGACCGGGAAATCTGGTTCAAGGCCCTGAACAACAACATGCTGGCGTCTGTCTTCATGATCCAGGAAACCGTCGACGGCATGATCGAGCGGGGTTTCGGACGGGTCGTCAACATCACCTCCAGCGCGGTCAAGGCTCCCATCGGCATTTTGGGGCTGTCCAATGCGGCGCGGGCCGGCTTGACCGGTTTCATCGCCGGCACCTCGCGCGAGGTCGCCAAACACAACGTCACCATGAACAATATCCTTCCCGGTGATTTTGAAACCGAGCGCTACATGGACAATACCCGGGCCATGGCCGAATTGAACAAGAAGAATTACGACGACATGCGCACCATCCGGCTGGGCCGGGTTGCTGCAGGTCGGTTTGGCGATCCTTCGGAATTCGGCGAGCTGTGCGCCTATTTGTGCAGCGTTCAGGCCGGTTTCATCACCGGTCAGAACATGCTGATTGACGGTGGCAAATACCCCGGAACGTTTTAGGATTCGGGGGAAACGGCGGGCAAATGTGATTAGCCGCGTTCGGGAACCCTTTTTCCTTGACGCGGCCCCCGCATTTCCTTAATAAACCGCGTCCACAGGTCGCAACCGACGCGGCCTGATTTGTTTTGTAGATTTAGAGGACCAGACCGATGGCCAAGCGTTGCTCCCTGACCGGCAAGGGCGTCCAGACCGGAAACAATGTGAGCCATGCTCACAACAAAACCCGGCGGCGGTTCCTGCCCAACCTTCAGGCGACGTCGATCTGGAGTGAAGCCCTTGAAAAAGGTTTGCGCGTTCGCGTCAGCACCTATGCGCTGCGCCTGCTGGAACAGAAGGGGGGCCTAGACGCCTATCTTCTGGCGACCCGGGACAGCAAACTTTCGCCCGAATTCCGGCGCGTCAAAAAGCAGATCCAAAAGGCCATCGAGCGCAAGGCCGCGTAACGCGGAACCAAATCGCTTCGAAGAATTCGGAAATGGCCCGCCTAGCGCGGGCCTTTCTTGTTTTCAGATGTCATCCATGCGCGCCATAGACCGCGCCTAAGACGGTGATCAGGCTGGCGGTCAAGAATGCGGTGAAAGCGCGTGACCATCAGGAAGGTCCGCTCGGGCGCCCGGCGGGCTTGTGCGCGGAACCAATCATGCAGGAACAGGGGTTCCAGAACGAACAGGACCAGCGAAAACAGGGTCCAGATCAAGGTCATGGCGTGCAGCCACCAATACTCGAGATCGAGGTACCACGCCCACGCATCCAGCACGTACACCATATAGAACCCGCTGGCCCCGGCGGCCACGGTGGCGATGCGGGCATGCCATGCAAAGCGCCCCTCTATGTCCTCAAACGCCTGGATGCGATCCTCGGGCGCAGACAGGCTGCGGACCGACGGCAGAATTACTGTCGTCACCAAATAAACACCGCCAATCCAAGCCACGACCGCGATCACATGGATGGCTCTCGCCAACGTGAAGTCATCCATATGAATTGGCCGCTCAGACGGTGCGTTCTTTGAGAAGCTGGATCAGGCCATCGAGGCCTTCCCTGCGCAGAATGGAGGCGAATTCCTCGCGCAAGGTGAGGGCGAGGCTGATGCCCGAGACGGAAAGGTCGATGATCTTGAAACCGGTGTCGCTTTCGCGGACCCGCCAGTCGGCGCGCACGGTCTTGCGTGCGCCACGATCAACCTTTGATCGCACAAGGAAATCGTTTTTGCCAATTGCGTGAGCTTCCTGAACTTCGAAATGGTCGATCCGAATGCCGCCAAGGCGGGTCGCATAGGACTGGATCAGGAAGTTCGCAAATACTTCGGTGTATCGGCTCTGTTGGTCCGCCGAGGCTTCTTTCCAATGCCGGCCCAGCACGAATTGGGCGATGCTAGATTCCGAAACGAAGTGCAACACTCAGCTATGCTGGGTATGCAATGGAA
>JABGRG010000146.1 GCA_018648445.1 Rhodospirillales bacterium | reverse complement strand
TAAGCGTGCTCGCGGACGGAGTTCTATGGTCTCCAAGAGCCGGGGATGTTTCCAACCAACAATCGATCTATAGCGCCGTCGCCATTTTCCAACGGGAGGATCAATCTGTCCCAACTTCTAACCCGAACTTCCATCGGCGGGACATGGCGCGTGAACAAATGTTCCTTGCGCATCAGACAAGCCTGATAACACGCCAAGAAGAAGGGCACCATTTGACTAATCGGAATTTCCGACACTAATAGCCCGGTTGCATCAAAGCCTGCATGGCCGGCAATGATGGACCCATAGAGACGATAACGGTAGTCCATGCCATCGTCCAAGACTTCCAGCAGCATTACGTAGCCTAGTGCGGCACGCATATTCAAAGGGTCAATTTTTTGACTAAGCGGCAGTCTGACGCCCTTTGGCAGTTCGTTCCAATAACTGAGTAGTGTGCGTAATGCCGGCTCTTCAAGTTGGTCGAGCTGCGGGCTCCAATTTATGATGGGTGGGCCGACACCAAGAGCTTCAAAATAATCCGCCGTACTGGCAAAATCTTCGGCGATCATATCTTCCGAAAGTTTCGTGACGAGTTCCTTGTCAACTAAAGGACCCTTGGAACCCGTTATCTCCATACTTCAAGATCCCAATGATTATCAATTCTTGATGACGGGAAATTCGAACCAGCTAATTTGACGCCGCTTCTTTCGTTTCGAATCTTAGCACCAATCGGCATCACTTGCTATTCTGATGGCCACCTCTTTTGGGACCAAGCACTGAAGGCTTGCCCTCACAAGCTGAGCGGAAATCTATCTGACGCCGGATTAGACCCGGTCAGTGCCATAGCCGGAAGTCACCCCACGCCCGGCCCCGGCGGCAGCGGGCCCGTCGGCGGGTAGGCGCCGTCCGCGTCGTGGTCTTCGTTGCCGGTCAGCGGCGGGTCGAAGACAGAGATGGCGTGGACGTCGGTCAAGGCCTTGAGGTGGTGCGGATCGTCGGGGCCGACCAGATAGAGCCCCCCGGGTCCCAGGATATGGACGTCGCCGGTAGTCTTGTCGGTGACTTCCAGACTGCCATCGAGGACCAGATTTCCTTCCCAGTGGTTCTTGTACCAAAGATCGGTTTCGACGCCTTCCTTGACCTTCACCGAACTGAAGGAAAACCCCATCTGATCGGCAGCGGTCAGATAGCGCTGCGCAATCACCCGGCCGCCATTGATGCTCACCTCCATGCCGGCCTTGCGGACATCTTCCAGCGTTGTCACGGTCATGCGGCCCTGGCGCGGCGGCAGATCGCCACTGGGTGGATAGGCGCCATCCTCGCCATGGGTCTCCTGACCGATGATCGGCGGGTTAAAGACGGAAATCATGCGCATGTCGGTGTCCACCTCACGGATAATGCGGTGCTTATCCAGCGGGCCGACGCAATAGAGCATGCCCGGCTCCAAAGGCCAGCGCTGTCCGGAGTTGCAGTCTTCGAGGATGGCGCTGCCGGAGCGCACATAATTGGCTTCCCAGTGGTTTTTGTACCACAGGGTTGAGGCGCCGGCCTTGCTGCCGCGGGCCTCGGAAATGGAGAAATTTAGGCCATCGGCCTTGGTCAGCAGACGCACCGCCGTCGCCTTGCCGTACCCGATGGATATCACCCGCCCTTCCGCCTCAATCTGCGCCATCGTTCGTACCAGCATAATGACCCCTTTCCCTATCGAAATTCACTGACCGGACAGTCATACAGGTCCGGTAATCTTGCAAGCCACTTTTGTACCGCCCAGTCTTCACACAATTGACCGCACCGAAGCTCGTGGCCTTGATCACATGCGCCTTGCCGGCAGTCACGAAGGTGCCGCCGCCATTCTTTGAGTCTGCGACCATCTTCATCAAATCCCAAACTGGTGGCGGCCGCTCGAAGTCGGCGCCGATCTCCTCCGGCGGGATTTGCACAATGAAGTCGAATTCATCGTCCTGCATATTGTTGAATCGATGGACGCAGTTCGGGCGGTTGTGGGCGACGACTATGAGACAGCCCGTTTAATCTCCGGCGCAGAAAAGCTGCTATCGCGGTACGATGGCGCATGCGCACATCTTAATATTGCCGATATGCCTTCCGAAAATTAGAGGAAACGTCCTTGCGCAAGAGACAATGGTCGCTAACGAGGGCATTGCGGAAATGGCGAATCGAGGCCAATACCGTCGATAAGTGACAATAGCCGCGATTCGGCCGCGTACATGATACCGATAGATTCCGCCGGACCGCGCCGCTAAACTTCGGCTTTGGCAAAGGGGATGGGAAATGGAGTGGTGCAGGCATGCAGGCCCTTCATGACGGGAGATCAGAATGACCGATGATTTGATCGATCCCCGCATCTATGATTTGTACAACGTCTATTGCCATGGCGAGATGAACCGACGGGAATTCCTGAACCGGGCATCGGCAATTGCGGTTGTGGGCGGATCGGCCCTTGCGATGGCGGAGGCCTTGTTGCCGCGCTATGCCGAAGCCCACACCATTTCCTTTACCGACCAACGGATCAAAGCACACTACGTCGAGTATGAGTCGCCAGGCGGCACGTCCGGCAAGATGAAGGGCTACATGGTGCAGCCGTCTGGCAAAGGTCCCTTCCCTGCAATCCTTGTCGTCCATGAGAACCGGGGACTGAACCCGCATATCGAAGATGTCGCCCGACGCGCCGCCGTCGAGGGGTTTCTTGCCCTCGCACCCGATGGTCTTTGGCCCATCGGCGGCTATCCAGGTAATGACGATGACGGCAAGGTCATGCAGCGGTCCCTCGAAAAGGGCAAACTGTTCACGGATCTTTCGAATAGCGCCAGGTTCCTGAAAGGCCACGCGCTTTCGACCGGCAAGCTAGGCGCCACCGGATTCTGTTACGGCGGTGGGGTGATCAATGCTCTGGCTGTTGCCATGGGATCGGACCTGAATGCGGGCGTGCCTTTCTACGGACGTGCGCCCGCGATTGAAGGTGTCGCCAAGATTAGGGCGCCGTTGCTTATTCAGTACGCGGAGGACGACCCTCGCATCAACGCCATGCGGAAGGACTATCGGGAGGCATTGGAGGCCAATAAGGCGGATTTCGAGATGCACACGTATGAAGGCACCCGTCACGGCTTCCACAACAATTCGACCCCGAGGTTCAACGAGGCGCAAGCCAAGATCGCCTGGGCGCGCACAATGGCCTTTTTCAAGCAACACCTTTCATAAAGAGGACGTTTGATGAACTTCCCGATACTTGACCTCGCGCATTCGAACGACCTCCTCGTGACTGGATTGCAGCGTGCTTTAGAAGAAGTGGGTTTTTTCGCCGTCGTCAATCACGGTGTTGATTGGGCACGAGTGGAGGAAATCGTTGATGCCAGTCGGCGCTATCATGCCCGACCGCTGGCCAAGAAGATGGACGATGCCTTCAATGCGTCTTTCGCTGGCTATCTGGCGCAATCCGATAACACCATTCGCACTTCGGACTTAAACGTCAATGACAAGGGTGATCTAAACGCGGCCTATTTCATGGAACGGGACGGCGTGCCCGCTAACATTCAATCGCCCCGCGCCAAGGCATTCAAAAGCCCAAACCAGTGGCCTGACGATATGCCGGGCTTCAAGGAAACGTTGTCCGCCTACTACAGTCTGATGGAGGATCTTGGGCGCAGGTTGTTGCCGCTTTACGCCCAGGCCTTGGATCTACCAGAAGACTATTTCGATGATGCCTTTCGCTGGGCCCAGGCCAGTTTGCGCCTGTCCCATTATCCGCCTGAACAGCGCGCCGAAAATCAATTCGGCATCGCGCCGCACACTGACGCGGGTTTTCTAACTATCTTACCGCAGTCAGATGTTATGGGATTGCATATTCGCCCACCAGACAGCGACTGGCTGGCTGCGCCACGGGTTGAGCAAGGTTTTTTCATCAACTCTGGCGATATGCTGAAACGCTGGACCAATGACCGCTTCCTGTCGACCCAACACATGGCGATCAATGAAACCAACATCGACCGTTACGCCACCGTTTTTTTTTACAGTCCAAATCTGGAATACGAAATGTCCTGCTTGCCGACGTGCCAAGGCGCGAATAATCCACCGAAGTATCCGCCCATCACCTACGCTGAATACCGTGATTGGTTCATGAACGCCAATTATCGTGACGGAGAGAAGTCATTGCCGTCGTCCTTTGCTTGAGGACCGCCGTCGGCCCTCCGCAAAGGTTCGCCTTTCCGATTAGTTTAGCTCGAAGCTGAAGCAATAGCGGAAGCAGGCAACCGCACCACTTTAGTCCGCTTCGTGCCAATTGCAGAAATACATGGCATGTTGTGTTATGGTAAAAACGCACCAATAACAACAAAGCTTCTGGAGGAGGAAATGCCAACACCTTTTGAAGGCGGTTGCATGTGTGGCGGGGTGCGATATCGATGCGAAGCCGAGCCAGGCATGACCTATTATTGCCACTGTGAGGATTGCCGACGCGGCAGCGGCAGCGCCTTTCATGTCGGTCTTGGCGTCTCAAAGGATGCCGTCACGGTGCTTAAGGGCGAACCGAAGAGCTTTCGCAAAGAGGCTGATAGTGGTCGCGGGATTACACGGATGTTTTGCCCGACTTGTGGTTCCCCGCTGTTCACCTATCCCGATGTCTGGCCCGATATTGTCATGATCAAGGCGGGTAGTGTCGACGAGCCGGAGTTGTTCGAACCGAATATTGAAATCTATACCGACAGCAAGGTGTCGTGGGCGCATATCGGCCCCACCGTCGAAAGCTATCCAAAGGGCCGCGCGTAACAACTAACTGGGCTCGCGATTTCGGCGAAAGCATGCAGCAGGTCATGCATGCAGATTCTTGCTACATTTGTGACAAGAAAATCATGACCAATTCTTGAAGGAAATATTATGACTTCGGCCCATGAAAGGTTCATCGCGGCACAACGCAAATTGAATGGTGCGCCAATAGAAATTGATTTAGCGACGACGGCTCTGCTGATTATCGACATGCAAGAGTATTTCCTAAACCCGCAGTCTCCGTTCTCTCGAATGATGGAACGACGGGCGGAAGGCCTGGGTGAATATTTTCAAGACCGGTCCACGTCCATGGTTGTTCCCAATATCCAGCGGCTATTGGGTGCATTTCGGGCCGCTAGGCAGCGGGTGATCTTCACGACAGTTGCCTCCGAGAGCCAAGACGGGAAGGATTGGTCGCTTCCATTCAAACGCATGAATGCAGAAGCGCAAGAAAAGATCGGCGAACATTCCCTTCCCGCCAAGACAGACCCTTGGGCGCGTATCGTAGATGACTTGGAGCCGTCAGCGGACGACGTAGTGATAAACAAAACCACATACGGTGCGTTCAGTTCGACCGGATTGGATGCGACATTACGAAACATGGGGATCGCGACCATCGTTCTTGTTGGCGTCGTGACCAACCGCTGTGTTGAAACAACAATGCGTGGGGCGGCGGACAGGGGCTATCGGGTTATTCTCGTGGATGACGCCACCGCAGCCTTTTCACAAGAATTGCAGGATGCATCAACCCTGTCCCTAACCGGGGCTTATGGTTTTGTCCGTCAAACCGACGAGACGTTAGATCTGCTCCAATCGTCCGAACCAAAATCAACAATCGAATAAAAGACCCCTAACTGCACGTCCATTACCACTCCATCTTCGGCGGCGGCTATAAATTTGAGCTTGGCTCGCTCTCGGATGACGAGCGGAAAAGAGCCCAGTGCTGCGCAAGGCACCCTTGTGCCATGAGCCGACATAACGGGTCGCTTGCTGTATGCTGGAGACGGGCTAATTTGGAGACTTTTCTAAAGGGCCAATGAGGCATGGCTAATACACAGTACCAGCTGGCAGACAACGCAGCTGAGATTTACGAGAAATATGCCGTGCCAGTCGGCCCATTACCTATCGGGAACGCGATGTTGGATCACCTGTCCTTTACAAGATCGGATCGCGTACTGGACGCTGCTTGCGGCACCGGTATTGTTGTGCGGCTGTTTGACGATAAAAAGAGAGACGTGTCCCATATCAGCTGCCGATAGCACTGCTGGGACGTTCGACCTATCGGGCCGCCTGATCGCCACCCCAAACCTGGGCGGCATCCACGTCAACGACGTTCCCGAATTCGAGCCTCCGAAACTTGGTTTGCGCGAGGCTCGCTGCGTCACCTTTCTCAATCTGGCATTTGTCAATCTCGATGGTCAGGCGACGCCGCTGGAAGACTTTCCCGCCCCTGCCCGAAGGTGTCTGGCGCAATATGGCTAGTTTTCTTCATCTGACGTCGGCAGTTACGGCCCAGACAGGAAATGCGATAAATGTGAATGAGGGGTTTACGATGACTTTTACGGCCATCAATACCTCTCCGCCGCCAGACGGCAACAACCCGAGAATTCGCTTCACCGGCGTCGGTCTACGGGTCTATCGGTGAAGGACAACACGTCACCGTAATAACGCTCGAAGCTAGTGGTCCGATCATTTTGCGCCGGCGCGAGAAACGATCGCCCGTTCCTGGCTCGCGGTCGTCGAGCAGGACATCGATTTGACGCAAATTCTGCAGCACAAACATGAACAGAGAGACGGGATCGGCATGCCGACGCGGTTCTTCCTCCATTGGGAGGTGCCGGCGCATCAATTTCAGAAAATGATCATCCGGCAGATCCGCGAACCAAGAGCAAGCGCGCAACCTAACTGACAATACCGTCACGGAAATTAGCTACCCGTCTGGATCATGCTTGAGAAGTGCCATGACCGGACATTTGGCCAAATCAAAATCGCGCATGGATTTCCTAGACGCTGACCGATACACTCTTCGCCATGGTGGCGGGATTTCAACGTAGATTGACGCCCTGTGGGAGCGGATGAGACCGGCACGTTGGGTGCTCCACGCTTTAGGCCGCATTGTCTTAGAAGCCTATGATTACGGGCATGGTCGGATTGGTTGCTAGGATTACCATCCGCTTAGTCTAGGCAAGAATGATCCGTTGAGTATGTAGCCAATCGATCGCATTGAGAATAAGGACCATATGTGGGAGGGGAGCGATGAGCGCTCGGCTAGCACTGATCGTATCGGCGGTATTGGTACTTTTCGTACTTGGCTGCGAGGGCCAGCGCGATGGCCAGACATCCACCCTAACTCGGCCTGAAGTCAAACCCGCAAAGGCCAAACCGCCTGCGTTCGGATTATTGACGCCTCCCAGTGCCGAGGTATTGGAATTGCCATTTCTGTTCGAGGAGATAGAAGACCGGGGTCAACGCGGCGCGCAATTTGTCGTCCGCCGTCCGGGTTATGATCTAATTGCATCTTCCGACGGGCTGGTCTCAGTGCTCGCGGACCGGGAAACCGATGATACGAAAGCCAGGAAATTGGGGAAGGTCTCCACGGGCGAATATACTGAACGAAAATCCGTCGCCCTCAACTTGACCTTCACGGATGCTAACAAATCCGTGACGATCACGCCTGAGCGCCCGTCCACTGTCAAAGTGAATTATTATGTGGGTTCCGATCGTTCCGCCTGGCGGCAAAATGTCCCGGTCTTTACTGCTCTCCGCTACAATGAGCTGTACAAGGCCACGGACATGGTGCTCGCAAGTGATCGGGGACAACTCTCCTACCGTTTTGAGATCGGCCCGAAAGGCGATCCCCAATCCTTAAGAATGAACTTTCAGAATGCCCGCGCTGTCAGGATTACGAAATCGGGCGAACTGAAGATCTCACTTCCGAACGGCAGACATATTGTCCACCAGGCACCGCGTGCCTTTGATTCGCTTGGCAAAGATTCACGAGCCGTCTCCGTGCACTTCAAGAAAATGGGCAAGCTGGCCGTAGGCTTCGAAATCGCAGGTCGGCGGGATGGTTCGGCATTGACAATTGATCCAGTCATCGACTTCGGAACTTATTTTGGAGGTACGAATAACGAGCCCCTCGCTTTAGGAACGCTCTCCCTTCCACTGCCAGCTTTCGATATCGCCGTTGACGGTGACGGCCGATTGTTG
>JABGRG010000015.1:47465-50480 GCA_018648445.1 Rhodospirillales bacterium | reverse complement strand
GGGCGAGCGGAACAACGACGCGGGCGGCCACCGAAGCGCACCCTTCGGGCGGGCCGTTTTAGGCCGGGGCGTCGTCGAACCCCTTACGCGTAGCAAAGGCTACGCGCCGCGTGTTTCTCTCCTAACCACGGCCTAAAACGGCCACGTCAGAATGCCTCTATTTGGTCGGAAAATGCCCTAACCCAGCTCGGCTCTGGCCCCTAAATAAATACCGCTCAAAATCACCGGCGCGCCGATCAGCGTCGCCAGCGGAATGGCTTCACCGAAATAAAGCAATCCGAACGTCGAGGCCAGTATGGGTTCGCCCAGCAGGCACACGGCGATAAAACCCGGATTGAATATTTTAAGCGACCAGTTGTAGCCGCCGTGCCCGATTACCTGTGAAATCAGCGCCATGGCGATCAGGGCGGCGTACGTTGTCTCGCTCAATCCCGTAATCGGCAGGTCCATGACCAGCACCAAGGCCCACAGCAGCGCCGCCGAGACGCCGTAACAAAGCGCCAGGTACGACAACAGCGAAACGCCGTCGCGCCGCGCCAGCCGGCCCAGCATCAGGTACCCGGCGGCACACATGCCGCCCAACAGGGCCAGTCCGTCGCCGAACAACGAACCCGTGTCCGCTCCGGCGCTTCCGTATCCGATGATCGCGCCACCCGCCACCGAAAGGCCGACGCTGGCGATCACCTGTCCGGGTGGCCGCCGCCTCGTGACGATGGTCATGACAATGGCGATCCACACCGGGCTCAGGGTCACCAGTACGGTGGAGTTGGCGATGGACGTGTGTTGGAGCGACGTGATCCAGGTAACGAAATGAACCGCCAGAAAACACCCCGCGCCGATGCTGTAAAGTACGGTTCGGCGGCTGAGCGCACTTAGCTCACGCCAGCGCAGAGCCAGCGCCAGCGGCACCACCACGCTTGCTGCGATTCCCACCCGGAAGGCGGCAATAACAAAGGGGTGCGCATCCGCCATCCGCACGAAGATAGACCCGTGCGAAACGGCGAAAAGCGCCATCAGAAGAACAGCCAGCGCGGATGTGGTGGAAGAACGTGCGATCATGCCCACATCCTAACCCGTTTGCACTCATGGGCAAACAAGGGTTGCGCCAAGGGGGCACGACTTGCTATTGAGCGGCGGTTTCGATTGCAGACTTACCAGCCAGAAAAGCGTGAACGACATGAAGCAACTTCGATTCGGCATCCCCAAGGGCAGCCTGGAAAACGCCACCATCGACCTGTTCGGACAGGCGGGGTGGAAAGTTTCCGGCCGTTCGCGCAACTATTTCCCGGCCATCGACGACGACGACATGTCGTGTGCGCTTGTGCGTTCACAGGAAATGGCGCCAACCATCGCCAGCGGTGCGCTGGACGTGGGCCTCACCGGTATGGACTGGGTGATGGAAACGCAGGCCGATGTCGAGACCGTTTGCGACCTTGTTTATTCCAAGGCGTCCGACAAGCCGTCGCGCTGGGTGCTGGTGGCGGACCGCGAATCCGATATCCACAGTGTCGAGGATCTGGAAGGCAAAAAGGTCGTCACCGAACTGATCGGATTCACGCGGCGTTATCTGGAAGAACGCGGCGTCAATGCCGAGGTCGAATTTTCATGGGGCGCGACCGAAGGCAAGGTGGTGCAGGGTCTGGCCGACGCCGCCGTTGAAATCACCGAAACCGGCAGCACGATCAAGGCCCACGGCCTGCGCATCGTGTGCGACCTGATGCAGACCCACACGGTTCTCATCGCCAACAAGGAAGCCCTCAAGGACCCCTTCAAGAAGGCCAAGATCGACCAGATCGCGCTGTTATTAACGGCTGCGTTGACGGCCCGCGAAAAGGTGCTTTTGAAAATGAACGCGCCTGCCGACGCGCTAGACGCGGTGATCGGCGTCCTGCCCAGCCTCAACGCCCCCACCGTCAACCACCTGTCGGACAAGAACTGGGTCGCCGTTGAAACCGTCGTGGATCGCGATCAGGTCCGCATCCTGATCCCGCAACTCCGCGCGGCTGGAGCCGAAGGGATTTTGGAGCTGGATATTCAGAAGATTTGCTAGGGATTGGGGCTGGGAACCCAAATTGACGGCGCGATTGCTTAAGGAAAAATTACGCCCCGAAAACCAGCCGGTTGGGGCCGTGTTGACGAGTATTCTGTTGGGGAAGTGAATTGGATTTTGATGGCAAATTTGATCGTCGGGAACCAAACTACGCCCCAACGCAGAAACAGATGTTTGCGGCATTGGAAGCGGTCGGCGTCTCTTGTGTAAAACGCTTGGCACCCCTATCAGGCGGTTTCAGAAATACGAGCTACCGTGTGTCGGCGAGCGATGCACCCGACCGTGTCCTGCGGATTTGCGGCGGCTCCGAAAGAGATTTCGAAGCGGAAATCTCGATCCTTGATCACCTTGGCGAAATTGCGCCGGTTCCAACAGTCGAGGCGTTTCAGATAAATAATGCCGATCTTGGAAGGCATTTTGCGGTATTGGGATTTCTCCCTGGGCGATTGCTTTGCGCCGTTGAAGACCAAATGAGCCCTTCCGAAATCGAAGAAATTGGGTCCGATATCGGGAGGTGCCTAGCGAAGATACATGCCGTGAAGTTCGGACGTTCCGGCTTTTTCGGCAAAGGCCTCGAAGTCATCGAACCTTTTTCAAGTTTCTATGACGGCTACTGCGGGTATATGCAGAAATGCCTGAGCAATCCGTTGTTGAAAGACCGCCTCGGGAAAAACGTGTTTGACAATTTGACGGCCTTCATTTCGGACAATCTTGCGGGAATTCGAAGCCTGAAAAACACGACTTTCCTGACCCATTCGGATTTCAATCAAAAAAACCTTTTGGTCAGCAGGGACACCGGGACTTGGAAGCTCACAGGATTTCTTGATTGGGAATTCGCTTTCTCGGGATCGCCGTTGGTCGATTTTGGGAACTTTTTTCGTTATCGGGGGGAAATGGATCCCCACTATCGAACGCCATTGACAACGTCCTATCGTGAAAGCGGTGGTGATCTGCCCGAGAATTGG
>JABGRG010000015.1:31551-47455 GCA_018648445.1 Rhodospirillales bacterium | reverse complement strand
TTGCTTTCAATGATGATGTTTCTGACGAGAGAAGGCGACTTTCCAAAGACGTTTGAAACCGCCCGGTCCGTGGTTATCTCAACTCTTCAAAAAGACCATGGACATCTACCATCGGGAAAAGCCCAGAATTAACTGGCCCCCTTTTTGGCTCTGCTCAACAGGGCTGGTGGCGGCGGAGTGAACTTTTCCCGACCGCCCCCGTTTCCTATTCCCTAATTCCCAGCGAACTCGGCGGCTGCGCTTTTGCGCAGTTCCGGCTGGTTCAGGAAGTCGTAGGCCGTCATGGCCAGCATTTTGGCAGCGTTCAGCATGGCCGTTTGGCCGCGTTCCGATTGGGTGGCGGCGGCGAACTCGACGGAATGGATGTTTATATCGGTATCGCAGATGGCCAGGAACGGCTGGATGGACGGCAGGTAGTGGCTGAGGTTGCCGATATCGGATGATCCGACATCCGGCGACGCCACTTCCGGGGTTGCGCCCAGGAACTCCATATTGACACCGACCGCTTCTTCCAGCGCATCGTTGCGCTTCATGGGATCGAGAGCGGCTACGGGCTTGGCGACCTCAATCTTGTACGTTGCCCCGGCGCCAAGTGCAGCACCCTCGGCAATTTTCTGAACCCGGTCGAAGATTACATCGCGGTATTCGCGCGTTGCCCCGCGTACATAGAACAAGGCCGACGTATAGTCGGGAATGATGTTGGGCGCGTCGCCGCCGTGGGTGATGACCCCGTGAACGCGCCCGTCCGCCCGCATTTGCTGGCGGAAGGCAGAAATCCCGTTGAAGGTGGCGATCATGGCGTCCAGTGCGTTGATGCCCTGGTCGGGCCCGGCTGCGGCGTGCGCCGTCTTGCCGAAGAACTCCAGCGTGAACTTGGTGCGGCCCAGGGTTTCCTGGCCAATCAGGTTCTGTTGGCCCGGATGGAACATCATGGCCGCATCGCAATCCTTGAAGATACCGGCATCGGCCAGCAATTGCTTGCCGCCACCGCCTTCTTCGGCGGGAGTGCCAACCATGGTGATCGCGCCAGCGTCATCGCCCAGCACGCGGCGCAGGGCAACGGCCGCGCCCACGCCTGCCGCGGCGATCAGGTTATGGCCGCAGCCGTGACCGATCTTGGGCAGGGCGTCGTATTCGGCCAGAATGGCGACCTTGGGATTGGAAGGCGCGCATCCGGTGGGGTTGGCGAGAAACGCCGTTTCCACGCCACCGCAGGCTTTTTCCACATCGAAGTCGCGCTCGGCAAGAAACCGGCTCAGATAGTCACAAGCCTTGAATTCTTCGTAAGCCGTTTCCGGGTTTTCCAGAAGGTATTTGCTGACGGTGAAAAGTTCATCGGCCAGGGCATCGACCGCTTGGCCGATTTGTTCTTTTTTCGCGTCCATTTTTTGTTTGTTCCTTTGAAAAAAACGTTAGTGCTTTTTAGTTTTAGGTGTAGTGGACGGCAAGCCAAATCGTCGGCTCGCCTTCGATTGTGCGGTCGACCCGGTGCCGGGTTCCGGCGGGGATTGTCAGATAGTCGCCTGCAGCCATGACAGTGGTGCTGGTCTCGCCTTCAAAGGAAAGCGTCGCCCCTCCGCTGACCAGCAACACCCATTCGTGCTTGTCCTGAACCAGCCATTCGCCGTCAGGCGTCGCCTGACCGGTGGATACGATGCGCTCGATGGTGACGTCGTCACTTTCCAAAAGGGCGATGAATTGTTCGTCGGGAAGGGCCTCGGGAAGCTCGTCGAAAATACTGGCCACTACTTCTCTCCGCATTCGGGCAGCACCGAGCCGCCGATCTGACGAGCAACACCACGAAACAGCACCACCGTCACCCCTTGCTCGTTGGTAACCGGCACGTCGAATATGGCGTTGCGTCCGGTGCGTGCCGTCAGTTGGGCTATCGCCGTTAACCGGTCGCCCTCCTCGGTTGCCGCAAGATAGTCGATGGTGCAGTGAACGGCTACGGATTTGCGGTTGCCCGCGTTACAGGCGTAACTGAAGGCGGCGTCGGCCACGGCAAAAAGCGCCCCGCCATGGCCCATGGCGAAGCTGTTGAGCATGGTTTCGTTCACCCTCATGCGCGCGGTGGCGAAGCCGTCGCCGATATTGTCCAACGTGATTCCCAGGGATTGAACCAGGCGGTCGCGCTCCACCATCCAGGCGGCCACTCGCTGTGCTTCATTCGTGGCGGACGTGGTTTCGCTCATGGACCGCTTCCCTTCCCCCTTTTTCGTTGCCGCCACAATAACACACCAACCGATCAGATGGATGCAATGTGCCATGGGGCGCCGGGTTTTTCCGGCGGGTCAAAGCGGATAGGCCGCGCATTGCCGATCACGGCGGCCCCGTTCCTGATTCCAAATAACCGGCACATGGCGTCAAACGTTCCGGCATGAGCAACCAAAAGCCCGTGGCCGTCCGGTGCCA
This sequence comes from Rhodospirillales bacterium, assembly GCA_018648445.1. The sequence continues at coordinate 45,040 of JABGRG010000015.1, read as the reverse complement.
TACGGAAAAATCGCGTCAGCGCGCGATCAACCCGCGACACATAGTCGTCAAGCGATTCGCCTCCCGGGGGTTGCGGGTTGCCCAGATCGGATGGGAAAGCCTTGCCCTCCAGTTCACCCCAATTCCGTTCGCGCAATTCATCAATAATTGTAACCGGAAGCGCGTGCCGTGCCGCGGTAACTTCGGCGGTGCGCCGGGCGCGCTGCAGGGGACTGGAACAAATGATGCCGATGTCGGTGTCTGTCAGCAAATCGGCAGCCAGTTCAGCCTCGCGAATTCCCTGATCGGTCAGCGCTACATCGGTTGATCCGGCCAGCAGGCCGCGAACGTTGGTTTCGGTTTGGCCGTGGCGCACGAACACGAAGGGCACAGCACCTGCCCGGTTATTCATACCCGGCCCCGATCAATGCCGTTTCGATATCGGTGGCTGCGCAATAGGTTTGCAGGCACTCGGCGGCCCAGGCGACAGATGTGGCCAGTTCCCTATCTTCGCCAAATGCGATGATCGCCATCAGCAGGGTCTGGGTTTTCTCGGATATTTTTGTGCGCTCACTATCGCTGGTGGGGCTGCCGAAGGGGCCGCGCGCATCGGCGAAAACGGGCAGGAATTCGATATTCATCGGCCCGCGCCCGATGGCTTCGTAGGGTTCGCCGGGACGGGCTTTGCGAAAAACCACCGACCCTTCCACAAGTTCGGCCGAGAACGCGCCGATAGAATGGCCACAGCGCAGGCTTACCAGATTATTGGTGTCGACCACCGAGTTGATGCGATAAATGCCCTGGCCCTTGACCAGTCGGCGCATGAGCGCCTCGGACGACACCCGATAGCGCGCCGGGTCCTTGCCAAAGGCCCGGTAGGCCTTTCGCGCCGCCGCGATCTGCGGCACTTCGGAAACCGGTCGCCCGCCAAGACTTTCCAGTCGCCGCTCTTCCTCGGTATCCAGCGCGGCGTCTAGTTCGGCGTGGTCCCTGGTTACGCTAACGGTGCATTGGATGCAGCCTAGTGTTACCCGGATACCGGCATTTTTGAAATCGTCCGATACGGTGATGTCGATCATGTGCGGACGCGAGCCCTTGACTATTTGCGGGACGGATAGCCGAACGTTTCAGCAAACGGTTTAAGGATATCAAGCGCTGGCGTCAATTCACTCGCGTATGCTTTCCACCTTCCGACGGCGCGCCGCGTGACTGGGGCCGTGACATCGCGGTAACTCGGTGTGCGGATTTGCCGCTCGCGCGCCTTGTCGCGGTATCCCGACATATCGGGATGCCATTCCTTTTCGATGAAGTTCAGAACCCGGCTCACGGTTCCTTCGAAATCATAGGTCAGGTCTTCGTAGGCGTACTCCATCCACGGCGACGACAATACCATGCGGTAATGCAGCCACAATCCCATTACCGCAGCGTAGGTTCTTGCCGTCGTTTCCAGATCGAGAAAGCCGACCATCTGATCGTTAAGGCGAAAACGCTGGAAAAAACAACTCAGGCAGACGTCGCGTGGATCGCGCAACGCAATCAGTATCTTTGCCTGGGGAAACAGCATGTTGGCGAAACCGAGATCGACAATATTCAGGGGCGTCTTGTCCACCAGCAATCGCGCCTCAACGCCGTTCGTCACTTCATCCGCACGCTTCCAGAACCGCGCCCGCAGTGTTTCCCAATCCCCTTCGTTCAATTCGCCAAGGCAATGCGGAAAGGCTTGTCCGCTATTGTTCATTGCTTCGCGTTCGGCGGCCCAAAGTGGCGATTGCTCAGCTGTCGTCGCAATTTCGGGATGCGCTTCCAGGACGGATTCCATCAACGTCGTGCCTGATCGCGGGAAGCCCACGAAAAACACGGGGTCGGCAGAGGTTTCTGCCGCCATCGCCTTTTTCGCACTTCCCAAACGTCTTTCATCGAACCAGTCGCGGTTGGTTTGGCATCGGCTGGGCAGCAGGGTTGCGTCGCACTGCTTGGCCGCGACTGTTTGTGCGAAGATGCGATTGGCGGACGCGATGGACTGGAAAGCCTCGCCCGCGCGTTTCAGGCGATCAAGAATAAGCCCTTTCTCATGCAGGGCTTCGCCCCTGATATCGCTCGGCGGCGAGTGCTCGAGAGCGGCTTCAATTTCGACGAGGGCGTCTTCAAAACATTCTCGCCGCCGCAGGATTCGGGCGTTGACAATTCTTGGCCACGATCCCGCCGGATCGTTCTTCATGCATCGCGCGATGACATCGGCGGCTTCTTCCACGTCGTTAAGTTGTTCCAGAATGCTGGCCAGACTGCTCAGAAGCCGGAAATCGTCTGGCCATCGTTCAAGGCCGCGGCGACACCAATCGCGTGCTTCATCGGCCTTAAATCCCTTGGTCAACGCCGCCACCAGATTGATCAATGGGTCGGGATCGTCGGGAGACTGGCGGACGAGGTCCGTGAAGATTTGTGCCGCCTTCGAGAGGTTGCCGAGGGCGATCATCGAGGTGCCCAGGTTGAAGGCGGCGTCTGAAAATTCGGGGTCCGCTGAGGCGGCCGCGTCAAATTCCGTTGCCGCTTCATCAATGCGGTTTTGCGCGCTCAACGCATTGCCAAGATTGTTGCGGAATTTCACGTCGTCGGGGCGGATGGACAAAGCGCGCCGGATTTCCTCTTCCGCGCCAGCGGCATTGCCTTTTTGCAGAAGCGCGACGCCCAGCATGTGGCGGGCGTCTGCATGTTGAGGGTTGCCCTCCAGCAGGTGGCGGTACGCCCGCTCGGCTTTATCAACGCGGCCTTGTCGATGATCGTCGACGGCTATGGCGAAATCGGCTTCCTTTTGAGCCAAGGCGTACGCTCCCTCCCATTCCTCAATAGTGGAACATACGCGCGATCACGCAGCGAAACAAACCGATTGGCGTCTTCGCGGATTTTGAAGTTTCGTATGAAGAGGATGGTGGGCGCGGCTGGGATTGAACCAGCGACCTCTCGCGTGTGAGGCGAGCGTTCTCCCGCTGAACTACGCGCCCATCCAGTGGACGGCGGCCATATAATGCCGCGAACGCCCCCGTGTCAAGAAAGGGTCTTCAGACAATCGGGAAGTTCTTCAAAAGCGTCGATCACGGCGTCGGCCCCAAGCTCGGTCACCGGCACGCGTGAATAGCCGTATGTGCACAGCACGGCGGGCGAGCCCGCAGCCCGGGCGACGGCCAGATCGTTCAGGTGATCGCCGACCATTACGGCTTCTGCAGGCGTTGCGCCCACGGCGTCCAGCGCCGCTATCAGGTGCTTCGGGTCGGGTTTGCGAATGCCTTCCAGAACGTCGCCGCCAAGGGCCGCGTTGAAAAAACGTTCCAGATCGAAGGCTTCCAGAATTTCCATGGTCGCGTCCTGCGGCTTGTTGGTGCAAACCGCCATGGCGAATCCCGCCTTGCGTAATTTCGCCAGCGTCTCGGGAACGCCCGGATAGGGCCGGGTCTGTTCCGCATCGTGGCCTTTGTATTCGTCGGCAAACTTGCTGACTGAGAGGGCCAGCGATTCAACAGCGTCGCCGTCGGGAAGTCCTCCGGTGGCTTCGAGGGCGCGCTCAACCAGCTTGGGCACGCCGTCGCCAATCATACCCTTTACGGCGTCAACCGACAGTTCCTCACGCCCGATTTGCGCAAGCATCCGGTTGATGGCCGATTGAAGATCCGGCGCGCTATCGACCAGCGTGCCGTCCAAATCGAAGACGATGGCCTTGATCGTTGAGCTTGTTTTATTGCGCATTGCAAAATTCCGAAACAACTTGTGACTTGGCGCGATTCGCACCTTGTGGCAATGTCTGCCCGATCCACCCAAGAATTCGGTCTTGTAAACAACCGTAGCGATATGACCAAGAAAAAAACCGCCGCCATCGTCCTTGCCGCCGGTCTGGGCACCCGTATGGGTTCCGAAAAACCGAAGGTTCTTCATGCCATTGCCGGCCGCGCGATGATATCTCACCTCATGGAAACGCTTGCGCGTTTTGAACCTGACCGCATCGCCGTCGTGATTGGCACGGGGATGGACGACGTCGCCGATAAGGTCGCGCCGCATCCGTGTTGCGTTCAGGAACCCAGGCTTGGCACCGGCCATGCCGTTCTGGCCGCCAAAAGCGCCATGGCGGATTTCGACGGAGATGTGCTGGTCGTCTACGGCGACACCCCGCTGGTCTCGGCTTCCACCATCGAGGCGATGCTGGAAGCGCGCCGGGCCACGCCGGGAACGGGCGCCGTGGTGCTGGGGTTTCGCCCCGACGATCCGGGCGCTTACGGACGCCTCGTCGTCGGCGATGACGGATCACTGGACGCCATTGTCGAGGCCAAGGAAGCCACGCCCGAACAACTGGCCATTCCGCTTTGCAATTCCGGCGTCATGGCCGTCGATGGAAGCCGCCTGTTCGGCTGGCTGGAGCGAATCGGCAACGACAACGCCAAGGGTGAATACTATCTGACCGATCTGATCGAACTGGCGCGCGCCGATCAATTGCGCTGCGCCTTTGTCGAAGCCCCGGCGGACGAATTGTTGGGGATCGATTCGCGGCCCGATTTGGCGGTGGCCGAGGCCGTGGTGCAAACCGACCTGCGGGCGCGGGCGATGAACGCGGGCGTCACCATGATCGACCCGGCCAGCGTTTTCCTCAGTTGGGATACGCAGTTGGGGCGGGACGTGATTGTCGGTCCCAACGTGGTATTCGGTCCGGGCGTGAGCGTCGGTGAGGGAACGGAAATTCTGCCATTTTCGCATCTTGAAGGTGCTACCGTCGGAGCCAACGTCCGCGTTGGCCCGTTCGCGAGGCTGCGTCCCGGCGCAGATGTCGCCGACACTGCCCGCATCGGGAATTTCGTCGAAATCAAGAATGCATCCATCCAGACGGGAGCCAAGGTCAGCCACCTGACTTACATCGGTGATGCCCGTGTCGGGCCGCGCGCCAATATCGGGGCCGGAACCATCACCTGCAATTACGACGGCTTCTTCAAGGACCGCACCGACATTGGCGAAGGCGCGTTCATCGGCTCCAACACGGCGCTTGTCGCGCCGGTAAAGATCGGTGACGGCGCGACGACCGGGGCCGGAAGCGTCATCACCAAGGATGTTCCTGCCGATGCGCTGGCCCTGACCCGTGCGCCCATGAAGGTACTCGCCGGGTGGGCAAAACGGTTTCGAAAAAGGCGGGCCGCCGAAAAGAAAAAGGGGCAAGCAAAATAATGTGTGGAATCGTCGGCATTATCGGAAAATCGGACGTTGCCCCGTCGATCTTTGAGGGGCTGAAGCGGCTGGAATACCGCGGCTATGATTCCGCCGGTATTGCGACGCTGGTCAACGGCGGCATCGAACGCCGCCGCGCCGAGGGCAAGCTGACCAATCTGCAAACGCTTTTGGGCGAAGATCCGGTGTCGGGGCGCATCGGCATTGGGCACACCCGTTGGGCGACCCACGGCGTTCCCAACGAAACCAACGCGCACCCTCACGCCACCGACCGGGTGGCTGTGGTTCACAATGGAATTATCGAGAACTTCGTCGAGCTTCGGGCTGAACTGGCCGATCTGGGCCACAAACTGGAAACAGATACGGACACCGAAGTCGTCGCCCATTTGATCACCCGTTATCTGGAAGACGGGCAAGAGCCTGCGAAAGCCACCTTCAGCGCCTTGCAGCGGCTGGACGGGGCGTTCGCCTTGGGCATCATTTTCGCCGGCGAGCACGACCTGATGATTTGTGCGCGGCGCGGCAGCCCGCTGGCGGTGGGTTATGGCGACGGCGAGATGTTCATCGGATCGGATGCCCTGGCCCTGGCCCCGCTGACCCAGAGAATCATGTACTTGGAAGAAGGCGACTGGGCGGTGATCACCGGCTCGGGCGCGACCATTCATGACGAGGACGGCAACGTTGTCGAACGTGAAATCCGCTCGACGGCTTTGTCCGGCGCGCTCATCGGCAAGGGCGGCTATCGCCACTTCATGCTCAAGGAAATTTACGAGCAGCCCCAGGTAATCGGCGACACGCTTCGTTCCTACGTCAATCCGGCGAGCCGCTCCGTGACCTTGCCCGCGTTACCCGGCAAAATCGCCATTGCGCCGCGCTTTACTCTGGTTGCCTGCGGAACCGCGTTTTACGCCTGCATGGTCGCCAAGTGCTGGCTGGAACGCATCGCGCGGGTTCCGGTCGAGGTCGATATCGCGTCGGAATTCCGTTACCGGGCCGCCGACATGCCGAAAGGCGGCGTGGCGCTGTTTGTTTCGCAATCGGGCGAGACTGCCGATACGCTGGCGGCGCTGCGTTATGCCCGCGAGCAGGGCCAGCACATCGTTTCGGTGGCCAATGTTCCCGAAAGCACCATCGCCAGAGAATCCGACATTGTGCTGTCCACTTATGCCGGGCCCGAAATCGGCGTTGCCTCGACCAAGGCGTTTACCACGCAGTTGACGGTATTGGCTTGCCTGACCCTGGCGGTTGGGCGGGCGCGCGGAACAGTCTCGCCTGCCGACGAGGCGCGGCTTGTGGGGGCGTTGACCGAGGTTCCGGCCCGCGCAGCAGAAGTCCTGAACCATGACAGCCGCCTGCGCGAGCTTGCCCATGACGTAGCCGAGGCCCGCGACGTTCTGTATCTGGGGCGCGGAACCAGCTACGCCATCGCCCTTGAAGGGGCGCTAAAGCTGAAGGAAATTTCGTACATCCACGCCGAAGGCTATGCGGCAGGTGAAATGAAACATGGCCCCATTGCGCTGATTGACGAAACCGTTCCGGTCATCGTTATCGCGCCGTCGGACACATTGTTCGAGAAAACGGCGTCGAACGTGCAGGAGGTGATCGCCAGGGACGGGCGCGTCATCTTCTTCGGCGACGAGAAGGGCATCGAGCGCTTGGGGGACGTGCGGGCCACCCGCATCGCGCTACCCGAGGTCGACGAATTCGTCGCGCCCATCCTTTATTCAATACCGGTCCAACTGCTGGCCTACCATGTGGCCGTTGTCAAAGGGACCGACGTGGATCAACCGCGCAATCTCGCCAAAAGCGTTACCGTGGAATAGGGCTGCCTAGACCTTCGGGCCCTTGACGTTGAATAGTTCCGGCGAGATCAGTTCCCAGGATTCACCGGCCGCCATCAGGCAGGAAATGCCATTGGGCATGGTCATTACGATTGTCCAGGAGACGCCGTCTTCAGAAGAGAAGACCTGGACGATACCGCCATTGCTGGCGAGGCCGATGCCGATGGGGGTCTCGGCATGCTTTGTTCCGAGCTGTTTCACGAGATCCGCATGCGCAACGCACACGCTCTGTGCCGAAGCCGGTGTATGGGCGCCAAAGAGGAGGGTCGCGGCCAGCATCGCAGCGCCGACCAGACGGGTAACGCTCTTCCTCGGCGGATCGCGGGTAACGGTATGTCTAAACATGGTTCCGCTCCTTTCCTACCTTGGTTAAGCAAGGATCGGGAGGTGATTTTCGAGGCTGTTCCGATCCACAACACCATCATTACTTAAAATCGTTACAATTTCCGTGATTTGCATCACATATCACGAGGCTGTGAAAGGGTTTGATCTGCCTGAAGCGAGGCCGACGGGTGAGAAAAATGTCTTCAAATCCCATGTATTCAGCCATTTTCGAAGAAAAACCGATGTTTACGGTTGATCGAATGAGCAGGTCGCCTAATTAAGAATCATTCCTAATAGGGAAGGAGGTAACGACCGGCACGGCATTGCCGCCGCGACGATCATTTTGAGCCTTCCCTCCCTGCCATGAACGAGGCGAAATCATGCAGCTTGAGAATCCCCGGCTTTTCCGAACTCAGGGTTTTATCGACGGCCTTTGGGTCGACGCCGATAGCGGTGAAACCGTCGAAGTGAACAATCCCGCGACTGGAGCGATTGTTGGCGACGTACCCAAAATGGGGGCGAGTGAAACCAGACGCGCCATCGAGGCGGCCAACCGGGCGTGGCCTGAATGGCGGGCCAAGACCGCCAAGGAGCGCAGCCTGATTTTGCGCCGTTGGTATGATCTGATTTTGGAGAACGCCGACGATCTGGCGGTGCTTATGACCGTCGAGCAGGGCAAGCCGCTGACCGAAGCGCGCGGCGAAGTCGTTTTCGGCGCATCGTTCGTTGAATGGTTCGCCGAGGAAGGCAGGCGGGTGTACGGTGACACCATTCCGCAGCATCAACCGGACAAGCGCCTGATCGTCGTCAAGGAACCCATAGGTGTCGTCGCCGCGATCACGCCCTGGAATTTCCCCAACGCCATGATCACCCGAAAATGCGCGCCCGCCCTGGCCGTCGGCTGTCCGGTCGTGGTCAAACCGGCGTCGGCCACCCCTTATTCGGCGTTGGCGCTGGCCGTATTGGCCGAGGAAGCGGGCTTTCCGAAGGGTGTTTTCAATGTGGTTACGGGGTCGGCAGGCGTCATCGGCGGCGAACTGACATCCAATCCCATCGTCCGCAAAATCACCTTTACCGGGTCGACCGAGATCGGGAAAATCCTCATGACCCAATCGGCCAGCACGGTGAAAAAGGTGTCCATGGAACTGGGTGGAAACGCGCCCTTTATTGTGTTCGACGATGCCGATCTGGACGCCGCCGTCGAAGGTGCGATGATTTCCAAATACCGAAACACCGGGCAGACCTGCGTTTGCGCCAACCGCCTGTTGGTTCAAGAGAGCGTTTACGACGCGTTTGTCGAAAAACTGGCGGTGCGGGTCAGGGGCCTCAAGGTTGCCGACGGTCTGGAAGAGGGCAGCGAACAAGGCCCGCTGATCGATATGGCGGCGGTGGAAAAGATCGAGCAGCACATTTCCGACGCCACGGCCAAGGGCGCGCGGGTTCTTGTCGGGGGCAAACGCCATGCGCTGGGCGGCAGCTTCTTCGAGCCCACGGTTGTTGCCGATGTGACCCCCGACATGGCGGTCGCCCGCGAGGAAACCTTCGGGCCGCTGGCGCCGATTTTCCGCTTTGGAACCGAGGAAGAGGCGATCACGTTGGCCAACGCCACCGAATTCGGCCTCGCGGCCTATTTCTACAGCCGCGACATCGGGCGCATTTGGCGAGTGGGCGAGGCCCTGGAATACGGCCTCGTGGGCATCAATGCGGGGATTTTGTCCACCGCCGAGGTTCCCTTCGGCGGCATCAAGGAATCGGGTATCGGGCGCGAAGGGTCGAAGTACGGCCTCGACGACTTCCTCGAGATCAAATACCTTTGCATGGGCGGAATTGATCAGTAACGGGGAACACAAGCGCAAATGCAAAAACATGATTACGACCTGATCACCATCGGCGCGGGTTCCGGCGGTGTGCGGGCGACCCGTATGGCGGGTGGATATGGCGCGCGCGTGGCCATTGCCGAAGAAGGCCGGGTCGGCGGTACCTGTGTCTTGCGCGGCTGCGTGCCCAAGAAATTGCTGATCTACGGGGCTCATTTCGCCGAGGACTTTGAGGATGCGGCGGGGTATGGCTGGACCGTCGGGCCGACGTCGTTTGACTGGGCGGCGTTGATCGCAGCCAAAAACCGCGAATTGGATCGCCTGGAAGGGGTTTACGGCACAATTCTGAACGGTAATTCCGTCGGCTTGCTGCGGGGCCGCGCGGTGCTTATCGACCCCCACACGGTCGAGATCGACGGCAAATCCCATAGCGCCGAAAAAATCCTCGTGGCCTGTGGCGGCTGGCCGACCATGCCGCAAATTCCCGGTATCGAGCACGTTATCACGTCGAACGAGGCGCTCGATCTGCCCGAGTTGCCCAAGCGCATCGTGGTCGTCGGCGGTGGCTATATCGCGGTCGAGTTCGCGGGCATTTTCAATGCGCTGGGAGCGGACGTAACGATCATTATCCGTGCACCCGAAATTTTGCGTGGATTTGATGAAGACGTGCGCGAGACGCTTTCGTCCGAGATGGAAAAAAAGGGCATCACCATTCGCCGCGAAACCACCGTCGAGGCAATTGAAAAGGCGGGTGGGGACTACGTTGTGGCCCTTTCCAGCGGCGAGAAAATCACAGCCGGGCAGGTCATGTACGCCACGGGCCGCGCGCCCAATACGGCTGGCATGGGTCTGGCCGAAGTCGGCGTGCAGATGAACTCCAAGGGCGCGATTGCCGTTGACGAGTGGAGTCGCAGTTCGGTTCCCAGCATTTTCGCCCTGGGCGATTGCACGGATCGGGTCAATCTGACGCCGGTGGCCATTAACGAAGGGCGCGCCTTCGCCGAAACCCAATTCAACGACAATGCCATTAAGATGGCTTACGACAACATCCCGTCCGCCGTGTTCAGCCAGCCCCCGATTGGCACCGTGGGTTTGACCGAGGAAGAGGCGCGCGCACGTGGGCCCATCGATGTCTATGTCTCGCGCTTTAAGCCCATGAAACATACGTTATCGGGCCGGGACGAAACCATCCTGATGAAGCTGGTGGTGGACGGGCAAACCGATAGGGTTTTGGGCTGCCATATGGTCGGCGTCGATGCGCCCGAGATTGTCCAGGGGCTTGGCGTGGCGCTGAAATGCGGGGCGACCAAGGCGCAATTTGACGCCACGGTCGGCATTCATCCCACCGCGGCCGAGGAATTCGTCACCATGCGGGATAAACGCTAGCGTCACGCAATTTTCTTGTTTTTTTGGCGCTAGGTCTGGAAAATTCCCATATTCCGGCGTATAGGCTTCGCCTTCCTGCTTTAATTTGAATGTCGAGGATGGAAATGGCTAACACGTGGACGCCCGCCAGCTGGCGTCAAAAGCCGATCAAGCAGGCTCCGGAATATTCCGAGCCGAAGGCACTGGAAGAGATTGAACAGCGGCTTGGCCATTATCCTCCGTTGGTGTTTGCCGGCGAAGCGCGCCGTCTCAAGGCCCAGCTGTCCGATGTCGCGCAGGGACGCGGCTTTTTGGTGCAGGGCGGGGATTGCGCCGAAAGTTTCGCCGAATTTCATCCCGACAATATCCGCGACACCTTCCGCGTGCTGCTGCAGATGGCGGTGGTGTTGACCTATGGCGCGGCTTGCCCCGTGATCAAGGTGGGACGCATGGCCGGTCAGTTCGTCAAGCCGCGTTCTTCCGATACCGAGACAATCGACGGCGTAACCCTGCCCGCGTATCGCGGCGACATGATCAATGCGATGGAATTCTCGCCCGAAGCGCGCAACGCCGATCCCGAACGTCTGGTGCAGGGTTATTCCCAGGCCGCCGCAACCTTGAACCTTCTGCGCGCATTCGCCCAGGGCGGTTACGCCGATCTGCACAAGGTTCACAAATGGAATTTAGGCTTTGTCGCCGACAGTCCGGCGGGCGCGCGCTATCAGGACATGGCCGACCGTCTGGACGAAACGCTTGCCTTCATGGCGGCTTGCGGCCTGACCAGCGAGACAACGCCACAAATCAGCGGTACCGATTTCTTCACCTCGCACGAAGCGTTGATGCTGAATTACGAACAGTCGATGACCCGTATCGATTCAATTTCAGGCGACTGGTACGACACCTCGGCTCATATGCTATGGATCGGGGACCGCACCCGCGATCTGGATGGTGCGCATGTCGAATTTCTGAGCGGTATCGGCAATCCCGTCGGGGTCAAGATCGGCCCGACTTCCGATCCCGATGACCTGATCCGGCTTTGCGATGCGCTCAATCCGGCGGACGAGCCGGGAAAACTGACGGTGATCGTGCGTCTCGGCGCCGACGAGACCGAGCGCCTGTTGCCGCCCTTCATTCGCGCCGTCAAAAACGAAGACCGCGCGGTCGTCTGGGCCTGCGATCCCATGCACGCCAATACGGTGAAAAGCTCGAACGGTTTCAAAACCCGGCATTTCGACAGTATTCTCGCCGAAGTTCAGGCGTTTTTCGCGGTTCACAAGGCCGAGGGAAGCTACGCCGGGGGTGTTCATTTCGAAATGACCGGTCAGGATGTCACCGAATGCGTGGGCGGGGCCGAAGCCATTACCGAGGCGCATCTGGGCGCGCGTTACCACACCCATTGCGATCCCCGCCTGAATGCGAAACAGGCGTTGGAGCTGGCATTCCTGCTGGCCGAAATGCTCAAGGATGAACGTGCGCGCCAACGAGATCGCGCGACAACGGGGTCGTAAACCCCGGAAAAACGAGGGTGCCATGAAAGACAAGCCTCAGCCCGTGGCGGCCTGGCCCAATGCCAGCGAGATTACCCGTTGGACGGACCGCTACTTCCTGAAAACCAAAGAGGCGATTGGCCGTTTCGGCGACATGACCGTGACCTACGCCGTCTTCATGCGTCGTCCGGTTATCTTCACGCCGCGTCTGATGGTCGACTGGCTTGAAATGGCTGCCCGCGAACGCGGAACCGAATTCAAGATCGACCTGAATTATGCTGAAGGCGATTGGGTCGGGGCCGGTGAGCCGCTGATTTATATCACCGGGTCTTTCTATCATCTGGTCGATCTCGAAACCCTCTATCTGCAAAAATTAGGGGCTTGTTGCGTCGCGGCTTACAACGCCTACACCATGTGTTGCGATCTGCCGAAGACGGGCTTCATCGCCATGGACGCCCGCCATTGCGCGGGCACCCAGATGGAAGAACTCATGGCTTACGCGGCAGCCGTTGGGTCCGAGGCGGCCCAACGCGAGAAGGGCGCGGTGGGATTTATCGGTTCGGCCAACGATGCGACCGCAGGCTACTTTGGCCTGCCGCAGGGATTGGGCACCATGCCCCACGCGCTGATCGGCTATGCCGGATCAACCCTGCGCGCCGCCGAAATGTTCGTCGAGATGTTCCCCGACGAAAACCTGGTTGTGCTTTCCGATTTCTTTGGGCGTGAAATTACGGACGCGCTGGAGGTTTGCCGGCGTTTTCCGGACAAGGCCGCGGCGGGTGAAATCTCGATCCGGCTGGATACCCACGGCGGACGGTTTGTCGAAGGGTTGGGGCCGCAGCGTTCCTACGCGGCGCTTGAGCGCCATGCCCCCATGGCCTTCCGGCTGTACCGGAACGAAACGGAACTGCGCTATCTCACCGGCACCGGTGTTTCGGCGGCGGCTGTTTATCATTTACGCGACCAGCTAGATCAGGCCGGATACCCCGCCGTGAAGATCGTTTGTTCGTCGGGTTTCGGGGTCGAGAAATGCCGGGTCATGGCCTACGCCGACGCCCCCATCGACGTGATCGGGACGGGATCGCATCTTCCCGACAAGTGGTCCGAAACCTATGCCACGGCGGATATCGTCAGCTATGGCGACGTCCCCATGGTCAAGGTTGGCCGCGAGTTCCTTCTGAAAAAGTGGAACGGCAAAAAGAAGTAACGGGCCGGCGCGCCGAACCCGGGCGATGTTACGCGCCCATGCCCTTCATGATGGCCGCGACCGAGGCGCAGGTTTCGGGGCCGAAGCGCTTGGTAATCGCTTCGCGCGCCTTGGGGCTGCCCACCGCCGTCATCAAATCGGCAAACAACCTGTCGATCATGCGTTCGTAAGCGGGCCTGGATAATGTCCAGTTTGCGTCCGGGTCCGTATCGGATTCGGGCGGCGACAGGTGATTGTTAATCATGTCCAGGAACCATGCCGCGCGTTTGT
>JABGRG010000015.1:0-31541 GCA_018648445.1 Rhodospirillales bacterium | reverse complement strand
GATTGGCAAAATGCACGGCCATCGCAATCAACACGCTGAGGCGAAGATTCTTGGCCTCGGCGAAATAGGCTTGCCAATCGATGTTGTCGCGGGCCTTGTTCACGCGGTCGAAAATAGCCTTTGCCTCGGCCCTAAAGGCTGCGACCTCGTCCGGACCCAGCATTATGTTCAGGGCCATGAAAAAGCCCGGCATAATGCGCCGAGAAATTCCGCCTTTGGCCGTACTTGGACCCTTGCCTCCCGAAAGGAGCTTTTCAAACGGGCCGACAATCAGGCGATCAAACGGGTTCTCGCGTCGTTCTTCACCAGCGCTTTTGGCATATGTACGGGCGAAATCTTCGAAGGTTTTTTCAAACAAAACCTCAAGGGCCGCCGTTTTTTCTTCGAATTCCTCATCAAGCGCCTCGAGGTCGTTCAGCGACAGGCTTCCTCCCTTGCGCTGGGCTTCGGCCTTCATGCGATCAACGAATGAACCGACGACGGTCTGCGCGATCACCCGGCCCTTGTCGCGCGCCGTAGCCGCTTGTGCGGGCGCGGGCGCGGGAGCGGGCGTAGGCGTGGGCTTTGCTTTGGGAACTGGTTTTGCTTGTGGCGCGGGTGCTGGTTTGGGTGCTGGTGCCGGCCTTTTCGCGGGGGCCGATGCGGGCTTGGGGGCGGGCGCAATCCCTGCCTTGGAGGCAGGGGCGGGGATGTGTTTTTTGGCGCTCGGCGGAGCCTCGTCGGTTTCTTTGTAGGCAACTTTGCCCACGGCTGATTTGCCGGGTTCATAAAACTCGGCGTCATTCCGCACTGTTCGATCCGACTGGCCGGTCCAGACGACCTCTTCAACCTTTTTGGGTTCTTTACCCATGGATAGAACTGCCTCTCCCACCGCCCTTCCGCGCACAAAAAGAAACATATGCTGAAAGCGCGAAGTCCCGATAATTTCGCTTTTTTACCTTAATTTTACGGGTATTGCTGTGAAATTCGTCACACAGTGCGAGTTTTTCTCATTTTTCGGCGGACCTTCGGAACTTCGGCTGTTTCAAGGTGACGTTGACAGGGTGAAAGGGGCCGCATACGTTGCCTCACCGATTCTATCCGTACAGGTTTACACACATGACCGAAGGCATTGGCATCGCGCTGGCGCAACTTAATCCGACCGTTGGTGACATCGGCGGCAATATCGAGACGATGCGCGCGGCGCGCGCACGTGCGGCTGATCTTGGCGCCGATCTGATGGTGACCGGGGAATTGGCGGTGGCTGGTTATCCTCTGGAAGATCTTGTTCTCAAGCAGTCGTTTCAGCGGGGAATCGAGGATGCGGTAACGGCCTTCGCCGCCGAAACCGGTGACGGCGGCCCGGCCGTGCTACTGGGAGCTCCCTGGCGTGTGGATGGCGAGTTGTTCAACGCGGCTCTTTTGCTGGATGGCGGCGAAATCAGCGCGATCACGCTAAAGCACGAACTACCCAATTACGGCGTTTTCGATGAAAAACGCGTATTCGCCGCCGCGGAATTGCCGCAACCTATGGAATTTAGGGGTGTGCGGCTTGGCGTGATGATCTGCGAGGATATGTGGGTTCCCCATGTGGCCGGGAAACTGGCGGAAGACGGCGCGGAACTTCTTGTTGTTCTCAACGGTTCACCCTTTGAATTCGACAAGCCCGACGTTCGCGGCGCGCTGGCGGGCGACCGGGTGGGTGAGACGGGATTGCCGCTCATTTACGTCAATCTGGTCGGCGGTCAGGACGAGTTGGTGTTTGACGGCCATTCATTCGTCCTCAACGCTGTCGGGGGTGTTGCCCATCAATTGGAGCCATGGACCGAGGACGTGCGCCTGACCGAATGGCATGCCGGAGACAATGGCTGGATGTGCAAGGAAACGGTCCCCGCCCCCATTCTTTCGGAACTGGGTTCCATCTACCGGGCGTTGGTAACGGGGCTTCGCGACTATGTGGGAAAGAACGGGTTTCCCGGCGTCGTTCTGGGCCTGTCCGGCGGGATCGACAGTGCGCTCAGCGCGGCGATCGCGGCGGATGCGCTGGGCCCGGATCGCGTTTTGCTGATCGCCATGCCCTCGCCATACACCTCGCGTGAAAGCATTGAGGATGCCGAACAAATCTCGGCTCTTCTGGGTTCCCGGCTTGAAAGCATTTCAATAGAGCCGGCGATGGAAGCGTACAATTCCATGCTGGGAGACTTGTTTGCGGGGCGCGAGGCGGACGCCACCGAGGAAAACATCCAGGCCCGCGCCCGTGCGGTTACTCTCATGGCGGTTTCCAACAAGTTCGGCCATATGCTTTTGACGACGGGCAATAAGTCGGAAATGTCGGTTGGCTACGCCACCATCTATGGCGATATGTGCGGCGGCTATTCGGTGCTCAAGGACGTCTATAAAACCACCGTGTTTGCCCTGTCTCGCTGGCGCAACGCCGAGCGTCCGGCCGGGGTTCTGGGCCCCGACGGTGCCGTCATGCCCGAGCGCGTCATCACCAAACCGCCTTCGGCTGAATTGAAGCCCGACCAGACGGACCAGGATACGCTTCCGCCCTATGACGACCTCGATGCCATATTGGGGGCATTGGTCGAGGGCGAACGTTCTGTCGCCGAAGTGGTCGCGGCGGGTTATGATGAGGCGACGGTGCGGCGCATATGGCGCATGTTGGACTTGGCCGAATACAAGCGGCGCCAGGCCCCTCCGGGTGTTAAGATATCGCATCGGGCATTCGGCCGTGACCGGCGTTACCCGATTACGAACCGGTTTACCTCCTAAGCGGTAGGCAATGACAGGGTTTGGCCAAGGACAGGTTTCGGTATGAATACCGTTGTGCGTTTCGCTCCCGACGCGTCGGGACCATTGCATGTCGGCAATGCCCGCATGGCTTTGATCAATTGGCTGTTTGCCAGCAAGGCCGGAGGCAAGTTCCTGCTGCGATTCGATGATCGGGACCCGGCGACATCGCCTCCTGAATTGATCATCGCCATTGAGCGCGATCTTATGTGGCTGGGCCTTGAGTGGGATGAGTTCGCCCGTCAATCCGATCGCATGGACCGTTACCGCGAGGCCTTTGATCGCCTGCGCGCTGCGGGTCGCATCTATGGTTGCTATGAAACGGCTGCGGAGTTACGCAAATTCAGCGAGACCCGGCGCGCGGCTGGTCTGCGACCGATCTATGACCGGGCCGGATTGATGCTTTCCGACGGACAGCGCCGACAATTCGAGGCCGAGGGCCGCAAACCGCACTGGCGATTTTTGCTTGATGATGGCGAGGTGTCCTGGAACGACCTTGTCCTCGGGCCGCAAACCCTTGATGTGACGAATTTGAGCGATCCGGTCGTGATGCGAGCGGACGGTGTGTTCGCGGATATTCTTCCGTCGGCGGTGGATGATATCGACCATGGCGTCACTCATGTCATCCGTGGCGTCGATCACGTAACCACACCAGCGACCCAGATCCAAATTTTCAAGGCGTTGGGGGCCGTGGCTCCGGCCCTCGGGCATCTTCCGCTGATCATGGACAACGCAGGCCATGTCATCTCCAAGGAAATGGGGCCGACCGCCATCGAAAACCTTCGCGGCGAGGGGATTGAGGCCATGGCTTTGAACTCGGTGCTGGCCAATTTGGGGACGGGGCGTTCGGCGGCGCCATGCCTGTCACTTTCTGAAATAGCGGAACCCTTCGATATTCGGGACTATACGGCCGGTGACCCCAAACTCGATACGGCCAAACTGGCGCGCGTGAACGCGAAAGTACTTGGCCTGATGCCGTTTGAAATGGTCGAAAAAAGGCTGTCCCGGTTGGACCTTGAACATGCGAACCGCCACTTCTGGGAAACCGTTCGGACCAACCTTTCCGGCTTTTCCGAGGTCGATGAGTGGTATCGGGTCTGTTTTGGCGATGTTCCCTGCGTGATCGAGGATCTCGACCTGATATTGACGGCCCGCGAGCTGTTGCCGCCCGACCCCTGGGACGGAACAACCTGGGCCGCGTGGATCAAATCCGTCGCCGCTAAATCGGGGCAATCGGCAGACGCCTTGACCCGTGCCCTGCGTCTGGCCGTTACCGGCGTGGACAAGGGGCCGGATATGCAATTGCTTTTGCCCATGATCGGACGTGCGCGCGCGTTGGATCGCATGGGCGGTTGAGTTAAACGAGGAAACTGTGACCCTTCATCTCTACAACACGCTAAGCCGATCCAAGGATCAATTCACGCCGCTGAAGCCCGGTTCGGTCGGGCTCTATGTCTGCGGGCCGACGGTTTACGACTTCGCCCATATCGGCAACGCGCGACCGGTGGTCGTCTTCGACGTGCTTTTCCGCCTTCTCAATCGGCTCTATTCCGATGTCACCTATGTTCGCAACATTACCGACGTTGACGACAAGATCATCGCCGCCGCGAAAAAGGCAAACGAACCCATTGAAAGCATCACCACACGCACGACGGCGGCCTTCCATGAGGACATGGCCGAATTGGGTGCGCTGGAGCCCGATATTGAGCCGCGCGCGACCGACCATATCGCGCAGATGGTCACCATGATCGAAACCCTTATCGAAGGCGGGAGCGCCTACGAGAACGACGGCCACGTCTTGTTTGATGTGCCGTCCATGGCCGATTACGGACGTCTTGCACGGCTGAAGCGGCGCGAACTGATCGAAGGCGCGCGGGTCGAGATCGCGGATTACAAAAAGGACGCCGCCGACTTTGTTCTTTGGAAGCCGTCCACCGAGGATCAGCCGGGATGGCCATCGCCGTGGGGCCGGGGGCGTCCGGGCTGGCATATTGAATGCTCGGCCATGAGCAAGAAGTATCTGGGCGAAACTTTTGATATTCACGGCGGCGGTCAGGACCTGATATTCCCGCACCATGAAAACGAGATCGCGCAAAGCCGCTGCGCCCACGACACCGACATCATGGCCAAGGTGTTTATGCACAACGGCTATCTGATGGTCGAGGGCGAGAAGATGTCGAAATCTCTCGGCAATTTTTTTACCGTGCGCGAACTTCTTGACGATCATCCCGGCGAAGCCCTGCGCCTGACCATGCTGCAAACCCATTACCGCCAGCCCCTGAACTGGATGGCGGATGGCGTTCGTCAGGCCAAGGAAACGCTTGACCGTTGTTATACCGCCCTGCGCAATGCGGCAGATGTGGAAGCGTCACTCGCCGATGCGCCCGACGTCTTCATTGCCGCCTTGTGCGATGACCTCAATACGCCGTTGGCCATTTCCCATGTGCACGAAGTGGTTGGCGCGCTGAACAAGGCTGTCGATGCCGGTGAACGGGCCGAGCTAAAGGGTCGCCTCATGGCCTGTGGTAACCTTCTCGGTTTGCTCAGACAGGCCCCGGAGGATTGGTTCAAATGGCAGCCGGCGGCAGCAGAGACGGTTGATGAAAGCGCAATCGAGGCCCTGATCGTCGAGCGCGCCGAAGCCCGCAAGGCCAAGGACTTTGCCCGTTCCGACGAAATTCGCGATGAACTGGCTGCTCAAGGCGTTGTCCTTGAGGACGGCGCGCAAGGAACCACCTGGCGGCGGGCTTAACTAAAGTCCGAACAGCCGCTTCGGGTTATCGTGTGCGATATGCTGGGCCAGATCGGGCGGCAGTTGATCCAGTAGCCTGCGGATGCCGTGCGTGTTCTTTTGGGCTCTTTTGGCGTCGCGGTCGTATTTTTCATCGCTGCCCAAAATGAAGCGATCAGGGAATTGGGTGAACAACTCCAGCCATTCGGACACCAGCATGCCCGATCGATCCAGCAGCCTGATTTTCGGCCGCCCCTTCTTTTCTATCTTGATGCTCATGAAAAGGTTTGGATGGGCCTCCAACAGCTTGCGGCAAAGTTCGACCGTGCGCTGACCCGTATTGCCCCAACCCGCATGCGCCCAGATGATCGTCGTATTGCGATTGTGCGCCATCAAGCGTTCGAAGGCGGCGATGTTGGCACTCAGAATATCCGGGTTTGGCCGCCCGGCGATTTCGGCGGGCAACGGCATGTCCTGGAGAACGGCTTCCATATGAAAATCTATGGGAACCCCGGCCTTGCCCGCGATGTCAGACAGCAGCAAGAACAGGGGATGGTCGGGCGGCGTGCCCATATACGGGTGATTTTTTCGCAACGAGAGATGCAGGGCGGTGATTTCACCAAAGCCCTTGGCTCCGTCGTCCAATATGTCTTGCGCCGTTTCGGTGAATTTCTTGCGCAGCGAATCCGGCATTTTTCCACTCTGCGCCGCCTGATGAACCATTTTATTCAGGCTAGCCCCGCCGCCGAAATAGACGAACTTGTCGGGGTGTTTTTGGGCTGCTCGCACGAAGTCTTTTTCCGATATCCTTATATTTTGGCCCGGCGCTACGGGCGGCGGCATGGTAATGGTGCGCTCAATCCCCATGCTCTCCATGGAAGTCAGGGTGCCGCTGGCCGATTTTGCCGATGCGTGGGCATGGGCGTCGATGAAGGAAATTCGGTGGTTTCGCCCTCCTGAATTTGAGGCCGAATCTGTGGCGGTATTTTGTGTGCAGTCTTTATATGCGCGCCCGGCGGCACGGCGCAGCTTTTTGTTTTTTGGTCGTTCACCCGAGGAAAGCGCTTTTAGCTGCCGCTTGTCCAATTCGCTGGACAGACATGCCAACAAGGTTTTGTCGGGTTTGGCAAAAACCTGCCACGACATCCCCTGCGCCGTTGCGTTGTCCGCCGCGAACGCTCCCAGTGCGAAAACCACAATGGCGAGGCCAATCGATTGCTTCATTCCGCACCTCCTTATTCGGGCAGATCGACGAACTCGCGGCCCCCGTCCTGCTTGAGCAGGCGTTTTCTTGCATTGGGATAGTCGACCACATCCGAATCGCGCCTTTCGCCTGCCATCAGATAAACCAAATCCTCCGGCCCGTCGTTGCGCATGACGTGGGCCGGGCCGCCCGCGGCGAAACCCAGAAAATCACCAGGGCCTACAGCCGATTGAATTCCGTCGATGGTTGCCTTTCCGCGCCCCGAAAGGATGTAGACGAACTCTTCCTCCATGTGGTGCACATGGTACTCGGTGGTTTGAAATCCCGGTTCCACGCGCACCAGATGGACGCCCAGGTGTTGCAGACCTGCCAGGTTGCCTAGCGTACGCGTATGGCGAACGGCACCCGCGTTCAGGGGGTGGCGGACGGCCGTTTGCTCGGTGGCGTTGATTTCGTCTGCAGTGTGATGCGACTTGGTGGTCATCGACTTCCCTCCGATCAGGCGCTTTCCGCGCACCGAGGATTTTTCCGGATTATAACATTTGTCAGCGAAAACACCGCACACGTCTTGCCTGTGGCCGAAAATTGCGGCACGATTTGCCGGGGAAGGAAATGTAATGGCGTTCAACGGCACCTTTAGCATTCTAAGCATCGAAGAGCGGCAGGCGCTCCTTGATTCGGGCACGACGCGCCGATTCAAGGACGGGCAGCTCATCATTCAACAAGGTATCGTGCTGCAGGGTATTTTCGTGGTTACCAAAGGCGAAGTGCGGGTCGAGCATGGCGTGCGGGTCATAAAAAAGGTCAAGGTCAAGGGCAAGGACGGCAAGACCAAGGCCAAGCGAATTCCCGGCCGGCTTTCGGTTGAGGTGACGCGCCTTGGACGCGGCGCGATCTTTGGCGAGATGTCTTTTGTCGACGACGCGCCGACCAGTGCCTCGGTAGCCGCTGTCGGCAACGTCGAGACGGTGTTTATTGACGCCGCACAGATGAACGAGAAACTTAACGAAAAGTCTGGTTTCGGCAAACGCTTTTACCATTCGTTGGCCATCGAGCTTTCAAAACGTCTGCGCGAAGCCAACAAGCGCTCGCGCGGCGGTCAGCCCCGCAAAAAGGAAAAAGGCGCGCCGAAGCGCTAATCTCAGGGCGTCCAGCGGTAGCGCTCAATCGTTTCTTCGTTCAGTTCGATCCCCAAACCCGGCCCGTCCGGAATGCGCAGCATGCCGTCCGCCAGTTTGAAAGGTTCGTTCGCGAGACCGGATTTCAACGGATTATCCATCACATTGAATTCCTGCCAGGGTGCGTCCTTTTGCGTGGCCAGGAAATGCAGCGTCGCGGCAACAAGGATGTCCGTTGACCAGCAATGCGGAATGACCCGTACGTTGCGGGTTTCAGCCAGGGCCGCGATGCGGCGGGTTTCTGTGATACCGCCGCATCTGGCAATGTCGGGCTGGATAATGCGAAGGCCGCCCCGTTCCATCAGGTCGCGAAAGCCGAACCGGCTGGTTTCCTTTTCTCCGGTGGCAATGGGCGTGGGCGAAACCGCGACAAGGTTGGAAAAACCGTCCAGATCATCCGGTGACAGGGGTTCTTCCAGGAAATAGACGTCGTTCTCGGCCAGAGCACCCGCCAGCCATACGGCCTGCTCGAAGGGGACCGGCGTTCCCATGTCCAGCATCAGGGCGATATTGGGGCCAAGGTGGGCGCGAATTTCGCCCACCCATTTGGCATCCGATTTCACATCGCCGCCAAGTCCGCCCCAACCGAATTTCATTCCCGTGAAACCGGCTTCGGCATGGCGCTTGGCCTGTTCGATCATGCCTTCAGGCGTGGCTGGCGTCAGGTCGCTGGCATAGGCCGGAACCGCGTTGCGAACCTTGCCGCCCAGCAATTGGTGGATGGGCTGACCCGTTGCTTTTCCCAGCAGATCCCATAGTGCGATGTCGATACCGCTGATCGCCTGCATCACCGCGCCGCGGCGGCCGTAGGATACCGTGTGGTCGTACATGGCGTTCCACAGCTCGTTGATGCGCAACGGATTTTTGCCGAGCAGAAGGGGTTTCAAGCCCTGGGTCGTAAGATGCGATATGGGCGCGTCGATGATCGCTTTGAGCACCGTGGGTGAGGTATGGGCCTCGCCGATTCCGACCAATCCGTCGTCGGTATGGATGCGGATTATCAGGACGTCTTGCAGATTATCCCCGTTGGGAAGTACCGGTTCGGGCAATCGCAGGATGATGGTTTCGATATCGGTGATTTTCATGACGGTACTTTCTCCCCTATTTACCGCTTTGCCCGAGTATAACGTGACCTGGGACACTGGCGAGGCGCATTTTTTCCGCCATATTAAGTACCGATCTTCGGTATAGTGGGTGACGGGAGGAATTCTTTTGACAGATTTATGGGACCGGATTTCCGATTGGTTCGCAGGCGCGCGTGATCGTGCGCGCCAGTGGCTGCGTGGCGTCTTCGCGGGTGGCCGGTGGGCGCTGGTGGTGGGCGGCCTTGTGGCCGTGATGGCGCTGTATTATCCGGTCGGCATGATGCTGGCCAACACCATCAACGACGACGTGGCCTTCGAGGCGCCCGCCGAGTTTCAGGTCGCCAAGGGAAGCCGCGCCGTAGCCGCCGCCGCCGCCCTTATCGATCGCGAGGTGACGCAAACCAAATGGGTCGCCAACAAGCCCTTCATTTTCCCGTCATCCATGCTCGACAACATGCCCAATTTCCAGATGGGGCTGGTCTATGCCGTTTCGCGCTTCGCCATTGAGATGACGGATGTGTTGGGCCGCACGCGCGGTTCCAGTCAGGCCGACGCCGATCTCGACAAGGCCTCGGGGTTGCTGAAATACGACGGCACCATCTGGGTGTGGGAGCCCTCCACCTCGCTGATGCCTACGGCCAGCGCCGAACGCCAGTACATAGCAGGCCAGAAGGCCCTCGTGCGTTATAACGAGCGGTTGGGCGAAGGCAACGCGGTTTATGACAAGCGCGCCGATAATCTGATCGTCTTTCTGGCCCGCGTCGGTTCCGATCTGGGCAGCGCGTCCGCCGCACTCGACCAACGCGCCATGGGATCGGACGCCGGTTGGTTCGACACCCAGGCCGATGACATCTTCTACGCTGCCAAGGGCCGCCTGTACGGCTATTTCATCCTGCTGCGTGAAATCGGCATCGATTTCGCCGAAGTCATCGCCGAAAAGAAAGTGGACAAGGCCTGGGCGCAAATGTTGGGCAGCCTGAAAACCGCCGCCGTCATGGACCCGCTGGTCGTCTCCAACGGCGCCAACGATGGGCTAGCCGTCCCCAGCCATCTGGCCGTGCAGGGATTCTACCTGCTGCGCGCCCGAACCCAGCTAAAGGAAGTCGAAAACATCCTGCTGAAGTAGGTCCGCGAAACCTCTTCCCCGGCCGGTCGGAAAAATGACGATTTTCCGTCCACCTCGATTCGCGACAACCCCTTGAACCAAAAGGGAAAACCGCGAATCCCACAAACAAAACCTCGTCATTCCTCGTCAAAAATCGTCATTTCGACGATTCCGCGTTTGTTTTCAGCCGCTTAACCGCAGTCAATCAGCTTAGTTTCACAATTAAAACAGCAAGATATGATATATATCCTAATTAGAGTAAAAAGTCAACCCCTCTTCCGCTAAAGCACCGCATAGCCAACGCCGGGCTCCGCCCGCCCCGCGCCTCCGGCGGCATAGGGACGTGTGCCCCTATGGACCCTGGGAAAATTATAAGCTGTCCCGGTTCTTCGTCGATAAGCTGTCCCGGTTTTTCGTCGTCCCGGTTTTTCTCCCGGTTTTTCCGTTTTTCTTTTGGTCATCCCGCTTTCCTGACAAATGTCCGAATTGCGGGCACGGCCTAGGAAGTTGAAAACTGGGACGGCTAAAATTACGGACAATTCCGGGGACACCCCGGAATTCATCCCGGAATTACGAAGTCGGCACGGGGTAGACTGTGATGACGATCTCTCCGGCGTGCGAGTAGACGAAGCTGTTCGTGGTGTCGTCGCCGGAATAAATGTGGAAGAAGGCGCCGCCAGCCGCCACCATGGTTGCAGTCATGTTTTCGACGGTGCGAGAGAACCGTTTGCCCACGGCGTCGGGGTTCGAAACGATCAGAAGGTAGCGCTCACCGGCGCGAGGACGGAAAATACCCGTCAAGGAGCCGCTACGGAACATGAGGGTCTGCGGGTCGATCTCCCGGACCGTTTCGCCCCGGGCGTTCAATAGCATGAAGTGGGGGGCAAACACGGTGTAGCCGTGGGCGAGGCTGGCGACGGAAACCGTGTAGGGGATATCGCCGCCGGGCAGCCGGAGCAGACGGAAAAGCCGCCGTCGACCTTGGGTATCCGTCAGACAGGAAGAACTGGCGGAAATCTCCAGCGATTGCGTCGATTTTTTCTTGCCATCGAAGGTCATCGGAACCGACGAATCCAGAACAGGCGTCGCGATGCATTCGGCCGCTGACACCGTCAGAACAGGCGGCACGTCTTTTTTCGTTTGGCACCCGCCGAGCAGCGCACATGCCACGCAGACCAGCAAGAGGTGGCGGCGTTTCATCGGAGGTATTCCTCAGCGCAGAAGGGTACCCACCGCGGCGGCTACTTTGCCAAGGGCGACTTGCAAGCCTTCAGCGGCGCGGGCGGGAGAGGATTCGAGCGTTTCCATATTGGAGAAGGCGAAGGTGGGATCAGGCGATAGTGTGACCGTTGTACCGTTCTGGCCAACGCGGCCAAGCGGGTTGTAGTTTACCGCGTCCTGCATGAGAACCGTTGAATCACTGGCCCGAACCAGTTGGCAGCGCATGGTTATCCAAGGCCGGAAAGGAGATGAATCGGCCATCCCAGCGGCCATGTAGCCGTAGTTGACGAAGATCACGTCGAGATAGGCGTCAACCTTTGTCTCATCGATCGGTGGATACTGCTCAAGGAAGCGATCCTTCTTGACCCGATCCACGTGAATGGGCGTCACCGCGTAGCCCTGCGCCTTTGCGGCTTCTGCCAAGGAGTCGGTGAAAACCGGATCGGCCACGAATTGTTGGCTGTCGAGGGCGGCATTCAGACGTTTCTCCTGATTGGCCTGAATGCCGGCGTCGATAAGCGCCCCTATCAATCCGAAACTTTGGCCAGGACTTGCGGCAACGAAGGCCGTCGGCCGTTCAGGAAAGGCGGGGGCCAGGATTCCGATCGTCTTAATGTCGCCGGCACTCGCCCGATCGAACGGTATTGCCGGCGGTGTGGCGCAACCGGAGACCACCATTAATACCAACCAGAGCGTTGCCACACGCAAAATTACCGACATTCGTTTCTCTCCTTTTGACTGCTTAAGATTGTGCAGATTGTTTAACGACTTAAGATTGCGCAAACTATCAGCGAAGCATCAAGCCGACAACACCTTACCGTGGTGATTTTTTGGGTTCCGGTGAGGTTCCGGTGACAGTGCACATAATTCCCACAGTTCCGGTGACAAGTTCCGGTGACGTTCCGGTGACAGTGCAAATAATTCCCAGGGTCCATAGTATTACGGTGACAGTTTACTTGTATTACGGTGTATTACGGTGACAGTTTACTTTTTAAGGGACAGAGACGACCGTAAAAAGTAAACTGTCACCGAAATCCCTTAACTATTCTGATCAACGGACATAGTGAGAGGTGTTGATGACCCGTCTATTCATCTTGGTAGCCTGTGTTGGCGCACTAGCAGCTTGTCAGTCCGTTAAAACAGATCCAGAATTTCAGGCATTCTTGGATCACCAAGGTGGAAAAATCACCAGCCTCAATTCTGATATTTTGAATATCAAAGTGAGCCCAAAACAATTGGGTGTCATTCCGGCATGTTCCACTGATCACGTTGACTTTAGTTTTACCCAGATCCCCGTGATCAAAAAGGTAGAGGGATTTACATCCCGTATGTCTGGTTATGAACCCGCTAAAGGGTCAAAAGAAGTGGAACGCTTTGTAACAGGCGTTTCCTATGCAGCAACGGTTGCGCATATAACGAAGAATAATGAAGCCAAGGGTAGGATCATCGAAACATTAGCGAAGTGGGCCGATGACGGACAATCCAATCTCTTGAAGCGTTGATCAATGAAGATGGGTCAATACAGGATCGAACAACGCGCGGGGATCGTGCACTTTGGTATCATAATAGTGCGTTAGCAGAAATCATGGTGTCGATGGAGTATGCACGAGCCGTAAATCTCACAATTCCGTACACCCTTGAAACCAAGTTACATAAAGCTGTGACTTTATTTTTGGATGGCCTAGACGACCACTCGATATTCGCCAACTGGGCCAAAGAACGCCACAATTCAAAGTATGATGGGATGACACAGGATTGGCGCGATGATTGGATTGAAAGTGGAAATATGTATACCGGTTGGCTTTTTATGTATCCCTATTACTACCCCAACCATGAAAACACCAAGCGCTTGAGACTACGTGTACCCATGCATTCAACGTCCGCAAATCGAGACATAGATTATGGGTTTGGTCTCGGCTGCTTGTATAATGCTACAGCAGTGGCGCGTGGATAACAGACATCTTCGTATTACGGTGACGACGTATTACGGACTATTACGGTGACGGTTTCCTCTTTCACGAGAAATCGACGTTAAATTCAATACGTTACGGTGACGGTACACTAATTTTCCCGCCTCCAATCAACGGGATCGAAGGGACGCGTCCCTTCGCGGGCCTGGGCGGAGCCCGGTCCTTTTCATTCGTTTGGCGTTCAGGCGCCACGCAGGCTGCGCGCCTCAATGGCGCTAGTCGTCGCGCTGGCGCGCTCCTCCGGGCTTGTTGTCCGGGGCCTCGCCGGTTGCCGGTTTTTGGATTACGTCGGCAGTTTACAAATTAAAGCGTGAGGCCCGGTCCTTCCATCATAATTGCGTTCAAGCCCCACGCTGGCTGGGTTTTCGCTTGGGGGCTGGTCGGGGCGCTTTCGTGCTCTTTCGGGAGTTTTCCTACAACCCAAACGCCCGGGCAATCTCCGCCGTATGCTGCCCAACCTCGGGGGCTGGCGTTTCGCTCGTAAGTCCTTCGCCGTTGATGCGCATTGCCGGGCGGGTGGTTCGGAGGAGGGGGCCGGTGGGGCCTGTCAATTGCTGGACCATGTTCAGGCGTTTCATGCCTTCGGATGCGAAGAGTTCGGGCCAGTTCATGACTTCGGCGCACCAGATGTCGGCGGGTTGCAGGATGCCTAGCCAGTGGGCCGTGGATTGCCCCGCCAGTTTTTGAGCGAGCAGGGCGTAGATGGTGTCGCGCTCGGAAAAGCCGCCGTCTTCGGCTTCAAAGCCGTTCAGTTCGGGCATGGTCAGCAGGTCGGCCAGTTTGGCCAGCGGGGTCATGGCGATGGCGAGGTAGCTGTCGCTGGTTTCGTAGATGCCGTAGGGGGCGGTGAGGAAGGCGTGGGCGCCGGTTTTTTGCGGGCGTACCGGCGGGATTTCGTTTTCGTTCAGGTAGGCGGTTAAGAGTTCGAACTGGAAGTCGATGAGGCCTTCCAGCAGGCTGGTGTCGACGCGCGCGCCAACGCCTGTGCGGGCGCGGCCCACCAGGGACGCCAGAATGCCTTCCAGCAGATTGTGCCCGGCCAGTATGTCGGCCAGGGCCACGCCGACGGGCATGGGCGGGTCGTCGCGAAAACCGTTCAGCCATGTGATGCCCGAGCGCGCCTGCGCCAGCAAATCCTGTCCCGGCAATTTGACCCACGGGCCGCCCTCGCCGAAGCCGCTGATGGAGGCGTAGACGAGGCCCTTGTTGATTTCCTTTACGGCATCGTAACCAAAGCCCAGCCGGTCCATGACGCCGGGGCGGAAGTTCTGGATCAGAACGTCGGCCTTGCCGATCAACTTGAACAAGCATTCGCGGTCGGCTTCATCCTTGAGGTTGGCGGCGAAGCTTTGCTTGTTGCGGTTGATGGCCTGAAACAGCAGGTTGACGCCGGTGCTCGATGGCTGGTTCAGATAGAGCGTGCGACCGATGTCGCCGGTTCCGGGGCGTTCGATCTTGATGACCTGCGCGCCCAGATCGGCAAGGCGCAGGCCGCACCACGGCCCGGCCAGAAATTGCGCGAATTCCAAAACCACGAGGCCTTCGAGGGGCCGGTTGTTCTTAGTCATATTCGAAGCTGTCCCGGTAGATGGTGTCGAGTTGGTTCAAGGTGGCCGAGGCGTCGGCCTCGCCGCGAAGGTGTGCGTTGAGGAAAACCCCCGCGCGCTCCTGAAAACCCAGGTAGCCGTCATGGCGCGGCCTGAGCCATGCATTTTCAAGGCTCTGGCGGGTGTTCCTGAAAAAGCCGTGGGTGGCGGTGTTGATGTGGTCGTCTTCCCAGGCGGAAGCGTGTCCGGGTTGGCCGCCACCGGCGAAAAACGGACCCGCTTGGCAATCGGCTCCAGCCACCCAGAAGGCATATCGGGCAGCGATGTCGCGGTGTTTGCTCAGGTTTGAGACGGCGATCCCGGTTCCGCCCAGCACCGACCCGCCGATGCCCGCGTTGCCAAGTGCCGGGAAATCGGCGAAGTGCAAAACGCGCTCGCGGAAACCGTCCAGCGCATAGCTGACATAACCGTATCCGTGCGGGCAATAAACAGGGCCGTCCGGCTGGCTCATGGCCTCATAGGCGTCGATGGGGTTCATGGAAAAGCAAGCCTCGGGCAGATGGCGGGCGACGGCGGACAGGGCCTCGAGAACGCGTTTCCCGTCCTCCTTGCCGATTAAACGATCCGGCCCCGTTGCCAGCGCGAACTTGCAGTTGGCGGCGAGGCCCAGAAAGGCCATCAGGGAATGAACCGGATTGAGCGGCAAGATGATGGACGATTTTTCCGCCAGTTTGATTACCGCGTCCCAGGTTTCGGGAGGGGTGTCCACGGCGTCCGGCCGATAGGCCGATACCGGCGCGGCGGCGTCGATGGGCAGCGCCCACTGATGGCCCTCGAAAACGTAGGATCGAAACGAAGGCCCTACCGAGCCAGCTTCAATGGCTGCCAGTTCGCGGTCAAAACCGATGCCGTCCAGCGCGGCCAGAAGGCCGTTCTTGGCGACCGATCCCACATGCGGATGATCGATGACCATCAAATCAAACCGACCGGCCATTTCCTCAATGGGCAGGGCTTCGAAATCGGCCAGCGAGCGTTTCTCCCACTGAATTTCGACGCCGGGGTTGTTTTCGGCGAACTGCGATGAGGTCGCCATCATGGGATCGTACCCACGTGGATGATCCCACGTCATACCTTGCAGTGAAATCATGCGTCGCGTCGCTCGGCCAGAATGATGTGTTCGCAATAAAGAACGGTTTCGCCGCGCTGGTTTATGACCTCGGTGGCCTCGACGACCTGACCGTACTTGGGCCGCTTGGGGTCGGGCGTTTTGTTTTTCACCGTTACTTTCGTGTGGATGGTGTCGCCGATGTGAACCGGCTTGGGAAAGCGCAGCTTTTCATACCCGTAGGTGAAGGCCAGCGGATTGATCTGGCTGGCTTGCAGGCCGACGCCGATGGCAAACGTCATGGTGCCGTGGGCGATGCGCTGGCCGAAGGGCTGTGTCTTGCACCATTCGGCGTCCATGTGGTGGGGGAAGAAATCTCCCGTGTGTCCGGCATGAACCACAAAGTCGGTTTCGGTAATGGTGCGTCCCGTGGTTTCACGAGACGCACCAATTTCGTATTCCTCGAAATACTGGGGAACTTCCATCGCCCTTTATTCTTCTCAGTTCACATGCATCTGAATGGTCATGGCGGCTTTCAGGACGTCGTTCATGGGAACGCCCATGGGCTTGAACCACTTATCGAAAAGATTGTCGAATTCCTTGCGGAAGAATAGATCCGCAAGCGTGCGGTCGACCAGCAGGCGAAATGCCGAGTCATCGCGCCGCATCATGAGCGCATAGGGGTCGTAGGAAAGATAATTGCCGGTTACGGCGTATTTTTCCGGCTCGCCCGAGACCAGCATCAGGCCGCGCAACAGGATGTCGTCGGTGGCGTAGGCGTCAGCCTTGCCGTCTTTCACCGCCGCAAAACCTTCGTCGTGGTTGCCCACCGTCAGGATTGTCGTGTCGATTTTGAGAACCTTGGCCATGGCCACAATTCGCGACTCGTTGGTGGTTCCCTTGGTGACGGCGACGGTTTTTTTGGCCAGATCCTTGTAGTTGCGGATGGTGGAGGTGCGTTTCACCAGAAGCCGCGTGCCGGTAAGAAACGTGAAGTACGAAAAATCAACTTCCTCGCGCCGATCCAGTGTGTGGCTGGTCGAGCCGCATTCAATGTCGACCTCGCCGCTGATCACCTTGGCGATGCGGTTTTCCGACGTTACCGGAACCAACTGGATCGACATGTCCACCAGTTTCAATTCACGTTTCACCGAAACGGCGACCTGACGGCAAAGATCGACAGAGTAACCCGCGGGCCTTCCGTCTTTGCCGATGAACGAGAAAGGCGCCGAGGCGTCGCGGAATCCGATGCGCAAGACACCCGTCTCCTGCACTTTCGCAAGCGTGCCGTACAGGTCTGCCGCAAGAACGGGGGCAGTCAGAAGGATAGCGCCCAGAAGGCCTGCGATCATCGCTAATGTCTTGCGCATGTTCGTCTCCCGTCAGCTTGAATAGGCCGTAATTGCGCGGATCGTGAAATCACCGCCCTTATTCATCATGAGAATGCCGTCAAAGCCATCGCGGAAGGCGCGATCCTGCGTGCGGATCACTTCGACATCATCGACGCTGACGGTCATTGTGCCGTCGGCGGACCGCGTGAACTGCAACGTGTGATGCGCGTTGTCTTCCAGTTTGACCGCTTTCCGGCTGGCGTCGATTACCGAGGAGCCGCGACGGCCGATGCGCACCAACTCGATGGAGGGCGTGCCGCCCGCATTGTAAATCACCCGATACCCCAGACCGTTCGGTCCCTGGGTGACGCCCAGTTCAAACCGGCCCTCGCCCTTGGTGTCCGAGGCGATCTGCGTGCGCAGCGCAAAGGCGTTGGCTAGTCGCACAGCCGAGGTCATTTTGGCGGGCTGCTTGTAAGGCGAACGCGCTTGGCGTTGTTGGGGCTGCCGGGCTTGCGCCTGCTGTTGCAGGATGGTCGCGAAAATCTGCGCCGCGATGTCGCGTTTGCTCAGACGGTCGCTGCGCGGGGCCTGATTTTGCGATCCGTGCCGTCGGGACGGAATGACCTGGCTGCGCACGCCGATGAAACGATCGACCATAAGGGCGTGGCCCGATGCGACCCAAGCCGGATTTTGCGACAATTCTCCATCCGAGAAATTGTCAAACAACACGCGACGGGGCCACGGCCACGAGAAGCGGCGGGCCAGATCGCTCAGATCACGAAGAAACAGGGGGTCGGCCGCACGCGAGCGCGAAGCTTGATTAATCAGCGCGTTCAGTTCTTTCACAAGCTCCTGGGTGGCGTCGTGGCCGGGGGCCTGATTTTGCTGCCGCCAATCCTGATTGTAGCGTTTGTCCTTGGCCGACACGTCGCCGGTGGCCATTGCCAGTCCGATCGCAATTACAACAATTGCGCCCATCAGGCGCGAAACCGTTCCCATGAACATATGCTAGCCTCCCGTTTTTTTCGCGCCTGGGCCTCATCCGCGCCGGCGCAGGGTGTTCTATGTTCCTTTTGCGATTGTGTGGGTTTGCGGGCGATTTTGCAACCGCTCGGCAAATCGCGCTGAAACGCCGCCGTTGTCCGGCGTGACGCAAAGCAAACCATGTTGGAAGGTCAGGAGCCTTTTGATTTGCGGCGATCGTTGGCTTTGCGGCGTGCGTCCGATTTAGCATTTCCTGAGATTCTAACTCTGCGCCGGTCCGGATCGGGGCGGAACCCTAGGCCGGAGCGCCGGTCATCATCGGACACGCGCCTCTCGCTCGAACGCCTGTCTCGGCCCGAACGACGCTCAACGTCATTCTTCGGTTTTTGATGCGCGCCCATACGCCCTCTCTTAGGCAAGCTAGGTCAGATATATTGATTACAGCACGTTTTTCCTAACAAAGAATTACCTACACAGCCCCGAAGGTGTAAAGAGGGTAAAACCCCCGGCAATCGGTATGGAATATCGATCCTTGATATCGGGTTCAGGGAAATCCTTGTATAGGGGAGCGGTTTTCGGCATTCTCCGGCCTCCTTCAAAATGAAAGACCTTGGTGATATGAACGATACGGATAAGCGCGTCTATATTTACGACTGTACCCTGCGCGATGGCGCCCAGACCCTGGGGGTCGATTTCAGCGTGTTGGATAAGCAGGTTATTGCCAAGGAACTCGATAAGATCGGCATCGACTATATCGAAGGCGGATGGCCGGGCGCCAATCCCACCGACGATGGTTTTTTCGCCGACCCGCCCCAATTGGAACGCAGCCGGTTGACGGCTTTTGGCATGACACGCCGTTCGGGAAGAAGTGCGGATAACGACCCCGGACTAGTCGCCGTTTTGAACGGCGGGACGAAAAGCGTGTGCCTCGTCGGAAAAACCTGGGATTTTCAGGTCGAGGTGGCGCTGGGCGTCGGGCTGGAAGAAAACGTCACCATGATCGCCGATTCCGTGCGTTCGGCGGGCGACAAGGTGGAAGAGGTTCTTTTCGACGCTGAACACTTTTTCGACGGCTACAAGGCCAATCCCGAATACGCCGTGCAATGCCTGCGCGCCGCCTATGACGCTGGCGCGCGCTGGATCGTTCTTTGTGACACCAACGGCGGTACGTTGCCGCACGAGATCGAGGAAATCTGCACGGCGGTGATGGAGCACATTCCGGGCAAGAATATCGGCATTCACTGTCACGACGATACCGGCAACGCGGCCGCGTGCAGTCTGGCTGCCGTGCGCGCTGGCGTGCGCCAGGTGCAGGGCGCATTGAACGGTCTGGGCGAACGCTGCGGCAACGCCAACCTGATCACGCTGATCCCGTCGCTGGTTCTTAAAATGGGTTACGACGTGGGCATTTCGGCCAACGATCTGACCCGGTTGACCCACGTCTCACGCCTGTTCGACGAACACCTGAACCGCGCACCCGTTCGCAACGCGCCCTATGTCGGCGAAACGGCGTTTGCCCATAAGGGCGGGTTGCACGCCTCGGCGGTTGAGAAGGACCCGCGCTGCTACGAACACATTGCCCCCGAACTGGTCGGCAATCGCCGTCATATCGTGGTTTCGGAACAGGCCGGGCGTTCAAGCATTCTGGCCCGTCTGCGCGAAATCGGCATCGACGTTCCGGCGAACGATCCGAAACTTGCAGGACTGCTGGGTACGGTCAAGGAACGCGCGCTCGAGGGATACGCCTACGATGGTGCCGAAGCCAGTTTCGAATTGCTGGCGCGCCGCGCGCTGGGCGAGGTGCCCGAGTATTTCAGGCTGAACGGGTTCAGGGTCATCGACGAGCGGCGCTGGAATGCGAAGGGTGAACTGATCACGCTTTCCGAAGCGACCGTCAAGATGGAAATGAACGACGATCCCTATATGTCGGTGGCCGAGGGGAATGGTCCGGTTAACGCGCTGGACGCAGGTTTGCGCAAGGTGCTGTTGCCGCTCTATCCGCAATTGGAAGATTTGCGGCTGCTTGACTACAAGGTCCGCATCCTGACGCCGGGGGCGGGAACGCGCGCAGTGACACGGGTGATGATCGAATCGGGCGACAGCCAGGGCGAGGTGTGGTCGACCGTTGGCGTGTCGACCAACGTTATCGATGCGTCGTTCAATGCGCTGAACGACAGTATTGTCTACAAGCTGTTTCGCGACGGCGCGCCCGCCGCGAGCAACGGATAGGGCGAGACGTGGCCGGAACCGATATGACCCGGGCGGAAAAAGCCCTTCGCGACATCGACACCGCGGGGGCGCCCGCCGTTATCCTGATTAAGCCGCAGTTGGGCGAAAACATCGGCATGGCGGCGCGTGCCATGTTGAACTGCGGGCTGACCGACATGCGTCTTGTCGCCCCGCGCGACGGCTGGCCCAACGATTCGGCGACCAACGCTGCATCGGGCGCGCTGGTCGTTTTGGAAAACGCGCGGGTATTTGCGACGACCACAGAGGCGGTCGCCGATCTCAATCTGGTGTTCGCCTCCACCGCGCGCGGTCGTGACATGACCAAGCCGGTGGTGACGCCCAGGAAGGCCGCCACCGAAATGCATGAAGCCTGGGCGGCGTCCGCTTCCCGGGCGGGCATCCTTCTGGGGCCCGAAGCCAAGGGCCTGCACAACGACGACGTGGCGCTGGCTGATGCCGTTATGACGGCCCCGCTCAATCCGGGGTTTTCGTCCCTTAATCTGGCCCAAGCCGTGCTGCTGTTCGGCTATGAATGGTATCAGGCTTCCATCGAAACGGTGGAACGCGAGGTGCCCATATCCCCCCAGACGCGCCCCGCCACCAAGGAAGAACTGGTCGGCTTTTTTGAGCATCTGGAGCGCGAGCTGGATAATTGCGGGTTCCTGCATGTGAAGGAAAAGAGGCCCTCCATGGTTCGCAACCTGCGCAACATGTTCCAGCGCGCAGAGCTGACCGAACAGGAAGTGCGCAGCCTGCGCGGCGTCGTCTCAGGACTGGCCACGGGCCGCGGCGGATCCGGTTCGGGCAACCACGACTAGAGCATTTTCAGGCCAAATAGGATCATTCTGATGCTCTGCGGTGGAACGATCCGCTAGGCGTTTCGCGAAGCGCGATGCCGTGGCATCGGGCGAGCGGAACAACAACGCGGGCGGCCACCGAAGGGCACCCTTCGGACGGGCCGATTTAGGCCTCGGCGTCGTCGAACCCCTTGCCCGTAGCAAAGGCTACGCGCTGCGAGGCTCTCCTAACCTCGGCATAAATCGGCCACGTCAGAATGATCCTATTTGGCCTGAAAGTGCTCTAAGTTTTAGATTTTCTCGGACAACTTTATGGCCAGACGCGTGGCCGCACGCACGGCTCCGCTTAGCAACTCGTAGGCAGGCGCGTTCTCGGCACCGTATTGCAGGCCGGTGTCGCGGTGGGCAAGTTCATCTTCGCGGAATTTCTCGCATATTTCGCGCAGTTCGGCCTCACGCAGTTCCGGCTCCTCATCGCCCAGTTCTTCGATCTGCGCGGCGTAGTGTTCGTCGATGACCTCTTCGACGGCGACGGTGCAGGCCATGGCCGCCTCGCGCCCCAGCAGCGCCGTGCCCGCTCCCATGGCGAAACCGGCCAGATGCCACAATGGCATTAGCGCCGTCGGCCGCACCCGGTTTTTGACAATCATCTGGTTGAACGTGGCCAGGTGTTCGCGTTCCTGCTCGGCCATGTGTTCGATGGTCGGGGCGTCGGGCGTTTGTCCCAATACGGCCAACTGGCCTTCGTAAATGCGGACCGCGCCGTATTCCCCGGCGTGATCGACACGGACCATCTGCGCCAGCCTTTCTTCGCGCGTGGGGTCGCCCGGCATTCTTTTTGGCGCGCTCATGACACGATCCTGCGCCGGGTTTCGACAAGCACCGCGCCCGCCAGGGCCGAAAAAACGCCGACGTTATAGGTGGCCATAGAGATGCCGAAAAGGGTCCAGTCGACCTCGTCGCAAGCCTTGGGCTGTTTGACGTTCAGTTGCGACAACACGTCGCTTAACGACATGTCGGTTGTCGGCGCTCCACCACACGATGTCACGGAAGCCCACCAGTGCTGCTCCACGCCCACATGATAAAAGGCGATTGCCGCGCCGACCACCAGCACCGCACCGCAAAGGCCAAAAACAATTGGGGTGTTGCGTGTCACAAGGGAAATCAGGGCCACGGCACCCGCCATGCCATAGGCGATGCGCTGATAGGTGCACAGGATGCATGGGTCTACGTCAAAGCCGTATTGGGCGATCACGCCAACCGCCGCGGCTCCCCAGCAGATCAGAGCAACCGCTGCTGGGAACAGGCGATCACGGTTCAGGATGTCGGATTGTTCAATCATCGCTACGGATATAATACTAGAGCACTTCTCGATCAAATACGAACATTCTGACGTGGTCGATTTAGGCCGTGGTTAGGAGAACCTCGCAGCGCGTAGCCTTTGCTACGGGCAATGGGTGCGACGACGCCACGGCCTAAATCGACCCGCCCTGTAGGTGCGCTTCGGTGGCCGTCCGCGTCGTTGTTCCACTTGCCCGATGCGAAAGCATCGCGCTTCGCGAAACGTCTAGCGGATCGTTCCACCGAAGCGCATCAGAATGATCGTATTTGATCGAAAAATGCTCTAGACGACGAACTTAACCAGCGCGAAGCCGCCCAGAAGCAAGACGACGAAGGCCACGGCCAGCCAGTTCAGGTATTTTTCGATAAACCGCTGGATCGGCTCGCCGAAGTACCACAGCAGACCGGCGACGAAGAAGAACCGCACCCCCCGGGCCAGCACCGACGAGACCATGAAGATGGCGAGGTCCAGCCCGGTCAGGCCGCTCAGGATGGTGATTACCTTGTAGGGGAATGGCGTTACGCCCGCGATGAATACGGCCCACGCGCCCCATTCATTGTAGTACTCGCGGAACTGATCGAACTTTGGCGCGTAGCCATAAAGATCCAGCAACGGCCGTCCGATGGCCTCGAAGGCGGCGTAGCCGATGGCATAACCCAACAGGCCGCCCAGCACCGAGGTGATGGTGCACACCGCAGCGATGCGCCATGCCCGCTTTCTGGCGGCCAGAACCATGGGGATCAGCATGATGTCCGGCGGGATGGGAAACACAGAACTTTCTATAAACGCCACCGCGCCCAAGGCCCAGAGGGCATAGCGGTGGCTGGATAACTTGAGTGTCCAGTCGTAAAGCGCGCGAAGCAATCCGGTGATCCCCTCATTTTCGAAGACCGTGGTATTTAACAGGCGCGCGCCGCGCGGGCAATCGCGAACCGACTGTTGACCTCGCGCCTGACCGGGGGTATTGAACAGCGAAAGTTTGGTGCTGGCCCCTGTGGCGGAACTGGTAGACGCGGCAGACTCAAAATCTGTTTTCCTTACGGAAGTGGGAGTTCGAGTCTCCCTGGGGGCACCAACTTTTTCTCCCCAGTAATTGAATTTGGTAAACGCGCCGTCCGGTGAACTTGCGCGCCTGCTTGTCCGTGCCATATCAGTTCCATATCATCGGCGGTGAAATGGCTGGGCTTTTTTATGGAATTTGAAAAATATACAGAACGGTTGCGCGGGTTCATTCAATCGGCCCAGACCCTGGCCATGCGCGAAGGTCACCAGCAGTTTACGCCGCTGCATATCCTGCGCGTTCTGCTGGATGACAAGGAAGGCCTTTGCGCCGGATTGATCGCGGCGTCCGGTGGTGACGCCAAGGCGGCTCATGCCAATGTTCAGGCAGGCTTGGCCAAGATGCCCAAGGTCGAGGGACCGGGCGCGGGGCAGGTTTATCTGGCCCGGGAAACCACGCAGTTGTTTGAACAGGCCGAGCAGTTGGCCGAAAAGGCGGGCGACGGCTTTGTTACCGTCGAGCGGCTTTTGCTGGCCATCGCGTTGGCCGTCGGTACTCCTGCAGCCCGGGCGCTGGTGGGGGCGAAGGTTACGCCGCAGAATCTCAATCGCGCCATCGAAGACATGCGAAAAGGGCGCACGGCGGACTCGGCAAGCGCCGAGGACGGATACGACGCGCTTAAGAAATACGCGCGCGATCTGACGGCGGAAGCGGGCGAGGGCAGGCTCGATCCGGTCATCGGCCGCGACGAGGAAATCCGGCACACCATCCAGGTGCTTTCGCGGCGCACCAAAAACAACCCTGTTCTGATCGGAGAACCGGGCGTTGGCAAAACCGCCATCGTCGAAGGGCTGGCCCAGCGCATTGTCATGGGCGACGTTCCCGAACCCCTGAAACAAAAACAATTGTTGATTCTGGATCTGGGCGCATTGGTGGCGGGGGCCAAGTACCGGGGCGAGTTTGAAGAGCGCCTGAAGGCCGTGTTGCAGGAAGTCACCGCATCGGCCGGACAGATTATTTTGTTTATCGACGAGATGCACACCCTTGTCGGGGCCGGTTCGGCCGAGGGCAGCATGGACGCTTCCAACCTTTTGAAACCGGCGCTGGCGCGCGGCGATTTGCATTGCGTCGGAGCGACCACGCTCAACGAATACCGCAAGCACGTGGAAAAGGACGCAGCACTCGCCCGGCGCTTCCAGCCGGTTGTTGTTCCGGAACCGACGGTGGAAGATACGGTGTCCATCCTGCGCGGCCTGCGCGAGAAGTACGAGCTTCACCACGGCGTGCGCATTCAGGACGCAGCACTTGTCAGCGCGGCCACCTTGTCCAACCGCTATATCAGTGATCGCTTCCTGCCCGATAAGGCCATCGATCTGGTCGATGAATCGGCCAGCCGGTTGCGCATGGAAATCGATAGCAAGCCCGAGGAACTGGACGAGCTGGACCGCCGCGTCATCCAGTTGAAGATCGAACGCGAAGCCCTGAAAAAGGAAAGTGACACGGCCTCGCAAGACCGTTTGCAAAAGTTAGAAGGCGAATTGAGCGGGCTGGAGAAGAAGGCGGGCGCGCTCAGTGCCGAATGGGAAGGTGAGAAACAGGCGCTGGCCGGAGCCGGCAAGCTGCGCGAGGATTTGGATCAGGCGCGCATCGCGGTCGAAAAGGCCACGCGGGAAGGCCATTACGACGAAGCGGGCAAACTGCGTTTCGAGTTGATCCCCAGCCTGGAATCAAAGATCGCCGCGGCGGAAGACGCCGAAAGCCATCGCATTCTGGATGAAAAGGTAACGCCCGAACACATCGCTTCCGTGGTATCGCGCTGGACCGGCGTTCCGGTGGACAAGATGCTGGAAGGCGAACGTGAAAAGCTGCTGGCCATGGAGGAAAACCTGGCCGGGCGCGTGGTTGGGCAGGACGAGGCGCTGGCCGCCGTTTCCAACGCCGTCCGCCGTTCGCGTGCCGGTCTGCAGGATGCTTCAAGGCCCATCGGGTCGTTCCTGTTCCTGGGTCCAACCGGTGTCGGCAAGACAGAACTGACCAAGGCGCTGGCTGAATTCCTGTTCGACGACGAGCAGGCCATGGTCCGCATCGACATGTCCGAATACATGGAAAAGCACGCCGTAGCGCGGCTGATCGGCGCGCCGCCGGGGTATGTGGGTTATGACGAAGGTGGCGCGTTAACCGAAGCGGTTCGCCGCCGCCCCTATCAGGTGGTGCTGTTTGACGAGGTGGAAAAAGCCCACCCGGACGTTCTCAATGTGCTTTTGCAGGTGCTGGACGACGGGCGGCTGACCGACGGTCAGGGCCGCACCGTGGATTTCCGCAACACCTTGATTGTGCTGACGTCCAACCTGGGCAGCGAAGTTCTCGCCAACCAGCCGACCGGTCAGGATACGGCGGCTGTGCATGATGCCGTGATGGATGTGGTGCGCGCCGCGTTCCGCCCGGAATTTCTCAACCGCGTCGATGAAACCATTCTGTTCCACCGCCTCAGCCGCGATCATATGGACGGCATCGTCGACATCCAGTTGGCGCGTCTCGACAAATTATTGGCCGAACGGAACATGACCCTTGAGATGGACACGGACGCGAAAGCGTGGCTGGCCGACAAGGGCTACGACAGCGCCTACGGCGCACGCCCCCTGAAGCGCGCCATCCAGCAATACCTGCAAAACGCTCTGGCCGGACTGATCCTGGAAGGAACCATCAAGGACGGCGAGGCAGTGAAGGTGTCGGCGGATGAAACGGGGCTTGTGATTGGTAGCCAGCCCTAATTCAAATCGTTGCCGTCGGAATCGGTGACGGGCCCATCCCAGACGATGGTGCTGCCGACGGCTAAAACGCCGCAGGACTTTTTGCAACTGCTTTCGCATCCGCGCTTCGTGAAATACGCCTCGTCGCCCTCTGCACAGACCCCGGCTACAGCCGAACAAAACCGGTAACTGGCACATTTCCCGTCCAGCGAAACCGCGAGTGCCGCCCGTTGGCTATCGTTCATGTAAAGTTGGAAATAGTTGCTGACCGCGGGGCTGATTTGTAGCGGTCCGGAACCAGCGTATTTCGTCTGGCAACCGGAAAGAATGATGATCGCGGCGAGGGCGATAAGGGGCGCCGGGCTGCCGACAAGGCTCGCGAAGCGCTTTCCCATGACGTTTCCCCTAATCCGCAGCAACAAATTCTGATCGGTTGATCTATCTACATTTTTTCCCACGGATTGCAGCACCGATCAATGGCGTATCGGACGGATCAACCCAACGCCGTCCGCGCCAGCCCGATGACCGCCAGACTTACCAGCAGGCCAAGCGCGACGGTGCGGTAGGTTTCGGGATTGGTTCCGTGGAAGCGCCGTTCGCCGAAGGCGATGCCGATGCCCATGGGGATCAGGAATACCGCAACCCGGATGGCGACCTGAACGTCGACCAGTCCGTTGAAGTAGGCGGCGACTGCGCCGTATCCCGAACTGACGATGGCCAGAAATATGATGGTCGCGCGGGCCGACGTGGCGGTGACGGGTGTTGACAGCAAGAACAATGCGATGGGTTGCCCGCCGAACGAGGCCGCGCCGTTGGCGACGCCCGCAAACAGGCCGACGCTGTATCCCCAGCGCCTTCCGGGGCGGCCCTTGAACCTGAACCCTGTCCAGATCAGCGCCGACATCGTCAGCACGAAAACCGACAGTGCCGCCCGCATGATCGGAACCGGCACATGAACGAGAAGAAGAACGCCCAGCGGCACGCCAATCGCGCCGCCCACCAAAAGGGCGCGGGAGTAAGGCCAATCCACATCTTTCCACGCAGGGGGCAACATGCGCGCGCTGGCGCCCACCTCCATGATCAGCGCCATGGGCACGATTTGCGCCGGTGGGAAAATCATGGAGAGCGCCAGCACGATGATGGCCGACATGCCGAAGCCGGTGAAACCCCGGACCAGACCGGCCAGCAAAACAACCGCCGAAGCGTAAGCGAATTCCTCCGGCGTCAGGCCGATCAAATTGAAAAAACTCATCTCAAGATTTACTCCAAGGTCCAGGTCTCAGGCTCATTCCCGACGGCCCCTTTGGGGGCCTTCGCCACGGTCGTCCGCCCAGCGGTCCGATCAGCGCAAGCCCCGCAAGAAAGCCGCCGATATGGGCCCACCACGCGATACCGCCCGCGCCCGACCCAAGGTTCAGCGAGGCCGTGCCCTGCCAAAGCTGAAGGCCGAACCACACCAACGTGTAAACAATGGCTGGAACCGAAAAGACCACGGGAAAAATGAAAATAGGTTGAACAAGGCTCACCCGTGCGCCGGGGAATAGGCGTCCGTATCCACCCAGTAATCCGGCGATGGCCCCCGATGCGCCCAGGGCAGGAACGGTCGAGTCCAGATTGAACATAAGGTGGCCCAGGCTCCCCGCCATTCCGCACAGAAGGTAAAAGGCGAGATAGCGAAAGCGGCTCATGCGCCCTTCCACGGCCAGCCCGAAAAGCCACAGGGTCCACATGTTGAAGATCAGATGCAGCCAGCCGCCATGCATGAACGTGTTGGTGATGACCGGCCAGTAGTTATAGGGGTTCAGCCCTGCGTGCCGGGCCAGATCGGGGTCGGTGTAAACGGCCGGAACCAGGGCGTAGGTGTAAAGGAACCGCATCTCGATCTGCGGCGACAGATCCAGCTGATAAAAAAACACCGCAATATTGGCGACGATAAGCGACATCGTAATTACGGGCATCTGTGCGCCCGGCGCGGTGGTGCGAAACGGGATCATGGGAAAAGCTTATAGCAAGGATCAGTGATAAAAACCCGTGGTATCAGTCTTTGGTGGCGGGCAGATCGGGTTTGAGAATACGAGGAAACAGTACCATCACGGCGACCACGGCGACCGCGCCTTCTATGGCCGAGATGGCCACGGCAGCGGGGGCTCCCAGGTGCTCGGCCAGCCAGCCCAGGTGCAGCATGCCCAGAGGGGCAAGGCCGATGCAGATTGCCAGCGCCCCCATGGCGCGGGCTTTTAAGGCCGGTTTTGATACCAGCAGTACCAGCGTGCTCTGGGTCACGGAGAAGCAGCCCCAGGCCAATCCCGTCACACCCATTATGGCAAGGCAAAGCCAATAGCTGGGTGACAGAGCGAAGATCAGCACGCCCCCCATGAAGGAGAAGACCGAGAAGACGTAGATAACACCCAGACGGCGGCGTGGTGCCAGGGCGGCGAAAACGAGGGAAGCGACGAGGCTTGCGCCAGCCTCGGCCGAGACCAGCAGGCCAATTGCGAAAGCGTCGATATGCAGCGCTGTACGGCCGATGACCGGCACCATTGAGGTGTAGGCGAAGCCGAAAAAATTGAAGGTGACGGTGACGCACAGCACCGCCACCAACAATCGTTCGCTGGCGATAGCGCGAAGACCGCCGAACGTGTCGGCCAACAGGTTGCCATGAAAGCCCGACGCTGGTGCGTCGGTGTATTTGATGCCCCGCAACAGCACGATGATGAGGACAAACATCGCAGCCCCGATCAGGTAGGTGCCCTCCAGGCCAACGCTGCCTACCAGCAAGCCGCCCAGTCCGGCGCCCAGCAACCGGGTGACGTGGATGGTGGTGGATTCGATTGACATTGCCGCGCCGGTTCGCGCCCGTCCCGCGATATCGGCCATGATGGTGCGGCGGATGGGAAAATCGGTCATCCACAGGATGCCGGTGAAGAATGATCCCATCGCGATTTGCCACACGGCGATGACGTCGGCCAAGGCCAGCAGTCCCAGGATCAATGACAGCAGACCGGTAACGCTGACGCTAACCAAAAGCAGGCTCCGGCGACTGAATCGCCCCGCCAGCGTGCCGGCCAGCGCGCCCAGCAGCAGCAACGGCAGCATGCGCAAAAAGCCGATGATCGCGACGGCGACGACCGAGCCGGTCAGATCAATGATGAAAATGCCGACGGCCAGAGTTTCGAGCCAGCGTACGATGCCGAGGACGGCACCCACCCCCCAGACACGCAGGAAATCGCCGTTGCTCAGCAGTGCGGCAATGTCCGCCCCTGGCCTCGTTCCACCTTCTCCGTTCGAGGTTTTTTTGCCGTTGCCCACAATTCGCGCGCCTTTCGAAACGCGATCAGTCCTTGTTCGCGGCCAGTTCGGTTTGCGAAGGAAGTTGGGCGAAGATCGTGTCCAGTTCGGTCCGTGCGCTCTTGAACCGGGTCAGTTCCTTGCCCTTGAGCTTGCGGCCCGATGGCATGCGCACTTTCAGCGGATTGGTCTGCCGCCCCCCGCGCATGATCTCGTAATGCAGGTGCGCGCCGGTGGAGCGGCCCGTCGAGCCCACATAACCGATGATCTGGCCCTGGCGCACGCGCTTGCCCTTGCCGGCACTGCGGGCGATGCGGGTCATATGGCCATAGGCGGTGGAGTATTCCGAATTGTGGCGGATGCGGACGTATTTGCCGTAAGCGCCCT
Source organism: Rhodospirillales bacterium (assembly GCA_018648445.1). Next base: position 1,512 of record JABGRG010000015.1, on the reverse strand, counting down.
TCCAGCCCGAGTGATCAACACGCCCGTCGCCGGCGGCGTAAATGGGTGTTCCCTTGGGCGCCGCGAAATCAACGCCGCGATGAACCTTGGTGTAGCCCAGGATCGGATGCTTGCGCCTGCCGTAGCGCGACGAAAGCCGGGCTCCGTCGATGGGTGTGCGCATAAGGGCCTTGCGCGCGCTCTGGCCTTTATCATTGAAGTAGCCGATGTCGCCGTGATCGTCCTTGAAGCGGTAGATCGGCTGGGAGGTGCCGGTCAGGGTCAGATTGGCGAAAAGAATTTCGCCGTTATGAACCAGATTTCCTTCGCCGTCATAGACGCGTTCCCACATCACTTCAAAACTATCGTTGGGCCAGATGTCGCGCTGGAAATCAACGTCCCACGAATAGGCGCGGATCAGTTCGACCAGCACGGCGACCGGAACGCCCGCCTTTTCGCCGTCAACGAACAGGCTGCTGCCAATGACGCCCGACGCGCGCGCCGGAGTGCGGGTCAGGGCTTTTTCCTTTTCGGTGGCGGAAAAATCTCCGTTGTCGTGGCGGGCGACTTCATACTCGCGCGAAAAATCGGGGGCGACCGACATGCCGACAAAACGTCCGGGTTCGGACTCGGCGCTGGTGCGCTCAAAAATGACGGCCACTTCCTGACCGGGCCGGATGCGCCGGGGATCAAACAGCTTGCCCAGCGCGTCGATGGCCTTGACCGCCTGCACCCGTTCGACGCCGGCCTTGACCAGCACGCCGGTCAGCGTGTCGCCGGATTTGATGGCAAGCGGATTGCGATAGCGGAAGGGTTTTGCCGCCGGGGCTCGTGTTTCGACCGTGGGCGCGGGGGCTCTGTCGGTGCGGGTGGTTAATGCCGCCGCCGCCGCCGGGTTGCCGATCGAGAACGGTGCAATGGAAAGCAGCGCATCGCCCGCCTCACCGGCGGGGGCGACATCGGTCCAGTCGGGCGTCTCTTCCACGAAACCGGCTGAAACAAAGGCGCAGCCAAACAAGGCGGCCGCAGCCAGGGTACCTCTAAAGAGCATCGGGTTCTTTTAACTTTCCTTCTGGACGCTTCTCAAACCGTATCCCGATTTGCTGCGAGTCGTTTCCATATCCGGTAGTCGTTTTGGATTTTGACCGCAACATGTCGAGGGGCTTGGGAAAAGTCAAGTTGATTCGCCTAATAAACCCCTTTGTAATCAATCATATGACGCCGTTTCTTAACAATTGGTTGAGCTCTGAGACATCCTTTGGCGACTTTCGCGGGTGCTGGGGCGGCGGTGTGCCATGAAGGGGTTGTCAGGAGTCTGCGCGTCGCTGAAAAAGACGTGCCAAGGAGGCTAATAAAATTTCGTGGGCTTTCCCGGAGAAGCCGAAAAACACGTCAAAAAACGGCGGAAATCAGGGGGTTTGAGCGTTGGGCAAAAAAAACTGAAGAAAGGCTTTGACAGGGGTGGGTCACCCCCTTATAAACCGCCTCCGACGCGACGGTCGGTTGGGTTTTTTTCCGGCGGTCGCTGTTTTG
>JABGRG010000145.1 GCA_018648445.1 Rhodospirillales bacterium | reverse complement strand
GTCCAGGAACCCACAGCCCAGATGCCCCCTGCCCCGCAGGCCCCCGTCCCACAGATCCCCGTCCCACAGGCCGCCATCCCGGAGCCCCGTGTCGGCTTCGCCCTTTACCGTCTGGGCGACAGGGTGAAGGCGTTTGACCTGGCCCATGTGGAATGGCTGGACCTGATCGAGACTCTCATTGCCGATGACCACGGCGGCGGCATTGTGGTGCCGGCCCTTGAAGAAGCGGTCGATCTGGCGCCCCATGACGAGGTGGCGGCACGAAACCCGTCGGGGCCGTGGCCGTTGATCGTTCTGGGAAAAGACGGCCGCCGCATTGGCTTGATTGTCGACGAGGTGATCGACGTGGTGGAAAGCCTCGACCCCGAAATCGAGATCGTCGAGCCCGACTCCGTGTTCGCAGCAGGCACCGACTAGTTAGGCGGCGGGTTCCGCTTCCTTTTGCGGATCGCGCAGAACGTAGCCGCGTCCCCAAACCGTCTCGATGTAGCTGTCGCCGCCGGTCGCCGTAGTCAGCTTTTTGCGCAGCTTGCAGATGAAGACATCGATGATCTTCAGCTCCGGCTCGTCCATGCCGCCGTACAGGTGGTTGAGGAACATTTCCTTGGTCAGGGTCGTTCCCTTGCGCAGACTCAGCAACTCGAGAATGCCGTATTCCTTGCCGGTCAGATGGACCGACTGGCCTTCAACCTCGACCGTATGGGAATCCAGATTGACCGACATTTTCCCGGTGGAAATGATCGACGCCGCGTGGCCCTTGGAGCGCCGCACGATGGCCTGAATGCGGGCCATCAATTCCTCTTTGACGAAAGGCTTGGTCAAATAGTCGTCGGCCCCCGAGCCCAGACCCTTGACCTTCATTTCGGATTCCGTCAGTCCCGAGAGGATCAGAACCGGCGTTTCCACCTTGGAATTGCGCAAGCGCCGCAAAACGTCCAGCCCATCCATGTCGGGCAGCATCAGGTCCAGAATAATCAGGTCGTAATCGTAAAGCTTGCCGATCTCCAACCCGTCTTCGCCCAAATCGGTCGCGTCCACCACCATGTCTGCGGAGCGCAGCATCAACGTGATGCTTTTCGCCGTTGCGGCATCATCTTCAACGAGAAGAATTCGCATGACCATCCGACCGCCTGAAGCGGCCCCCCGTTAACCTTTGTTAACCATAGTTAACAATACGAGTTGCGAGCGAATCGCGCAAGTTCGGATATTTTAGCTAAATACCCCAAAAATGACGACTTTCCGTCCACAACGATTCAGCACAACCCCCTGAAAACAAACACCAATCCCCATATCGCACAAAAAAAACCTCGTCAAACATCGTCAAACATCGTCATTTCCCCATTTTTCCCTTTCCTTTCAGCGCCCTAACTTTCCAAAAAATCAACAGTTTCAACGACCTTCGGCCCTCATCAAACCAAAAACCCAATTATCGGAAATATATCCTAATTTATGCCAAAGGTCAACCTCTAGCCTGCGTAGAGCGTGAACGCAATCGGAAGAACGTGACCGGGCTCTGCCCAGACCCGCTAAGGGACGCGTCCCTTTGATCCGCGTTTTTCCCGGTTTTCCCTCAAAATCGATGTCCGCTCTGCGCCGTATGGCGGACTATTTTGGGGGCTGCGGGTTACGACCGCTCCTGACCCAATTCGGAATTTTTGAACGAATGGTTATTGGCGTTGAAGTGAAGGCCATTACAACTGCGATTCTGTTTTGATACGATGACCATCGGTTTGAAGGCTATCTGGGAAATGTCGGTTTAGTGGGGAGAGGTCATATGCCGTTTCGAGGAATGCGGATGAAGCTTCGCATAGAGGTTCTATTCATGGTGGCTGCCGTCGGGGCTTTGGCCGTATTCCCGGCTCCGGCCTCTTGCGCCGACACCATCAAGGTTGCCAGCACCTCAGAGCCGCCGCTGACCACCGCTGATGGTACGGGGTATTTCGACCGGGTCTACTTCGAACTGTTCCGCCGAATGGGTCTCACCCCGATCCGGCGCAAGACTGGCGCCGAGCGATCAATGATCAACCTCAATACGGGGATTGACGACGTCACCACTCCGCGAGTCAAAGGCCTTTCAAGAGTTTACCCCAACATAATCCAAGTGCCGGAGAAGGTGATTGACATCGATTTCGTCGCCTTTACTGCCGGCCTGGAATTTGCGGCTACCGACTGGTCGAGCCTGCGCCCCTACAACGTCGGAATTATTACCGGATGGAAGATTCTTGAAATCAACGTGACCGAGACCCGTTCTCTGGTAAAAGTGGACGATGCTCGCCAACTGTTCCTATTGCTCGCGAAAGGTCGTGCCGATACGGTGATTTACGAAAAATGGCAAGGGCTGTCCATGGCCCGGCAACTCGGAATTTCAAACATAAAGGTGCTCGGTCCACCGCTGGCGACTCGTGCCATGTATCCCTATGTTCACGCAGGACGCCAAAACCTTGTTGCCGATATGGCTGCGACATTGAAAACAATGAAGGCGGACGGAACGTTCAAACAAATTTTGGGCCGGACCCTTGAGCCCTTGACGGCAGGCGAATAACAAATGCTTGAACCGCAATCGGCACGAATAAAAAGCGGCCCCGGCAGCAGCATCGCCCGCCGTTTGATTTTTTGGGTGGTTCTTTGTAGCTCGTTGATCACCTTCGTCGCCACCAGTTTTCAACTGTATCTGGAATACGAACACGACGTCGACAACATCAACCAGACGATGCTGCAAATTCAGGACAACCATTTAGGCAGCCTCACCAACAGCGTATGGGTTTCCAACGATACCCAGGTCATCTTGCAACTGGAGGGACTGGCGCGCCTGCCGGATATTGAGTACCTGGGAATTTCCGTAGACGGCGAGGCCAAATGGTCTGCTGGCACTCGTAACTCGCGCTACGTGGTGACCGTCGAACAACCCATGAAATATGACTATTACGGCGAACGAGTTTTGATCGGGAACCTGCAAGTGGTGGCCAGTCTCGAAGGCATCTACGCGCGGCTTTGGAACAAGGCCCTCGTAATCCTGCTCAGCAACGGCGTTAAGACCTTTCTGGTCGCCGTTTTCATGTTCCTACTGTTCCAATATCTGGTGACCCGCCATTTACGCAAGCTGGCAGAACACGTCAAGAATACCGACATCCGGCGGCAGCCCCCCCGCTGCTCTTGGAAAGGCGGGCGTCCCGCGACGGCGGTCAAGATGAATTGGACGATGTGACGTCTGCCGTCAATAGGATGCAGGCTAATCTGCATCAGTCGATGGAAAAACTCCTTCTTTCGGAAGAGCGATACCGCTCGGTGGTTGCCACGGCGTACGATGGTTTTTGGGTCACCGACGGGACCGGGCGATTGATCGAGGTTAACAATGCTTATGTGCTGCGTTCCGGCTACAACCGTGCAGAACTCCTTTCTATGAAGGTTCCAGACCTAGATATACATGATGACGAAGTATTGGTGGCCGCCCGGATACAGCGTTTACAGCTGTCGGGCAGCGAACTGTTTATATCTCAGCACCGAACGAAGAGCGGCGAAGCTTGGGATGTCGAAGTGAGTATTAGCTATGTCGAGATTGAGGGCGGTATAATCTTTTGCTTTTTGCGTGACATCTCCAAGCGCAAGGCCATGGAGAGCCAGTTGCTCCAGGCCCAGAAAATGGAAACCGTGGGTCTGTTAACGGGCGGTGTCGCCCACGATTTCAACAATCTTCTGCAGATCGTTCAGGGCAATCTGGAAATAGCCAAGAACACGATCCCTGAAGGGTCCAAGGCGGATGAACTTGTGAACGGTGCCCTCCGTGCCGGACATCGTGGCGCGAGGCTGACACAGCAGCTTTTGGCCTTTTCGCGCAAACAAACCCTTAATCCGGAAAACCTCGACGCTCGTTCGTTAGTCGACGGGATGTCCTCGCTTTTGGCACGAACCCTGGGCGAAGATATTTCAGTCAAGACTGAATTCGCAGACGGCGTCGCAAATATCATGGTGGATGAGAACGGCCTGACGAATGCGCTTCTCAATCTCGCTATTAATGCCAGGGCGGCGATGCCGAAAGGTGGCACCCTAACGGTGGCCGTAGGCCAACGATATTTTGGTACGGACGTTCCGTTTGAAACCGACGTTCTTTCGTCGGGTGACTACGTTGAAATCGCCGTTACCGACACCGGCTGTGGGATGTCCGGGGAAAACCTTGGTCATGCCTTCGAGCCATTCTTCACGACCAAAGAAATTGGCGAAGGCAGTGGTTTGGGGCTTAGCATGGTGTACGGCTTTACGCGGCAGTCCGGCGGAATTGCGATCATCGAAAGCAAGGTTGGCAAGGGTACGACCGTACGGCTTGTGCTTCCTGCAACCACCGATGAACCCGTCTCGACGAGCGACGCGCAAACGACGCTGAAGGATGCCCAGCTCGCGATCAAGGTTCTTCTCGTCGAGGACGACGCGGATGTTCGTGCATCGACGGTGATGCTTCTCGAGGCTCTTGGCTGCGAGGTTATCGAAGCCGAACGCGCCGCCCCCGTTCCCGACATTCTCCGTCAGGACGACAGCATCGAACTTCTCATCAGCGACGTTGTTTTACCGGGAGGTAAAAACGGCATTGAACTGGCCGAGGAAGCGGTGCGTCTGCATCCCGCTCTCAAGGTAATTTTGGTTTCGGGTCATGCCGAAGGGATGTTGGAAAAGGCCGGTCTAAAAGATGCCGGGTTCCGTCTCCTCGGAAAACCATACACGAGGGAAGCTTTGTCGGAGACGCTGGGATCAGTGATGGCGCAATGAGATCTCATATCCCAACAACCGCTTCTGGCTAGCAAGAGAATTCCTAGCCGCCCTTCATTTTCGACCGCTCCGGGGCGCTAAACCGAAGAAAAAGCTGCATAAGCGGACGTAACCCATTTGTTGCCCCCGCAAAACCATCGAGATCAAAGGAACCGTGTTCCTTTGCGGGTCTGGGCGGAGCCCGGGCTCTTTTATGAACCGCGTTCAAGCCCCACGCAGGCTGCGCTCCCGCTTGGTCGCATAGTCACTTCGCTTTGCTTCGCTCCGGGCTTATCGGTCAGGGGTGGGGGTTGGGGCGGCGGGTGTGTATTTAACCGCATCGCTCCGGCCAAATTAGGCGTCGTCCTTGTATTGATTTTAACGAACATTTTACTATATATTGATTAGCATGATTGGCGAAAATGGGATGCTCGCCTGCTCCCTTGTTTTTTGAAACCGTCACCCATGCTGAGGTGCCGATGGTGTCCGTTAAATCTTATCTCGTTGCACTTGTCATCGCCGTTGTCGCGTGGCCGGTTTCGGGCGCGGTTGGGGCGGCTTGCCCCGACTATCCGGTTCACCGGCTGTGGCAGGGCCTTTCCCATCAGAGCGTCCAAAAATATGTCGCCAACAAGCACCAGGGCGATTGGACTCCCTATGTGGAGAAATGGCAACGCCAGTTGGAAAAAATCGTCGATATCCAATCGCGCCGCGGCGCAATTGTTATCCGGAAACGCGGAATTAAACTCAAGGGCGAGGGTTTGCGCCGTTACGTTGATGCGACCAAGGCGCGGATTGCCGTAACCAAATGTTTGGCTGCGGCGCAGGCGGAGCCATCAGCGGAAAGCCTGGCGGATTTCGCGACCGCTGCCGGCGGAAACACTGGCGCAGCCGCGAAACAGGATCAAATCGCGGCTCTCCCGTCTACCGAGAAGACGTTCAAGATCAGCGAAGCATGCAAACCGGGCACAGCGGCCGTGAGGATCGCCAACACTGGAAACCCCTGGCCCCACGCCGCAACGGTGAGCGTTCGCACCAACGAGGGGGGCAAGCCCATTGCCAAGCGCCGATTGCGCATGACCACCGGGCAAAAAGCCGCTTTCTTTTTGCCTCGGGCGCACGGCGACATGGCTTTGGTATCCGTGACACCTGCAAAAGCGGGATCAACGGAGGATTATGGGTTCACCGGCAGGGTCACCTGCATTAAACGCTGAACCAAAGTTCCGGGCTCGTTATTCTCAATAAATTCTCGCGTTCAAGCGCCACGCTTCGCTGCGCTCCCGCTTGGTCGCCAGTCGCTTCGCTTCGGGCTTACCGTTCCCCGTCTTACCTTGCCATCAATATGGGTATCGTCGCCGATTCCAGCACTTGCTCCGTGGCCGTTCCCAGGATGACTTCGCGCAGGTTGTGGGCTTTGTGGGCGCCCATCACCAGCAAGTCGGCGCCGATGCGTTTGCATTCGTCCAGCAGCGCCTTTCCGCCCAGCGGTTTCTCGCCCATGTGGGCGAACACGTTGCATTGGGCGGTGATGCCGTGCAGGGACAAATACTCGGCCAGTTCGTCGGCGACACGCGCCGGCGTGCGTTCGCTTTCCGCCGTCAGGATGACCACCTCGTCGGCGCAGTTGATGATGCGCATGGCGGCGGCCACGGCGCGCGACGCTTCGGCGCTGTCGTTCCAGGCGATGGCGACCTTTCGGCCCAGCGACGGCGCGGGGTTGGGCGGCACCACCAGAACCGGGCGGCCGGTTTCAAACAGCGCCGCGCCGATATGGATTTTTGAGCGCATCTTCGAGATGGAGGTCGGCTTGGCCAGCACGATCAGGTCGGAACGCCGCCCCTGGCGGGCGACCACGTTGGCGGGCTCGCCCAGATCGGACGACCAGCCCGCCGACACCTTTTTCAGCGGCACCTTTCGTTTCACGGTTTTGACGCCGTGGCGGACGCACAACTCGTCAAACACCTTGCGGATTTCGGCTGCCCGGCTTTCGACGATTTTGTCGTGTCCGCGAACGCGGCTGCTGCCGGTGGGCGGGGGCAGGTCTTCGATGTTGGGCGGATATTTGTCCTCGTCCAGGGTCGGGTCATCGCCGATCAACAGTACGTTGACGTGGGCGGCCATGCACCCGGCCACCTGAAAGGCTGCTTCCATGCTGGATTTGGCGGCGACCTTGCTGTCCAGCGGAACCAGTATCCGCCGTAGCGTGCTCAGTGTTTTGGCTTGTTTGGGCATCACAGGGTCTCCCTTGATATGGCCCGAAAAAAGAAGGACCGCACGTTCAGACGCGTCATACCGGCGCGCGCATTGGCGGGCCGGGTCAAGGGTTCTCAACAGGGTTCCTATTTTACGCTCATTCGGGCGCTCGGGAAATGAGGAAACGCAATTTTGGCGGCGTTGTGCGCTGGCGGGGTTTATGTTAAGAACCCGCGCGCCGGTGAGCTAATGAACTGGCGCTTTCACACAATTCGCAATGAAACGGACCCAAGACGTTATGACGACCTATCGCTCGGAATTCCTGCGCGCCGTGATGGAACGCGGCTACATGCATCAGTGCACCGATCTGGAAGGGCTTGACGCCCTGGCGGCGGAAGGTGTCGTTTCGGCATATATCGGGTTCGATTGCACCGCGCCCAGCCTGCACGCGGGAAGCCTGCTTCCGATCATGTTGCTCAGGCGTCTTCAGCAAACCGGACACAAGCCCATTGTGCTCATGGGCGGCGGAACGACGAAGGTGGGCGATCCTTCCGGCAAGGACGAAAGTCGGCCGCTTTTGACCGAGGAAAAAATCGCCGAGAACATGGCGGGCATCAAGAAGGTTTTCACCAAGTTCCTGAAATTCGGTGACGGGCCCACCGACGCCATGATGGTCAACAACGCCGATTGGCTGGGCACGCTGGAGTACATCCCGTTCCTGCGTGATTACGGACGGCATTTTTCGGTCAATCGCATGTTGAGCATGGAAAGTGTCAAGTTGCGGCTTGAGCGCGAAGATCCGCTGACGTTCCTGGAATTCAACTACATGATTTTTCAGGCTTATGATTTTCTGGAGCTGGGGCGGCGAAACAACTGCGTTCTGCAGATGGGCGGCTCGGATCAGTGGGGGAACATCGTCACCGGTGTGGAACTGGCGCGCAAGGTTGACGGGATGGCGCTGTATGGCTTGACGACGCCGCTGCTGCAAACCTCGTCGGGCGCGAAAATGGGCAAATCGGCGGTCGGAGCCGTGTGGCTGAACGAGGAAATGCTGTCCGCCTACGACTACTGGCAATACTGGCGCAACACAGAAGAC
>JABGRG010000144.1 GCA_018648445.1 Rhodospirillales bacterium | reverse complement strand
CAAACGGATCGCTGTGTCCCATTCTCCGTAGCGTGACGGATAAATCGAGGTTTGCGTGCGTTCGAGCGCAGCCGGGTCGATGTCGCACAGGGTGACATCCCAGCCTTTGCTCCGGGCGGCGTTGGCGAGATGATTACCGATCGATCCGGCCCCAATTATCTTCACACTGGTCATGTACGTCTCATGCGTGTCTGCTGGAGACACCCTGTTAGCGCGTCGTTTCGGAATTCCTCAAGCACAGATGTTCTCGCAGGCCAGGATTTGTGAGGAGACGGGTTCGCGCGCTTGACGTTCACGACTCGAACACCGTATGTTCATTTCGTGAACGATACCATACACAAACCGGTTTTGAACACCGCAGAAGAAACATCTTCGAACGAGGTGGCAATCACGCTCGGGATGCTGTCAGCGATCGAAGAGAATAGTGCGTTGTCGCAACGTTCGCTCGCAAAAGAGCTTGGAATTGCTCTGGGCCTGGCCAACGCCTACCTCAAGCGGTGTGTGAAAAAGGGTTGGATCAAGGTGCAGCAGGTTCCCGCGAACCGTTATGCCTATTACATCACGCCGAACGGCTTCTCGGAAAAGGCACGTCTGACGGGTGAGTATCTCTCCACCTCGCTCGAGTTTTTTCGTCATGCGCGCGAGCAGTCTTCGACGATCTGTGTGATGGCGGCGAATCGCAGGCTTACGCGGCTGGCGCTTATCGGAGCCGGCGAGCTTGCCGAGATCACGGCGCTGACCGCGCTCGACAGTCCCGTCGAAATTGTGGGTGTCGTCGACCCGAGCGCTGCCGGCAGCCGCCTCGCCGGTCTGCGCGTTGTTGCGGATATTGGTGAACTGGATCCGGTCGAGGCGGTGATAATCACGGACATGCGCGCGCCTCAACGCACCTATGAGGAGTGGGCTGAACGTCTGTCGGCAGATCAAGTGCTGGCGGTCGACATGTTGAAGATTTCCCGGGCGGCACCACCGGATGTCGGAGACGCGACATGAAGCGCTGGTATGTGGTGCGCACCAAACCAAACGGCGAGCACATTGCCGAGGTCAACCTCGCGCAACAGGGCTTTCGTGCCTTCTGCCCACAGATTTCTGCGATCCCTTCGAAGGTGCGCCGGGTGCCGCTGTTCCCGCGCTATCTGTTTGTTGAACTGGATCTCGACGCCGACTTGTGGCGTTCGGTCAACGGCACGTTCGGCGTCGTCGGTCTTGTCCAGTTCGGACCCAGGCCGAGCGCGGTGCCGGCCGGCATTGTCGAAGACATCATCGGTCGCGAGAATGAAGATGGCCTGATCGTGCTGCCACATCCCTATCCGATGCTTCAGGCCGGTGACGAGATTGTGCTTTCCGATGGCCCGCTCGATTGTCAGCCGGGGATCATTCATCGGCTGACTGGGCCGCGCCGGGCCGAAATTCTACTTCAGCTGATGGGGCGTCAGGTCAAAGTTACGATACCTCTTAGCCGAGTTAGGGTCGCATGAGCCACATCGATACAGCGCCACGTCCGCCCTCGAAAAGAAGGCGGCCATGACAGACAAGGGCTCCCCGAACATCTCGACAGTGGATCGTATCGTCTTGTTGTTCGGTGTTGCACGGACGCGGCCGGTACAGATGTCGCTGTCGGTCGTGTTCCTATTGATATCCGCTATTTTGGATGGGATCGGTGTTCTCGCCCTGCTTCCGGCTATCGGGATGTTCCTCGGCGGTACGGGCATCGAATCAGATCCTCATCCGGTCATTCAGGGTTTTATCCGGGTCTTCGAAAGCGTTGGAATCCCGTTCAATCTCGAGACACTTCTGGGCTTCATCCTGGCAGTGATCCTGTTCAAGGTGATCTTCACCTTGTTTGCGCATATTCAAGTTGCCGTGGCGCAATCCCAGTCGGTCGAGCAGATGCGGCGCGACTTGATATCGAGGCTGCTCCAGGCGCGGTGGGAATTTTTCACGCGGCAGCCAACAGGTCGACTTTCCAACGCGATTACCAATGAATCACGAAGTTTCGGCCAACTCTATTCACAGTTTGCCGACATCGTCTCAACAATATTGCAGGCCTGCGCTTACTTGATTACGGCGCTGGCTATTTCCTCGCAAGTTACTCTCGGTGCCATCGTAGTCGGCGCGGTTATGCTGCTTCTGCTGTCGCGCTTCATCGGCGCCACACAGCGTAACAGCCGCCGAATGACGATGCTGACGTCGGGTTTTTCGGCGCGCCTGATCGATAGCCTGATGGGTATGAAGCCGCTGAAAGCTATGGGCATGGCAGCGCAGTTGCAGCCGATATTACACAAAGATATCCGGATGCTTCGGCAGATCTCAGTCAGACTCTTGCTGCTTAAGAAGGCCCTTACTTCGTCACAGGAGATCATCCGGACGGTCGCACTCGTTGGTGTGATTTATATTTTCTCCGCTTTCAGCCCCACGTCGATAGAGGCCCTGCTCGTCATTGCGTTTGTGTTCATGCGTACGCTCGAGACCTTTGGGCGTTTCCAAAAACAATGGCAGGGGGTTGTCCAAACAGAGGTTCCGTACCGGCATGTTCGGGGTTTGCTGGATTACGCCCGTGTCAACGAGGAGCGGGACAATGGCGATATCTCTGGCATCAGCCTCAGCCGCGATATCCGATTTGAGAATGTCAGCTTTGCCTATTCGACCGACGACGGCGGGGGCGCGGATTTGTACTTCCGGTCTTCCGAGGGGGATGCGCCCGTCGTCCCTGTAATTAAGGATATGAACCTGCGGATTTGTGCTGGCGAATTTGTATGCCTGCTGGGGAGTTCCGGCGCGGGCAAGACGACGCTCGCGGATCTGCTCATTGGGTTGATCCTGCCGCAGGAAGGCCGAATCCTGGTCGACGATACGCCTCTTGAGGAATTTAGTTTGCACGCCTGGCGCCGTGCCATCGGATATGTCCCGCAGGATGTTTTTCTGTTCAATGGATCCATCCGCGACAACATAACCATGGGAGACGATATCTACTCGGATAGCGAAATTTACGAAGCTATTTTTCGCGCCGGGGCTGAGGAATTCATATCAAAGCTGGACAGTGGACTGGACTCCCAGGTGGGTGAGCGCGGTGTGACTCTTTCGGGTGGACAGCGTCAGCGGATATGCATTGCCCGGGCCTTGGTGCGACGGCCGCAGCTGCTGATCCTCGATGAATCCACAAGCGCCCTCGACAGCCGGACAGAGCAGGAGATTGCTCTGACTGTACGTTCGCTGACGCCGCAAGTGACGGTGGTGGCAATCACGCACAGGCCCGCCTTGGCGGATATCTCCGATGTCGTGATTCATATCGAAGACGGCGCGGTGAAGAGTGTTGTTGACGTCGAAGTTGCCGGGAACGGGCAGGTCGCCGAATTGACGGGCACGGAACGGGGCTGACGAAAGATGTTTGCGGACAGAACCTGTTTTGCAGTTGTTGCCGCACGAGGCGGGAGCAGCGCCTTTGCGAAGAAGATTCTTTGGAGAATCGGCGGCAAAACGCTGGTGGTGCGAGCCGGCGATGTTTTGTGTGAACTGCCTGGGGTCTCCCGGTGCAGGGCGGCGGATTCCTGGAACATGCAACTATTGTCTTGCGCAGACCGGGGGATTGGCAATTGACCCGTTCCGAAACGGAATCACGACATCCGAATACGGTGACGGTCTGGGCGTTAGGGACGGCTGCCTTGCTTCTGCTGGCTTCCTTCCTGCTTTGGATGCCTCCTGTTTGGGAGCCACTGGCGCTCGAGAACAAACCCTACCGTGCCGCACTGGATGTATTGCCGGTTGAGGACATCCTGCCGATCAAGCTTGCCCACGCTGCGTCCCATCCTGCCTATGACATTGGATTGTTTGGCAATAGCCGGACATATCCTGTTGGTACGAAAGACGTGAAAAGGCCGGATAGTCTGTTCAATTTTTCAATTGGATCGCAGTCCTTTAGGAACAGCGTGCGGATGATGGCCGCCCTGGAAGAAATAGGGAAAACACCCAAATATGCCGTCCTGCAGTTCAATCACTCAGAGATCACCTTCGACAACGAGGCGCCCCTATATCCGCGGAGCGCCGCTTTCGTAACGGAACGGATTGAAGAGGCGCGTATCCTGGTGAGTCAGCGTCAGTCTTTGAAATCTATCGTTCTGCACCTTTACAACATTGGCTATCACGAATTGGATCGGGAGGCGTCCGGATTGAACGCCCGTTATCTGGCTTCCCGTGTCCGGCTGCATCTCGTGCCGGCGTACAAGCGGCTGAACGGTCTTCTTGGCACCCGCTTTGGGCAGGCCAGAATATCGCGATACGGTGAGGATGGGAGCCGAGAGCCGCTGTTCCATCTCGACACAGCTGACCCTGATTCCTACCGCTATGTCCGCGGTCTCCGGAATTCTGATTATCCGCTGATGGAGACCGATTTCCGCGCGCTGCGCGACGTGGCCACGCTAACGGGAGCCAAAATACTGATCTATGAAACACCGATATTTCCCGCTTTGGCTGGGAAGATCGAGGCCAATCTGAGCAAGAACGCCAGGGATGTTAGGGCGCGGATGTTCCAATTGTGCGAGCAGATGAAGTTTCGCTGCGTGAGGGCACCATCCTTCCCCCATTCCATAGAGCATCCGTGGGCCGATGGAGATCATCCTCCCGCATCATATCTTGGGGAATTTCTTTCCGCCGAGCTTGATGAGATGATTGCCGACGGGCAATAGCGGCGTTGTGCCGATAGCTAATTGAAACAACTATGATTTTTAACCAGTTTAGCTTTGTCTTTGTTTTTCTGCCGGTTGTCTTGTGCTTGTTCTATTTTTACGGATCAAGGCGCCTGCGGATTCCCATCCTGATCCTGGCATCGTTTGTTTTTTACGGTATCTCGGGGCTGGTCCATTTATCGGTCTTGGTCCTGGATATACTGGTCATTTATTTTCTGACTTACAGGAATGAAAGAATTGGCAAGGTCGCGCTGACCTTTTCGATCCTCCTACCCATCTCGTTTCTGATCTATTTCAAATATTCCAGTTTTCTGCTTTCAGATGTCATCGGCATCATTCCGGCGGTTGATGAGCGTTCATTCTCCCTGTTTCAGGATGTTCTGCTGCCTGCAGGCATTTCGTTCTTCACGTTTCAGACCATTTCCTACGCGATCGACCGCTATCGCGGAGAGGTTCAGGCGCCACCCTTTCTCGATTTTGTTTTCTACATTTCTTTCTTTCCCCAGCTTGTGGCCGGACCGATTGTCCGGTTCAACCAGATGGGGCCGCAGATCAGGCGGATATCCGAATTTTCTCCGGACGCCAATGCGATCCTATTTGGTCTAACTTATTTTGTGGCGGGGCTGACCTATAAGGTGCTGATAGCCGACAGCCTGGGTAATTTGATCGACCCAATGACTGCGCGTCTTGCCGAACTGTCGGCGCTGGATGCGTATTTTGTTCTGTTCTCCTACAGCTTCCAGATCTACTTCGATTTTTATGGCTATTCGCTGATTGCCATTGGTCTAGGTGTTTGGTTCGGTATTCGGCTGCCGGCCAATTTCCGCCGGCCATATGAGGCGGCTTCGCCGAAGGACTTTTGGCGACGCTGGCA
Organism: Rhodospirillales bacterium; assembly: GCA_018648445.1. The sequence continues at coordinate 2,625 of JABGRG010000144.1, read as the reverse complement.
TGTGAGCCTGTCCTACTGGATCAGGGATTATCTCTATCTACCCCTCGGGGGGAACGAGAAATACGCCAGAAACATCGTCATCATCTTCCTGGCTTGCGGGCTGTGGCATGGCGCCGGCTGGAATTTTGTCGCCTGGGGTGCGTTTCATGCGGCGCTTGTTCTGCTGGCACACCGGTTCGAAAAGCAATGGGGCAGCCTGCCGCTGTTGATGCAAAGGGCGCTGACATTTCTGCTGGTTTCGTTCGGCTGGATCCTGTTCCTGTTCGACTTCGCCGATGCGGGCCTCTTCCTGACGCGACTGGTTGATTTCGCCGGCCCAGGATCCGAATTGAACTGGCTTGGTTGGCTGGTCTTGGCCATCGCTGCTTTTGTTTGTTTCCGGTTCCATGTGGAGGACTGGGCGGATAAAGCGCATGTGATAGCGCGGCTGAAATTGGTGGGCGTATGCTACGGCGCCTTGTTGTTCATCTGCATCATCATGTTCGATCGATCGGATTCGTTTATCTACTTCCGGTTCTGAGTGCAGCCGGCGAAATGGAACCTGCGTGGTTCTCTGGGGAGCGTCTTTCCAGGGAATCCGCTTAACAAAGGGCGAAAGACAAATGGGATTGATTAAGGGTGTGATGGCGGTGGTGCCTACTCCGTTGACCGAAGACGAGGAATCCGACGTCGAAGGGGTAGAGCGGATTACAGATCTTCTCGCCGGCAATAATGTTTCGATGTTTGCTCTGGGTTCGGCTGGGGAGGGGATGAACCTCACCGAAGATGTGCGCGTGGCCACTGCGCGCCACATGGCGGAGGTCAATGACGGGCGGACACCATTGCTCGTTGGCGGCGGGACGTTCTCGGTCAAGGCGGCGCTGAACTATATCGACAAGGTTGCCGATACCAAGATCGACGGTATTCATGTCATTCCGTATGACGGCAAAGTCAGCGGCGAAGCCGTCGAAGAGCTCTATATCGCGATTGCGGACCGCTCGCCTCTACCGATCTGGCTTTATCAGAACACGACGAGGACCAGCGGGATTCCAATCGAGACAGTACAGCGACTGCGCGACCATCCCAACATTGCGGGGTGCAAGGTCGCCGGCTTTGATCTGCGTCTTAACCAGACTTTCCTCGCGCTCGACCGAGAGGATTTCCAGATGGTCGGCGCGGCCGACAGTCAGTTCTTTTCCTTCATGTGCCTGGGGACTGCCTGCAGTTCGACCAGCACAGCCGCCTGTTTTCCCGAACTCCTGGTCGAGCTTTATGAGGCGATACAGGCGGACAAATTGAGCGCAGCAAGGGAGAAAAATCGTGCCGTGATGGCATTTCTGAAGCGCATACCCAAGGGGGCGTACAGGCATAACGGCGAATCGACTGCGGAGTTGAAATATTTGCTTTCTCGACGCGGCATTTGCCAGGACACCTGTGCGCGACCTTTCCGGTCTCTCAACGCAGAGGAACGGGCTGCCGCGGATCTGGTCTATGCAGATTACGAGCATTATCTGGAATCCGGCGAGCTTCGCTACTAGTTCGACCGGTCATAGGAATCTCCGCCAATGAATGAAAAAGCAATCGTCGTAATTCCGGCGCGGGGGGGATCGAAGAGATTCCCGCGAAAAAACATTGCGCTGCTGGATGGTGAACCGCTGCTGAGTTATGCGATCCGCGCGTCAGAGGCTGCGCAAAAGGTCGGCGATATTTACGTCTCCACCGAGGATCCGGAGATCGAGGCCGTGGCGGAACAGTATGGCGCCAAGGTGCCCTTTTTGCGGCCTGCGGAACTTTCTGGCGATGACGTCACGGCCGATGATGTTGTGCGGCACCTGGTTCAGTATCTTCAGAATCATGAGGGGTTGGGCGATGCGATTGTCGTTCTCATTCAACCGACATCACCCTTTGTGAAGCCTGAGCATATCGACGCGGCGGTCGACCAGTTCGCGCAGGATCCGGCGCTGGATTCGGTTACAACGATGTCGCAACTGGATCATCGAAAGCACCCCTACAATCTGTCCTTTATCGGAGAGAATGGCAGGTGGGAATTTATGTTTCCGGAAGAGCGCGAGGCGGCACGAAGTCGGCAGTCAAAACCCGGTGCGCAGATGTTTTGCAATCTGTTCGCGGCCAAAGCTTCCACATTCCTCAAAAGAGGGCGGTTCGGGGCCGTCAAGGGATCGGTCCTGATCGATGATGTTTACGCTTGGGACATTGATTTCGAATGGCAACTGGTCGTTGCGGAAATGATGATGAAAAAGGGCCTCGTGGATTTGGGGCGCTAACAAATTCCGGCGTGTCACCGGGAGAAAAGCATAGAGAGAACAATGAAAAGTCTACTGAGAACAATTTTTCAAATCGTCGTGGGCGCCATTGCACGGGTACGATTTTACCCGTTTTTTTCTTTCGTCCTGCGTCGTGCAATATCGGAGCACCCGGATAACGTGGACAGCTGCGACGAAAATACAATCACGGTACTGGCCCTGTCTCCTGAGGGGTTCAGGCGCGATCTCGAAGTTCTGGCGAAATCGGGCCGCTTCCGTGTCCTTCTCCTGCCGAGCAAATGGCCATACCGGATTATGTATCTTTTCTATCCGAGGGGCCTGCGGGCCATGGATTATCTAAACCCAGCGTCCGATAGCAAAA
>JABGRG010000143.1 GCA_018648445.1 Rhodospirillales bacterium | reverse complement strand
ACGAACGACTTGCGCCATGGGATTGGGTTGGGCTGGCGTTGGATTTCCGCCGTAAAGCGCAATGCCGGGACGGGCGAGATCGAAGTGATAATCGGCCCCCAGGAAAATACCAGACGAGTTGGCGAAGGATCGCCCGCCCTCCGGCAACATGGCAAGTGCTGCCCGAAAGTGCGCAAGCTGTTCGCCGTTAAGCGGATGGTCGGGCTCGTCGGCGCAGGCGAGGTGACTCATAAAATTGACAACCGAAATGCCCTCCAGCCAATGGGGCTGATCGGCCAGAACGGCAACTTCGCTGGGCGGCAGGCCCAGGCGCGCCATGCCGGTGTCGATATGGATGTCGGCGGGGTACGCCTGGTTTTGCGCAGTGCAAAAATCCCGCCACGCCTCGATGGCGACAAGATCGTTCAAGACAGGGACAAGGCGGTTTTCGGCAAATTCGGGTGCGCTGCCCGGCATCAGGCCGTTGAGAACATGGATTTCGGCTTCGGGCAACGTGGCGCGCAGGCTTAACGCTTCATCCAGATGGGCGACGAAGAAGACCCGGCATCCCGCGCCATAAAGGGCGGTCGCGACCTTTTTCGCGCCCAGGCCGTAGCCGTCGGCCTTGACCACGCCCGCGCATTCGGCGCGCCCGTCAAGGCGATCTCTAAGCAGCCGCCAGTTGGCGCACAGGGCCGCCAGATCGATGGTCAGGATTGCGCCGCTGTGTTCCAGTTTTGGCATGGCCCAACAATCAGAAATCGGACCCGTGCTCGCGTTCCAGATTTCCGAAACGCGTAAACTGGCCCTCGAAGTGCAGTTTCACCGTGCCGATGGGTCCGTGGCGCTGCTTGGCGACGATAACTTCGGCCACGCTTCGTACATCTTCCAGCCGTTGTTGCCAACGTTCGTATTTGCTGTGGAAGGCGTCGTCCTTCTCGTCCTGGCGCTGGACCGGCTCGTCGCGTTCCAAATAATACTCCTCGCGGAAGATGAACATGACCACATCGGCGTCCTGCTCGATGGAGCCCGATTCCCTGAGATCGGACAGCTGCGGGCGCTTGTTGTCGCGCTGTTCGACGGCACGCGAAAGCTGGGAAAGGGCCAGAACCGGGACTTCCAGTTCCTTGGCCAGGGTTTTCAGGCCGCGCGTGATTTCCGAAACTTCATTGACCCGCCCGTCGTTGCGCGAACCGGGCGAAGCGGAAATTAGCTGCAGGTAATCGACGACGATCATGTCCAGACCGTGCTGGCGTTTCAAACGGCGGGCCCGGGTTCTGAGGGCGCTGACGGTCAGGGCGGGCGTGTCGTCGATGAAAATGGGAATTTGATGCAGGGTCTGGCTGCCGACGGCCAGACGATTGAACTCGTCGTTGGTCAGTTCGCCCTTGCGCATGCGGTTCGACGAAATGTTGGTTTGCTCGGACAAAATACGGCTGGCCAGTTGTTCCGCCGACATTTCCAGCGAGAAGAAGCCGACGACGCCGCCTTCCTTGCCCGATGACTGGGCGCGCGAATAGGCGGCGTTGAAAGCCATGTTGGTAGCCAGCGCCGTTTTCCCCATGGATGGGCGTCCCGCCAGAATGATCAGGTCGGATGGATGCAGTCCGCCCAGCATTTTGTCGATGTCGGTGAACCCGGCGGCGACACCGGCGAACGCGCCGTCGCGCTTGTGCGCCGTCTCGGCCAGCTTGATGGCCTCGATCACCGAAGCCTTGAAGTCCTGAAACCCCCCTTCGTACTGGCCGGTGGTGGCCAGGTCGTAAAGGTTCTGCTCGGCGGTTTCGATTTGGCGGACGGCGTTTTCCTCGACGTCGCCGCCGAAGGCCCGCTCGACCACTTCCTCGCCCAGCGCGATGAGTTCACGGCGCAAGAACAAGTCATACACGACCCGCCCGTATTCGCGCGCATTGATGATGCCCACCGCCGATCCCGCGAGTTCCAGCAGATAGGCCGGGCCGCCGATTTCGGCCAGACCTTCGTCGGCCTCGAAGAAACTTCGCAAGGTTACCGGATCGGCGATCTGGCCGCGGTCGATCAGCTTGCCGCAGGCTTCATAGACCCGTCCGTTCTGGCCCAAGGCGAAATGCTCGCCGCGCAGAAATTCGGACACCGCTTCATAGGCGCGGTTATTGGCGAAAATAGCACCCAGCAAGGCCTTTTCGGCCTCGACGTTATGAGGTGCGGTGCGAAACGCCGAAAGACGAGGATCGGCATCCGACAATTCGGGCGGTAAGTGACTGGAAGATTGTATGGTCATTGCGCGGACAAACTAGATTGTCTTTGCCCGCCGTAAAAGACCGTGACCCTGTGGAACATGGGGGAAAAAAAGAATGATCGGTGGAAAAGATTTTTGGTTCCCTGTGGGGGGTCGAGCGAAGCCAAGCGAAACGGCGCGCTGCGGGCAGCGCGCCGTCCGAAATCAACGGCCCAAAGGGGTCGAAAATTATTCGCTTTTTTCCGCGTCCTCGGCCACAGCTTCGGCTTCGGCCTCGATTTCCGCTTCCACTTCGGCGTCTTCAGCCGGAGCTTCGGCTTCAGCTGCTTCCGCAGCAGCGGCGGCTTCCGCGGCTTTGGCTTCAGTGGCTTCGATCTGAGCGGTTTCGGCCTGACGTTCGGCTTCGTCGCTGCTGATCACGGCGGTGCCGGTTTCGGCCTGAATTTCCGCCTCGTCCGCCGAGCGTGCCACGTTTGCTTTCACGATGACCTGAACCTCGGGGTGCAGGTCGACCCGCACATCGTGGATGCCGACGGTCTTGATCGGCGGGGCCAGCTTGACCTGCTGCTTGTCGATCGTGAATCCGCCTTCGATAACCGCGTCGGTGATGTCGCGGGCGTTAACCGATCCGTAAAGCTGACCGGCTTCACCGGCCTGACGGATCAACGAGATCATCAGTCCTTCAAGCTTTTCGGCGACCGCCTCGGCTTCGGTGCGACGCTCCAGATTAACCGCTTCAAGTTGCGCTTTGCGCTCGTCGAAGATTTTACTGTTTTCGGCTGTGGCCCTCAGGGCCTTCTTTTGCGGCAAAAGAAAGTTACGGGCATAGCCGGGTTTGACGCTAACCACGTCACCCATCTGTCCGAGCTTCTCAACCCGCTCTAAAAGAATTACTTCCATCACTCATCCTCCTGCAATGGTTGAAGCGCCGCGACGCGTTGCCGCACGCCAACCCATTGCTCGATCAACCCTAACCCGGCAATGGCCACACGGGCCCAGCCGGATACGAACAAAACCAAATAGAACGCCACCAGAAGCACCTTGGGCGACGGAGTACGGCGGGCCAGGGCGTGAACCACGACGGCGCCGAGCACAAAGAACGGTACCGCCATGATCGCCGCCAAATTACGGCCGATATACTCCAGATCACCGGAGCCCAGCAAAGCCATGGCCGCGCAAGCGACCAACAGCCAGCTCATCCAGTCGGGAAGTGTGAAATCCTTGATCGTGGGGCTGGGTCGAATATTGCGCCCGGACCGGCTAAGGACCGCTTGCGCAAAAAGACCATTACCCACGACGACGGCAATCCACGATATCCCCGCGGTGCTCGGGAAAAGGGGTGTAAGCGTTGCGACGAACATCTCCCTGTCCGATATCCCGACGTTCGGCATTATCGCGAGCATCACCTGATCCAGATAGGCCGTCACAGCCTGCTCAAGTCCCTGGCCATGTTGATAACTGGTCAACGTGGCCATGATCAGCATGGCGGCGGCAAGGGCCGTCAGCCAGCTGAGCACCGCACCGATCGAATACCAAACGACGGTTCCGTCGGGCGCGACGCGCTTGAGAAGAGCCTGGCGAACGGCCAGCCAGGTTGGCAATGCGTGAACGAGGCCGTAAAGCCCCGCTCCCACCAACCCGCCGAACGCGCCGGAAATGATCAGTCCGACGACGCCCGCTACTACCGCGCCGGCCGGGCCAATGCCCAATCCGACGAAGAACAGCGGCAGCGGCGCCAAATTGGCGAACACCAGCATCATCGGCGAACCGGCCATGAACGCGATCGAAAGAACTGCGCTCGTGCCGCCGCCCAGTGCGATGAGGAGTTGCCTGGACATCAAATTTCCTGCTTGCCTGGTTGTCTGAATTTCAAAGGTGCTGTCCGGTCCCGACCTTACTTAATCAAGTAAGGAAGAAGACCGAGATAGCGTGCCCGTTTGATCGCCCTGGAAAGCGCGCGCTGCTTCTTGGCGGAAACCGCAGTGATGCGGCTCGGAACCATTTTGCCGCGTTCGGAAACGTAGCGGCTCAGAAGCTTCACGTCTTTATAGTCGATCTTCGGCGAGCTTTTGCTCGAGAAGGGGCAGGTTTTGCGCCGCCGCACGAACGGCCTGCGACCACCGCCGCCGCCGCCACTGCGACCGCGGTCTTCAGTCTGCTCGGAGCCGATCATTTGTCTTCTCCTTCTTCGCTAACTTCGCCAGAATCAACGTTGACTTCATCAACTTTGGCTTCGACCTCGGCTTCAACCGGGGCTTCGACTTGGGGCTCGGCTTCGGCCTTGGCTTCAACCGGGGCTTCAACCGGGGCTTCAACCGGGGCTTCAACCTCGGCTTCGGCTTCGGCGGCTGCGGGAGCCTCTTCCTTGGCCTCTTCGGTCGAAGCGCTTCGATCTTCGCGCGGGCCACGGTCTTCGCGCGGGCCACGGGAATCGGGGCCGCGTTCACGGCGTCGGTCGCCGCGTCCCTGCATGACCGCAGACGGACCTTCTTCAAGTTCGTCGACGCGAATGGTCAGGTAGCGAAGGACATCTTCGTTGATGCGCATTTGCCGTTCCATTTCCTGGACGGCGTCGGAAGGCGCATCCAGATTGAACAGAACATAATGGCCCTTGCGGTTCTTTTTGATGCGATACGCCAGGCTGCGCAGACCCCAGTACTCACGCTTCTCCACCTTACCGTCCATCTTTTCGATGATACCGGTGAAGGCTTCGCAAAGCGCATCGACCTGGGTTGCGGAGATATCCTGACGTGCAATAAACACGTTCTCATAGAATGGCATGATCTACTCCGTATGGCTTTTCTCAGCCTGCGGCTGCGAAGTGAAGTCCTCGCAACGATCAGGCATAGCCGAGGGTTTCCCGGCACAGAGATCAAGGCGCGGCACTATACACATTTACCGCGCCCACGCAAGAGCCCCACCCTCCGCACCCAATTCACCCGGTCTCCCGGAGGGAAGCGCCGCTTCCCGACTAGCGACCAAGCGGGAGCGCAGCCCTAGTGGCGCTTGAACGAAATGAAAGAAAAAGCCCCGGGCTCCGCCCGTACCCGCAAAGGGCCTCGGGCCCTTTGATCCCGTTAGTTTCGGATGATTAAGTTAGGTGTCCCCGGAACTCCTAATCAAAAAGTAAACTGTCACCGTAATCCAAAAAGTAAACTGTCACCGTAATGCTCCTGTCACCGTAATGCTCACCGTAATGCAAACTGTCACCGTAATGCACCGTAATGGATACCCTTTCCCGCCGAATATCCTACTGGTATCGCTCCGGGGGTCGCAAATGGGCTCGCGACGATGCCAACGCCAGCTCCAATAATGCCGCCCCATCTGGACCCCGTGTAACAGCCACCCGCAATCGCGATTGCATACGCACTTGCCTTCGCAGGTTTCGAGATTTCATTTTCCGGAATGTCCAACAAAGACCTATGTGTCGCCGTCAGGGTCTGAGGTCGACCCCCGACAACTTCACCGGTATCGACATCCCGATACTGATAATCGACCTCCCATCGCCCTTCATCAGGATTGTAGAGAGGCTCAGTATATTCAGTGACTATTCTTCCCATTATACCCTACCAAAAATATTTTTTTACTTTCTTTACGAAAAACAAAACTATAAAAAATGAAATAACAATACTTAGCATGTCCACTATAATAAACACCCAATCACTTTCATCTTCCAATTTCATTGCCCACTTAGACAAATCAAAAACAAGCATGTAAATTAGAAATCCGACAAAAAAAAGAAATGGCCACAGTAAAAAAAACTCAAAAATAAAATCGATAAAACTTTTATTTCTTTTCATTTCCAAACTCATAAAATTTTGGCAGCGTCAGGGAGTTGTCGGGGTACCTTACCAAATTTCATCCCCCCTTCTCCGTATCACTTCCGGCGGAAGGCACCTCAGTTTCGGTGACGTTTCGGTGACAGTTTACTTTTTGGACGTTTCGGTGACAGTTTACTTTTTACCGCGCGCTAACGGAGCCTTCGTTCCGACCTTCCGGCCTCGTTTTTTGGCCCGGACGCGCCGCCCCAATTTCTCCTCGATCCGCTTCAGCCATTTGGCTTCGCCCAGCGGGCGACCAATGGTTTCGGCGGCGCGCAGGGATTTGCTCATTTCCGCGTCCTCGCCGCTTTCCAGCAATGCCGCAAAGTCCGGAAACCGTTTTAGCAGCGGCTTGACGGACACCACCCCATCGTTTTTGCCCGACAGATGCGCGCCCACGCTGGACCACTGCCAGTCGGCGGCCCTTGTCACGAGCCGCGCGCGGACGGGATTGAGAGAGACATAACGCACCGCTCCCGCCAGATGGCCCTCGTCCATCACCACCGAACCGAACCGCCCCTGCCACAGGTGCCCCGTCCATTTTTTCCGTGCGTTAATATGCCGTGTGTAGCGTCGATGCGCGTCGGCCAGAGTTGCCCGCAGGCCATCCGTATGGCTCGGAACCATGATGAGATGAACGTGATTGGGCATCAGGCAATAAGCCCAGACCTTCGTTCCCGCATTCTTAGCCGCCGCGCCAAGCAGCTCCATGTAATAAAGATAGTCGTCATCCTCAAAAAAAACGGTCTCGCGGCGATTGCCACGCTGGGTAACGTGATGGGGAAAGCCGGGGATGACAATGCGGGCCAATCTGGACATGACGGTTTATACCACACACCGACGGAAAGGTAAAAAGTAAACTGTCACCGTAATTGCAGGCGGTTGATCTCAGGGGACTATGTAAGGTGTTCCCGAAATTAGGTGCACTGCCACCGCAATTCTGCAAAGGGCCGAGGCCCTTTGATCCCAATAATAAATTAGTAAGGAATTACGGTGACAGTTTACCAATTCCCGGCCCCAATAATTTCTCCCCTCCAGAACGATACACGCCTTAGTACCACTCGCAAACGCTTTTCACTTTTCTGAGAAACCTCTGTGTTCTCTGTGGTGAACCTGAACGTCTGACGCCGGAAAAATCGTCGGGCTGTTTTGCAGGGAAGGAAAGATTAACCACAGAGAACACAGAGAACACAGAGAACACAGAGAACACAGAGAAGGGGTTTTTGGTTTTCGTGCTCACAAACGCGGGAGTGTTGCCGGATTGTTCTTGACTGTATGCATGAAATAGGGTAATAATCCGTTTTTGTGTTTATGCAAGTTCGGCTGTCGTGACTCGGGATGATGTTGAAAACAAAGGATAAAACGGCAAAATGACGATTTATGACGACGATTGACGATAAATCGCCGGGAGCGGCGGTCGGATTAGGGCGAATTGTTGCATAGGTTCAATTGGTTAGGGGGAAATAGGCGGAAATTGCAGTGGCCGAAATATCGTCATTTTCGACCGGGACCACTCCAAAGTTCACGGGTTCAAAGGGCCGAGGCCCTTTGCGGGTCCGGGCGGAGCCCGGCCTTTCTTATATAGAAAGCGCCCCGCCCCGCCGCATTCCCGCCCGGTCGCCGGTCCGCGCGCTTGAACACGGCGGGGATAACCGTTATCAGTGGGCGCGAATTCGTCGCAATGGAGAGTACATGACATGACACGCGCGTTTGTTTTTCCGGGGCAGGGGTCGCAGGCGGTCGGAATGGGCCGGGAACTGGCCGGGGCATTCCCGGCGGCCAAGGAGTTGTTCCAGGAGGTTGACGACGCCCTGGGGCAAAATCTCAGCCATCTGATGTTCGAGGGCCCGCTTGAAGAACTGACGTTGACCGAAAACGCCCAACCGGCGTTGATGGCTGTCAGTCTTGCGGTGATGCAGGTGCTGCGCACCGAAGGCGGTGTCGATCTGGCCAAGGCGTGTTCCTTCGTTGCCGGTCATTCGCTGGGTGAATATTCGGCGCTGGCGGCGGCAGGCACGTTCAGCATTGCCGATGCGGCGCGTCTGTTGAAGACGCGGGGCAAGGCCATGCAGGAAGCGGTGCCGGTGGGCGAGGGCGCGATGGCGGCCTTGCTGGGGCTCGATCTGGAAGCTGCGGCAGCGGTCGCCGAAGAGGCTTCGAGCGTTGGTGTGTGCGAAAC
>JABGRG010000142.1 GCA_018648445.1 Rhodospirillales bacterium | reverse complement strand
GGCCAGCGTTTCGCCACCGGCGACCAAGGCCACGATCAAGGCAAAGCACTCCTTGCCGTTGGCGAAATTGTTGGTGCCGTCCACCGGATCGACGATCCACACCGGCCCTTCGCTGGCAAGCGCGTCCATCACGGACGGATCGGCCGAAGCCGCTTCCTCACCGACGACCCGGCTTCCCGGCAACAGCTGCGGCAAGAGCTCGCCGAAACGGCGCTCGGACTCGACATCGGCTACGGTGACCAGATCGCCGGGGTTCTTTTCGCGAATATCGCCTGATTCTAGCTGGCGAAAGCGCGGCATCACCTCGCTGGCAGCGACCTCGCGAAGTATCGCGTCAACGTCGGAGAATGCGCTCTCCCGGCCACCGAACAATAACTTAACAGATTGATTCAATTGTTTTTTCCCTATCAATAAAAAAATACCCGCGCCCTACGCTTTTCCCGCGGCCCTTCGTCACCATTTAACATGATGGCCATCGGGCTGAAATTTGCAAAGGAATATCACGGCAATCCCAGGGTTTTCGTGTTGCATCCGCTCTTCACAAGATTACGCGTTTTGCTCATTGACCAAGGAGAAGAATTTATGCTCCCAAGAAAAGGGGCCTTTACCTTTAGGCTAGCCAGTATCCGATTTTCGCGGGGATTGGCGGTCTTGCTGGTAACAATGGTGGTGACTTCGACCGAACGGGCATGGGCCTGGTCGGACAAGATCTCCGCTAACGAGGACTCCAACACGGTGTGCCGGCTGGAACCCGAAGCCCAGTGCACGCAGGCCGTTCGCATCGGTTTGCAGGCGCCGGGCCTGGACATGCACGATGCCTCGATGCCCAATATGCGGCTGGACCAGGCCAATTTGAAGGGAGCAAACCTTTCGGGCGCGATCATGCAGTTGGCCAACCTTCGAGGGGCCAATCTTGCGGGGGCCAATCTGGAACGCACGCATCTTCACGGAGTTAATCTGCAGGGCGCGGTGTTGCGCGGGGCCAATCTACGGCGCGCCAATCTGTTGGATGCCAATTTGCGTGGCGCGGATTTGAGCGGCGCAGATGTGACGGACGCGATATTGATTGCAGCCACACTGGACGACGCCCTTTGGATAGACGGGCGAATTTGCGCAAAAGGATCCGTGGGCGCTTGCCGATAAGGTTATGGAGGCTGAATGCCAAGAAGAGAACCGGCATAGGTTGTGCCTCAAGGCATCTTCATAAAATGTAAACCGTGCCCATATATGTTTTGCGACCGCTTTATTCTCGTTCCTTGAAATGAAATAAGCAATTTTTCGCAAAATAGTGCTATACTACTTTTACCCATGGCTCTTTCGCGCTGTTTAAAGCGGGCTATGGGCGGCAAGAACAGAAAGGATTTGCCATGGACGACGATGATCTGACGATCGGGAAAGGCCGATCAGGTAACGCAGCTGTTGCGTTGGCGGAAGAAGCCGCTCGCATTCAGCAAAAGGTTTCATCTGAGCTGCGTGAGATGGCAGCGACCAAGGCGGCAAAAAGTGAAGAGGCTGCCAAGGAAAAACTGAAAGAGGAGACATCTGATCCGCAAGCAAGGACAGACGAGAAAAGCAAACGCGGCGCTGAAGAGCAAGTAGCAGCAAAACCCGAAAATAGAGAGGTTCCGCTGGCGCCCGAGACGAATACGACCGTGGATATTGAAGCGTAGACCAAGGCCACGGGGTGGGGCCGCGACCGTGATCGATTGACGACCTCTCTCGTGCGGTTCTTTACGATGGAAATTGCGACGTCGCCGAGGTAACGATTCGGTAAACGGTTTTGTATTGCCATACGGCAACTGCCGAAGGAAGTCTTCGTCCCAATCTTCGTGTTATCCCTGTAAATTGAAAATGCGGCGCGCGCATCTCCTGCCATGCAGTGATCAGGGTTTGCGCTCGGCTTGTCGCCGCAGGTTCGGGGGTAATCGAATAGCCGGCGCGTTTGGCACGAACGATAACCATAAAATCCGCCAGCCCCACCGTCCTCGCGCCGGATCGCCGCGACGCCGCGATCAAATTTCCAGAAATTTCCACAAAGTCACCCGCGCAAACGGAACTTCGAAGACGCCAACCGTCCAACCCCAGGCTCTCCGCAAAACGCAAAAGTTCGAAATGGCCATCCACGCCAATGCCGTTGGAAATCAAAATCGCCCTATCCACTGTGCCAGGCGTTTTTGGCGAACACTGCAATATCACACACATGGAACCACTCCGGGACCGCAGGCTGTAAGAGCTTCGATACCGGAGATCATGCCAGTGATTGTCATTCGCAGCAGTGAAGGGGTTCACATTGAGGAAAACGGATGGAGTTTTTTACGAACCTGATGGTCTTGGCCGGTGAACAGCCCTTCCCCATCGATGCGCAAGAGAGATTTGGTTGACAGCAGGTGAAGTTATTGCCCAATCAATCAAGCGGTAATTTCGGCGCAAGGTGCATCCTGAATGGCGAACAGGCCGTCGAGGCGCGAAAGTCGCAGTAATTCCATGACCGATGCGGGGACGGCGGAAAGAACGAAGTTGATGCCTCTGCGGCGCGAACTGTCCAGCGCCTCCACCAGATTGGCGATGATAGCGCTGTCGATCCGGGTAACTCGCGAAAAGTCGACAACAAGCTGTTTTCCGGCCCGCAGGCCTTCCATCAGGGAATTGCGGATGTCGGGTGATTTGCCCATATCCAGCGCGCCTTCGAGGATGAGGGAAATTTGATCGCCTGCGCGGTATATCGTGACGGTCATGATAGCCTCCTGCTTTTCGCGGTGTATGTCCGCTTTATCCCTACAGGAGGGATATGGAGGGAATAGGACCGGAATATGCGCAAACTGTGACTATCCTTGGTCGAAAGCGTGGCCCCCAATAAAAAACGGCCCCCCGGGGAATGCCGGGAGGCCTTTCAAAGCACCTGTGACGGGCGGTCTCGGTTATTCGACCACCTTGATATCGTCTGCCGCACTTCGTCCGTCCCGCCCAGGGACCAGTTCGTATTCGATCTTCTGGCCTTCCTGCAGGGTCGTTAGCCCCGCACGCTCGACTGCCGAAATATGGACAAACGCGTCGCGGCTGCCATCGTCCGGCTCCACGAAACCAAACCCCTTGGTGGGGTTGAACCACTTGATTGTACCGGTCGTCATAACTTCCCTCTAATTTATTAAGCGCCAAATTCCCCGCTCCTGAACGAAAACGGGAAGCCGGGTACAAAATGCACTCAAGGAATACCAAACCGAAATGCGTTTGATGCGGTGGCAACCAACAGGCTTTTCAACACGGCCTGGATATTCGTAGCTCGCTCGACCTAAAATGGCAAGAAAATGCCGACCTCGGAGAATTTCTCCGCATGTTTCCGGGAAATCGGTCCCCTCTCCTTGTCAAAAAACCCCAATATTTTTGCGGGCGCACACTGCCGACACGATTATGTGGCCCGACCCGCGCCCCACGCCAGTGATTCTGGGGATATCTGGAAAAACACGAGTAATTCCAATGTGCTAACAATTGGCAAGACTCGAAATTTTCTTATGGATTTTTCATATTTATTGTTATATTGTGACTTTAATTTATGGTTTTAGGAAATTTTATATGGAAAACAATTCGTTATTTATCCTTCTGTGTTCGTGTGAACACGAGAAGGTTCAAATGGCGGCAATGATCGCCTCGGTAGCAGCCGTATCCGAACGGCCGGTCACTGTTTTCGTATCTATGGGGGCAGTTTCAGTTTTTGAAAACGGCCTTGATCCCGCCGAACGTTACCGCGGCCAAGCTTTCTCAAACATCATGAAAGAAAAAAAGGCCCCCGATGCGATGGAATTATTCGCTCAGGGCAAAATGCTCGGTGATCTGAAAATGTACGTCTGTTCCATGGCTCTCGACGTAATGGGATGGGACGAAAGCAATCTGATCGCGGACCTTTTTGAAGGTCCCATGGGGTTAACCCGTTTTCTCGACGAAGCCGAAAAAGGCCAAATCGTCACACTTTGACATTCACACGTCAGGAGAAACCGTTCGAATGACACAAAGAACCAAGATCGACGCCCGCGGCGCGTTCTGTCCGGGACCTTTGATGGAACTTATCGCGGCCCTGAAGTTGATCGAAATCGGCGATGAAGTCGAGGTGTGGTCGTCGGACAAGGGATCTGCAAATGAAATCCCGGAATGGGTGGCCAAGGTCGGCCACGAAATGGGTGGGACCGAAGAGTGCGACGGCTATTGGAGCCTCGTCGTCAAGAAAGCCAAATAAACGAAAAACGGAGGAGGTCCGATGTTTCCCGACGGGTATTCGCCCGCCGGGCGGCCCGATTGATTTGACATATGGAGGCTTGATTTCATGGGCAAACGAATTCTGATCGTCGGCGGGGGATTGGCGGGAACCATCGTCGCCAATGGCCTGTGCCGCCAGCTCGGTGAAGAACTGCGCACAGGAAGTGTCGGCATTACCATGCTGGGCACTTCGGACAAGCATATGTACCAGCCCGGGCTGTTATATTTGCCCTTCGGGCGGTTCCGTGAATCCGAACTTTTCCGCGACCAGCGAAAGGTTCTGGATCGGAGGGTTCCCTATTTCATCGATCCTGCTGCCAATATCGATGTGGAAAAGAAAGAGGTTACGACCGATTCAGGCAAGACCCATTCCTATGATTACCTGGTCATCGCCACGGGATCGCAGATAAAACCGCAGAACGTGCCGGGTTTGGCCGAGGGCGCCCACTGGTTCTACGACCTGGAAGGCGCGCGCAGGATGCGCGAGGGGTTAGAGGCCTTCGAGGGCGGCAAGATCGTAATCAACGTCAACGCGCCTCATAAATGTCCGGTCGCCCCGCTTGAAATCACATTCATGCTTTACGACTACCTAAATTCCAAAGGCCTCATGGACAAGACCGAGATCATGTACACCTACCCCATCGGTCGCCTGCACGCCTTGGAGCCGGTCGCCGAATGGGCCAAGACGGAAATGGACAAATACGGCTTCAAGTATGAAACCTTCTTCAACACCAAAGAGGTGGACCCGGAAAAGAAAACCATTTCCTCGGAAGAAGGCGTGACGCTGGATTACGACTTCCTGGTCACCATTCCCCCTCATTCGGGCGCAGATGTCATCACAAATTCCGACCTGGGAGCTGGCGGCTGGGTGCCGACCGACCGCAACAAGCTTCTACGTGAAGGCTCGACCGATGTCTTCGTTGTCGGCGACACCACCAATATTCCAATTTCAAAGGCCGGATCGACCGCCCATTTCGAGGCCGACACCGTGGTCGACAACCTGTCGTCGCTGCTTACAGAGGGACGATGGGCGCGGAATTATGACGGCAAGGTCTTTTGCTTCGTGGAAACCGGCATGGATACAGGCACATACGTTTGGTTCAACTACACCACGCCACCCAATCCGGGCCCGCCCTCGCAGATGATTCATTGGTTCAAACTGGTTTACAACCGTCTCTACTGGTTGTCCGCCCGTGGCCTGTTGTAAGGGGGGAGAATCGAGATGAGTGAAATCGAACAATTGGCGCGAGCGGCACAGGATGCTTTAACCGACGGCATGGTCGAAAGGTTAGCCGTCACCAGCGCTAACGCGCTTGAAGTGGTTGATCGCCTGAACGAGCCGGAAACCAAGGAATCCATCCTCTATCTGATGGACCGGGTTACCGAGATGCATCGCCTGGGTGCGCTGGATACGATGTTTGATCTGTTGTCGCTGGCCCATGCCGCGCGTTCGGCCGCCACGGACAATATGGTTGAACGGCTGTTTATCTTCGTCGAGCACATGGTCAACAATCTGGCAACCGAGGAAATCGCGACCGGAGCCCATAATGCAAGGCGCGCCATGGAGGACGCGGCGGCCGAAGTCGCGGCCAATCCGGTCAAGGGTGGATTGGGCGCAGCGTATGCCATGCTGACCAAGCCGGAAAACATGCAAGCGCTCCAGTTCCTGATCGCAACCGGGACCAACATGCAGAAACGCACGGCAGCCCTGCGCGGTTCGCCGGAATTGGAGGGATAGCGGCGAGTTTTCTTCGGTTCGGTTTTGACGACGATAATGAATGACAGATTGGAGTAACTCCAATCTGCAAATTGGCGCTTGACGAATCGGTGCCTGTTCGTTCATTTCTTTCACGCCCTTAGGGTCGCCACGACTTCCCTTCCCGCACCGAGTTAATCAATATTCATGCATAATCACGATATCGAGTCCCAGCGTCACAGCCATTCCTTCGGACAGGAAAACACCCGAGAGGGCGAACGGCGGACCTTTTTGGTCATCATCATTACAGCCGTAATGATGGTCGTCGAGATCGCCGCCGGACTGGCTTTCGGCTCAATGGCGCTTCTGGCCGACGGCCTTCATATGGCATCTCATACCGTAGCCATTGGGATCACCGCCTTCGCATACGTTTACGCGCGCAAACGCGCCTTCGATCCGCGATTCAGTTTCGGCACCGGCAAAGTCAACGCGCTGGCGGGTTTCGGCAGTGCCATTCTGCTGATCGTCTTTGTCGCGTTCATGGCCTGGGAGAGCTCCGAGCGCTTCTTCCATCCGGTGGAAATCGCCTTCAATCAAGCCATCATCGTGGCCGTGGTGGGATTGGCCGTAAACGCCGCCAGCGCTCTTATCCTGGGCCACGGGGGTGATAGCGAGGGGCACGATGATCATTATCACGACCATTCGCACCAACATAATCACGGGCACGATCATAATCTGCGGGCGGCCTACTTGCATGTCATCGCCGATGCGCTGACCTCGCTGCTCGCCATCTTCGCGCTGTTGGCGGGAAAATACTTCGGCCTGAACTGGCTCGACCCATTGATGGGAATTGTCGGCGCCCTACTGATCGCAAAATGGTCCATCGGTCTGGTCCGGGATACGGCCCATGTACTTCTCGACCATCAGGCACCGGAAGATGTGCGCCAAAAAATCACCGCGGCCATCGAAGGTGCAGACTTCGCCGAGGTATCGGACCTTCATGTCTGGTCGATCGGGCCGGGCATCCACGCTGCGGCGATCAGCATCGTCAGCGACACGCCAAAGCCTCCTGATTTCTACAAGGAACTGTTGCCCACGGGCATGGGGCTGGAGCACGTCACCATCGAGGTCCACCAAGGTTAAGCCTTCAGGGTGACGGAAACTTCCTCGTTCGTATAAGATCGCGCTATGTCTCGCCATAAGGGAAATGGAAACATGCGCATCATCAACCCGTCTTCCGTACACCCGCCAGTCGCCGCTTATTCTCACGCCATCGAGGTGCCGGCGCAGGCAAAACGGTTGATCGTATCGGGGCAACTCGGTCTACGCCCCGACGGCACCGTGCCCAAAACGGCCAAAGAACAATCCGAACAAGCGTGGCGCAATCTGCTCGCCATACTCGAAGACGCCGGTTATGGGTTGGGCGATGTGGTCCGTCTCAGGATATTCGCCACCGACGCGCGCGACCTTCCGGCCGTACGTGCCGTGCGTGACCAATTTCTGGGCGACCATCGTCCGGCCTCCACTCTGGTCGTCATCGCCGGTTTGGCTAAACCGGAATACGTATTTGAAATGGAAGCCGAAGCCGTGAGGATAGAATTGTGATTTCCGACCAATTGCTTGGTGAAGCCCGTAAACGCCTTTACGCGGCTGTGATTTCCGATGTGCTGGACTCGCTGGGCCACATGAACGGGGCCATGCGGCCCGGCATCCGACCGCTTGATGAGTCTTTGGTTTTGTGCGGACGGGCACGCACGGCCCTTTATCACGAGGTCTATCATGTAGCCGACGGGCATAATCCGTATGAACTGGAGATCGCATTGATCGACGACCTCGATCCCGGAGACATCGCCATACTGGCTTGTGGCGGTTCCCAACGCATCGCACCATGGGGGGAACTTCTATCAACCGTCGCCACGGTGCGCGGTGCGCTTGGATGTGTCACCGACGGTTGCGTGCGGGACATAAAATGCATACGCGCCATGGCCTTCCCGGTCTTCCACGGCGGCATCGCGCCGCTGGATTCCAGAGGCCGGGGCGAGGTAGCGGCCATCGACGTGCCGGTCGAATGCGGCGGCGCGCGGGTCGCTCCGGGGGATTTTGTATTCGGCGATGCGGACGGTGTGGTGGTCGTTCCGGCGGAATTGGCGGAAGAAACGATCGGTCTGGCCCTGAAGAAGGTCGACGGCGAGGACCGCACCCGCGAGGAACTGGCCCGGGGCGATTCTCTGGCCCAGGTTTTCGCCCGTCACGGCATTCTATGATTGGGTCGTGCTTTAATTGCGGCGGG
>JABGRG010000141.1 GCA_018648445.1 Rhodospirillales bacterium | reverse complement strand
CGTGGCGACCGTCAGTGCCGTACCCGCGCGCCATTTGGTACGCGAAAACCGTGTCGCCGTCCAGATGGCGGACATCGGAATAATGGAACTCGTGGGCGCAAATTTCGCCAGGCGGGTCGTTGTCCGAAATACGTGGCCACGGCGCGGTGCCGGTTTCGCGCAGGAGGACCAATCCGTGTCCGCGCGGTTTGTCGCCGACCACGATGTCAGCGGCAATGGCGCCGACCATTTTGCCTCTGCTTCCTTGCCATTCGATCTGGCGCGCCAAATACATCAGACCGCCGCATTCGGCATAGGTCGGAAGACCGTTTTCAATGGCCTTTCGAATGTCGGCGCGCAGCGAGGGGTTGGCTTCCAGCGCCGCGATATGGGTTTCGGGAAACCCACCACCGATGAAAAGTCCGTCCACATCGGGCAGCGCTGTATCGCGCATAGCGTTGAAATAAACGAGCTCGGCGCCCGCCGCGTTCATCGCTTCCAGATCGCCGGGATAATAAAAGGCAAACGCGGAATCCCTGGCGACGCCGATGCGCACGTCCGTTGGACGAGGTGCAGGTGCTGCCGATGGCGTGGCGGTGACGGGGTTTGCCGTATCGGCCATGGCCAGCAGGGCGTCCAGATCGAGCTGTCCGGCAATGGCGTCAGCGGCGGCGTCAATCTGGGTTTGGGCTTTGCCCCATTCCTCGGTGGGAACCAGACCCAGATGGCGTTCGGCGATGCGCAGGGAATGGTCGCGGCGCACCGTGCCAAGGACCGGAATGTCGGAATAGCGCTCCACGGCGGCGCGCAGTTTCCCCTCGTGGCGTTCGCCTGCAACATTGTTAAGGATGACCCCGCCGATACGCAGGTCCGGATCGAACGCTTCATAACCCATAAGCAAGGGCGCCACGCTACGGGCCATGCCCGCGCAGTTGACCACCAGAAGCACCGGCGCGCCCAGCAGCTTGGCCATGGCCGCGTTGCTGTTGCGGCCCTCTACGTCGGTTCCGTCGAACAGTCCGTTGTTGCCCTCGATCAGGCTGACGCGCGCGTCCGCATGATGGTGGGCGAACTCGCCGCAAATCTCATCGTCGGGCTGGGTGTTGAAATCCAGATTGCGGCACGTGCGCCTGGACGCAGCGGACAGCCACATGGGGTCAATGAAATCGGGCCCCTTCTTGAACGGCTGAACAGAATGGCCGAGACGCGTCAGCGCAGCGCAAATGCCCAGCGAGACAGTCGTCTTGCCGGAAGACTTATGGGTAGCCGATACCAGAAAATGGGCCATCGGTCGTATAGTTAGGCAGCTTCCGCAGCTTCTGCCACTACCTCGGAGTCCGCCGCCTCGATTTTGCGATGGTGCGGGTCGGCAACTTCATCCGACAGGTCGACCGGCAGGAAACGCAGGAACTTGATGGCGATGGTCAGCATCAAGAGCGCAATGGCGATGCCGCCGATACCCAGGGTGATCTCCCAGATGCTGGGCGAATAGCTGTTGACCACACCATCGAAGAAGCTGCTTGAAACCTCCATCCCGGGAAACAGTACCAATGGATAAGCCAAGCCACCGACGATGGTGACGAACATCTGCGAGAGGCCGCCAATAACCACCGAAACACAGGCTAGCCCCACCGCCTGACGCGAGCCAGCCGTACCCGGATACCAGACCAGGATCATCGGCAGCACGGATCCGATCAGAACTTGTCCGATCCAGAACATGGTTGTGAAGGCGCCGCCTTCCAACAGGATAAAACGGGTAAAGCCGTGGTGCTCGGTGGCGTACATGTTGGTCAGGTGTTGCACGACCGCGAAGTAAAGGCCACCCGCGACAAATACGCCCAGCAGGTTTTTCAGCTTTTTCACAACCGCATCGCCCAGGGGGCGGCGGGTCCAGGCCGAAGACGCCATGAGCACCAGCAGGAAAATGGCCAGTCCGTAAGCGAAGGAAAGCACGATGAACATGGGGGCCATCACGGCGGCGTCCCATCCCTGGCGGGCGACGATAAAGCCGAACACCCAGCCTGTGCACGAGGTTAGCGCCAAGCGCCACATGAAGGCGAGGATGCCCACGGGCTTGGTTAGTCCCGTCAGGCGCCAGTCCATGGAAACCCAAAGGTACGCTGCGACCACCGCGAAGAAGCCCATATAGAAATTGATGTTCCACACGAAAATGGACTTCAGATTGAAGTGCGTCATGGAGATGACCAGACGGTCTGGCCGCCCCAGATCAAGAACCAGAATGGACAGTCCGCCGGCCAGCAGGCAAAACGCCAGCAGTCCGGATAGCCGTGCCAGCGGTTTATACATGACTTTGCCGAAAACCGTGCCGATGGAGGCGACGTTTAGCGCGCCCGACGCGGCCACGATCAGGAAAATGGCGAACACGTGCGGAATTCCCCACGGGATCGCATTGCCCATTCCCGTGATGATATGTCCGACGTGATCGGTGTAGGCGGCGGCACCCAGGCCACATGCCGCCAGAAAGGCGAGCCCGCCCAGAAGGGTGTAGTATTCGCCGCTGCGGCCTTCGACTTCGCGGAATTCGACCTTAGCCATTTCGCTCCGCCCCTTCTACAAGCCCGCGTACAGGACACCGGGCTCGACGCCCAGATCAGCCCTGATCCGCGTAACCATGATTTCGGAAACCTTCTTGGAGATAGCGCTGTCGGGGTCTTTCAGATCGCCAAACAGCATGGCGCCCGGCGCAATCCCTTGGCAGGCCTCGACACAGGCCGGAATGCCGCCCACATCGACGCGATGGACGCACAGCGTACAGGCAGATACCGTTCCCACGCCATGGGGCGAGGAGGGCTTTTGGTCGCTCACCGGTTCGTAACCGAACGAACGTGCCTTGTACGGGCAGGCCAGCATGCAATAGCGGCACCCGATACAAATGTGTTTGTCGACCAGCACGATGCCGTCGGCCCGACGGAACGAAGCGCCGGTTGGGCAAACGTCCGCGCAGGGTGGGTTTTCGCAGTGCTGGCACATCACCGGAAGAGACTTCGTAGCACCGGTCGTCTTGTCCTTGATGTCAACGCGGCGAACCCATTGCGCACTTGCTTCCGCGCGGCTGGCGGGTTTCAGTCCGTGTTCGGCATTGCAGGCAGCGACCAGCGCATCGCAGGCGGCCTTGTCCAGTTTGCCCGTGTCGATCAGGAGGCCCCAACGGGTTTTGTCCGTGGCCGCTTCGCTTGCGGTTTTGGCAGCAGCCTTGGGTGCGGTCATAAGAACGAAACCAGGTGTCAGCGCTACTCCGGCAAGAGCGGAGGCGCCGACAAGAACCTGGCGGCGTACGGTATCGGTTGGGCAGCGTTTGGTCATTTCTTTGCGCTCCCCGTTGCCGGTTTGTCGGTGTGGCAGCTCCAACAATCGAGCTTCACGGCGGCGTAAGCATGGCATTCGCCGCAAAAGGGCTCGATGGTTTTGACCGCCGCAGGCGTCTTGGGATCGTCCGTGGCGTGGCACTCGACGCATCCGTTCAGGGCGTACTTCCCGTCACGGATTCCCAGGTGCATGGTTTCGTCACGCTGCTGCTTGAGGAAATCCATGTGGTTGCGCCGCATGATATCGGCGGGCTCAACGCACGTGGCGCCTGTTGCTTTTGCCGGGCTTGGCAGTGGCACGCCGCCGTCTGCGTAAGCGCCAGCGTAGGCACCAGCCGAAACAGCCAGCCCGACGATCAGCGCCGCAATCAGCCTGAACGATCGGATCATGATTTGGTTACTCCCCCAAACCCATATGGATGTAGCCGGTGGGGCAGACATCCTTGCAGATGTGGCAGCCGATGCACTTGAAGTAATCGGTGTCCACATAACGGCCCATCGAACGCTCGTCCTTCTTGAGCCTGAAGACGGCCTTCTGCGGGCAGTAAATGACGCAGTTGTCGCATTCCATGCACAATCCGCAGCTCATGCAGCGGTTGGCCTCGGCGATGACCTCTTCTTCGGTCAGAGCGATAAGCCGGGTTTGCTGATCACCCAGACAATCGGGGCCGACGTCGTTGATTTTGCGGGCGTTGCGTGCGGTCGGCTCGAAATGCGCAAGGTACTGACGCGAGGACTTGATGATCTCGATGTCCGAACGGTCGGCGTAATTGTGGATTGCGAAGTCCAACGTTTCGGTGGCGCGCGTCGGTTCATGGTCATAATCGGTTGGTGCAAAACCGGCATCGGCCAGCCTTTGCTCCATGTCGAAGCGATGGGCGTCGACCCGTGCGCGTCTGTCCATGTCCTTGGCGCGGATGTACTTGTCGATACCTTCCGCCGCACGCCAGCCATGACCGATGGCGGTGGTCAGCAGATCGGGCCAGATGGCGTCGCCGCCCACGAAGTGGCCCGGCTTGTCGGCGACCTGATAGAAGCCGTCCGCGGCAACGAGGCCTTTGCCGTTGTCCAGTTCCTCGATGCCGTTGAAGACCGAGCTTTGGCCGGTGGCGGCAATGATCAGGTCGAATTCGATCTCGAACTCGGAGCCTTCCTCAACCACCATTTTTCCGGTGCTCCAGTCGGCCTTAATGACCTTGATCGCGCGGGCCTTGCCGTCGTCACCGAGAAGAATCTCGACCGGGGCCAGCGCTTCATGAATTTCGACGCCTTCGTCAACGACGGCGTCTTTTTCATGCTGATCGGCAGGGGCCATGGAGAATGGACGGCGATAGACGATCCATGTTTCGCCGAGTTGCCGCCCGGAGACCGGAGTTTCCGGATGGTCGATCTCGCCAGCGACCACTTTTTCAGGGCGTATTGCGTCTGCCCCGTCTTTGACGTCGCCGAGCCGCCGCGCGACACCGGCGCAGTCCATGGCCGTGTTGCCGCCTCCAATAATGATGGTGCGGCCGGTCAGGTATTGCAGGCGACCCTCGTTATAGGCGCGCAGGAAGGCCAGACCGTCGATGCAATTTTCTGCTTCGTTCCAGCCGGGAACCGGAACCGGATTACCCGACCATGCGCCGATGCCCCAAAACACGGCGTCGAACTGATCTTCAAGCTCTTTGAGGCTGATGTCCTTGCCGACGCGGGTATTGGTCCGCACTTCGATGCCTGTATCGAGAACGCGCTTGATTTCCGCATTTACGATGTCGCGTGGGCAACGATGACCGGAAAGGCCGTATTGAAGCATGCCGCCAAGCTCGGCGTTGGCCTCAAAAATCACTGGAGCGTGTCCCTTGCGGCGAAGTTGGTATGCCGCCGAAAGTCCGGCCGGTCCGCCACCGACGATGGCGACTTTCTTACCCGATTCGGTTTCGGGCTTGGGAAAGGTCAGGCCGTTTTCCAGGGCCCAGTCGCCGATGAAATGTTCGACCGCGTTGATGCCGACATGATCTTCGACATCCTGACGATTACATTTTTCCTGACACACACCCGGGCATGTGCGGCCCATGAGGGCGGGGAAGGGGTTGGCATCGACCATTTTGCGGAAGGCGTATTCCTGCCAGGTCATGCCGTCTTTTGGCTTGTCCAGGCCGCGAACAACGTCAAGCCAGCCGCGAATGTCGTGTCCCGATGGACAGGCCCCCTGGCACGGCGGCGCACGATGAACGTACGTCGGGCACTTCGGTGACCGACCGGCGCTGAAGATCATGTCGGTCAGATCGTCGTAACGAGGGTCTTCGCCATCCGTGTAAAGGCGAACGGTGGGGGCGGCTTCGTTCATCGTTTCCATCCCATTTTTTTCGGCTCGGCCATTAAATGGACCGAACTGTTGTTATCCCTAATCCTTGGTTCCCAGCAGGATCGCGTTGTTCAGCAACTGGTGAACGCCAACAATCATGTAAGGGTCCATATCGTAGTGGGGCATGACGCCCGTAAACTGGCTTTTGCAAATGGCGCAGATTGAGGCCATGTGAGTGACCCCTTTCTCTTCCATCACCTGACACAGTGCTTGCATGCGCGGTTTCATCCCCGCGATGCGCACCTGCATCAATTCTTCGGTCAACAACCC
This sequence comes from Rhodospirillales bacterium, assembly GCA_018648445.1. The sequence goes on along the minus strand of JABGRG010000141.1, from coordinate 2,341 downwards.
GCCACCGCCACCGCAGCAGAAAGTCTGGGCATGCGTGGTGTCGGGGTGCATGTCGACGAAATTGTTGCAGACCGAGCGGATGATGGCGCGCGGAATTTCAAACTGTCCGCCCGGATACCCGCCCATTCCGGCAGCCCGCGAGGGGTTGCACGAATCGTGGTAGGTCAGGATCATGTCGTCGTTGGCGCTTGGATCAAGGTTCAGCGCGCCGCGGTTGATCAGGTCGTTGGTGAATTCGCAGATATGCTGCGGGATCGGATAATTTTGATCCAGGAAGTCCCACGGCCCGCAGATGGTGTTCAGGAACTGGTAGGCGACCCGCCAGGCGTGTCCGCATTCGCCGATGACGATGCGTTTGACGCCCAGATCCAGCGCCGCCTTGCGGATGCGCGACGAGACCCCGTGCAAATGCTCATAGGAACCGACGAAAAGGCCGAAGTTGCCAGCCTCGGAAGCGTAGGAACTAAGCGTCCAGCTGATACCCGCCTGATGGAACACCTTGGCATAGCCAATCAAGCTGTCTACATGCGGCTCGGCGAAGAAATCGGCGGACGGGACGACCAGAAGAACGTCTGCCCCCTTTTCATCGACTGGCAGGCGCACGGCGACGCCGGTTTCCTCCTCGATGTCTTCCTCAAGGCCTTCGGTCGTGTTGACCAGCGCACGGGGGCCGAGGCCCAGGTTGTTGCCGATCTCGTTGCATTTGAGGATGACTTCGTTGGTGTACTTCTGACCCATGCCGATGTGATCGAGGATTTCGCGCGCGGCCATGGATATTTCGGCCGTGTCGATGCCGTAGGGGCAGAAATACGAGCAGCGCTTACACTGCGAGCACTGGTGGAAATAGGTGTACCACTCGTCAAGCACTTCCTTGGTGAACGGTTCAGCGCCAACCATTTCGGGTGCCAGCTTGCCGCCCACGGTAAAGTACTTGCGATAGATTTTGCGCAGCAGATCCTGACGGGCCACCGGCATGTTTTTCGGATCGCCCGAACCCAGGAAGAACTGGCATTTGTCGGTGCAGGCGCCGCATTTGACGCAACTGTCCAGGTAAACCGAAAGCGAGCGGTGCTTTTCAAGAAGCTCGCCCAGCTTGGCGACGGCCTTGGCCTCCCAGTCATCGACCAGTTCGGTCGGGAAACCGAGCGCTTCCTGGAGCGCCGGTTTGGCCGGATGGCTTTGCACATGGACAAGCGCGTCCGGACGAATTATGGGCGTCGGGAGGTGGTCCTCAAGGACCGGAATCTCGTAATTCTTTTCGGCCACGGTCTACTCCTAATTCCCAGAGCCCTGTTTCCCAGTGCCCAAATTCCCAGGGCGAAGCCGCTATCTTTCGCGTTTGGCGTCGAACGCCGCATTCCATTCGGCGATCTGACGTTTTTCTCGGGCGTCATCCATCTGATTCTGCGCCGGGCTGAAGAAAACGCCAGGAATATGCAGCAGTTTGCTGAACGGCAACACGATCAGCAAGGCCGCCACCAGCGCCAGATGAACAAGAACGAAAAGATCGGTCGGCAGAGGTTGCCAGTCGAAATAAACCAAGCCCAGGGCGAACGCTTTGAGTTGAACGATGTCCGTGTGGGCGACGTGGCGCAGGGCCAGTCCGCTTAAACCGATGCCCATAAGCAGCGCCAGCATCAGATGGTCCGAAAGGCCCGAAACGTATCTGGTGCGCTCTTCAAAAAGGCGTCGCGCCCACAAGCCGCCCAATCCGGCAATCAAACCGAATCCCGCAAGCCCGCCGATGGGTTGAAGCAGAACGATCGGTCCCCATACCGGTTGCGTGAAGTAACGCAAATGGGACAGCAAAACCACCAGCAACGTAGCGTGGAAGAGGGCGCCGAATATCCAGATCCACTTGTTGGATTTGAATAGACTTTCGAAGAAAACAACTTCGCGGGCGACCCGCATCACCGCGCCCGAGCGCGTGACGGGCGCCGGGCCCGTGAATACCTTCATCGGGACAGGCAAGGTAAAATAGGACCGAACCTTATAGGCAAGGCCGCCTATTAGAACGATTGCCGCCGCGTACAAAAGCAGCGCAAAAACCACTGTCACAAAAGACATATCCGTCCAACCCCCTGTCACTGGCCGAAACGGGCGGGGGAAGTCTTCCCCCGCCGTTTCACGGGATCAGATGCAACCCGTCGGCTTCGGAAGACCGGCGATCTTACAGGCCTGCTTGGCCGGTCCGTACGGGAACAGCTGATAGAGGTACTTGTTGTTGCCCTTTTCGGGGCCGAACGCTTTCTTCATCTGCTTGACGAGAACGCGGATGGCCGGAGCAATTTGGTATTCGTTGTAGTAGTCACGCAGGAAGTTAACGACTTCCCAGTGCTCA
>JABGRG010000140.1:1990-8265 GCA_018648445.1 Rhodospirillales bacterium | reverse complement strand
CTAGTAAGTGCTTTGTGACGATTGCAAATTCAACAACATGGTTGGCAATCACAGGAGAGGTTCCCCCGACGACACCGCCTTCGGCATCTGATTATACAGATGCAGGATTGCCGTGGTTTGAATTGTTTGATGCAGATGCCAGAGCATTAGAAGGAGCTGCTGAGCTTCAGAAGCTCGCGAGCGTTTCTCAGCTTGGGAAGAAAAAGGGCGAGGCTCCTTTGGCAGATAATAATTCTGTCGACGTCAGCCGAATAATAAATTTAAGAAAGCCCGGTAATAATACGGTTCGTGAAAGCGCGTTGTAGCCGAGCTCAAAATTGGAGTGCCAATTTGAAAGTAGTCGATTTAATGCGTCCGGATGGACGAGTGTTTTTGAAAAGTGAGTGGGGGCCAATCGGCGACGAATGGCCTTGTGTTTCATTTACCAAAAAATCTGTTGGTGATCGTTTGCGATCAGACTTCCGGCCAGGTCGCGACGTACTAATTTATGTTGGGACCACCAACGCAGAAATGACGAAAAACCCAGCGCATAGAGCGCGTTTGCTGTCAGCTGTGGTGATCCAGCCAAATCAGGTTCTTGAAACCCGGAAAATTGTGCCTCGAAATATTTGGGAGAATTCCGTCGCGCAATGGGGAAAAGATAGATGGCCCCATGCCATGGCTGTAACACGGGCGGCTGCTATGGTGGATGATCCACTCCCTGGTGCGCGTGAAATAATACCCATGGCATATCGCTCGTTTAGTGAAATGGCAAACCGTGGTGGTGTGGTAGAGGCCACCGGTGAAGAGCGAGATGCAGTCCTTAAGCTGCCAGTCAAAGAGATTGAACTTACTCTCAGTGAAGATGTCTCGGGATATCAAAGGCGCTGCCGGACATTTATGGCCGAAAAGCGCAGGCCGGTTTCTCCTGCGTCGCTTACGTCGTATGCATAACCTTAGCCCTTTGCCGACTGCAGAAAGGTGGAAAAATGCAGATTTCCATGTTTTTGTGAGACATTCCACCGCAAGAACCGTGTCGAACACGATAGTGGAAACTCACTGATAGCAATGCCGTTGGTGGATTTTCAGTGAAAAATAATTGACAATGATAAAATTTTCCACTATCTAAATGAAATTGAGTATTAAAGTGGAAAAATCTCATGCAGGAACTAAACAACAGCCAGGTTCGGCAACTGATCGACGTCCAGCAGGCGTTTGATGCCTCGGAAGAGACGCGTGGCAAGCTGCGGCGTGCCTATTCGGGCTCAATGCGTTGGGGCGAGCGTAGTGGCCAGAGTTATCTGCTGCGCAAGCAGGGAGCCAAGGAAAAGAGCCTGGGACGGCGTGATCCACAAACAGAAAGCATATATAAGCGTTTCTCCGAGGGGCGCGAAGCGACCAAGGAGCGCGCCGTCCAAATGCGCGAGCGTCTCGAAGAGATGGCTCCTATTAACAAGGCCATGAAGCTCGCCCGGATACCACTGACGGCGGCTCGGGTTCTTCGCCATTTGGCCGACAAAGGGCTTCTCGGTCGCAATGTCGTCATCGCCGGAACCAACAGCTTGTTTCTTTATGAAGCGCTGGCAGGTGTGCAATTGCAAAGCGATTTGCTGTCCACGGGCGACGTGGATCTTCTGTTTGATGCGCGTCGGCACTTGCGTTTAAGCGTCTTCGGTGAACAACCGGAAAGCATATTGAGTGTTCTCCGTGCAGCCGATAGATCGTTTGAAATCAAGGAAAATGAAAATTATCGGGCCGTCAATCGTGACGGCTACATGGTCGACCTTATTCATCCCTTGAATATCGAGCGGGAACAAAATCCATTGACGGCAAAGGTGAGGCTGTCGGACGCGACGGATGCGGAAGATTTGGTTGCCGTCGCGATCGAAGGCCTGCAATGGCTGATTAGTGCGCCAAAGACGGAAGGGATCGTGATCGGGGACGACGGACTGCCGGCACGTATGGCGTGCGTCGATCCACGTGTTTTTGCGCTGCACAAGAAATGGCTCTCCGAACGGATCAATCGATCGTCAATGCAACGCCGACGCGACGAAGCACAATCTCTCGCCGCCGCCTATATCGCTACACACTATCTCGGTTTGAAGTTCGATGACCCCGCATTGACGGCGCTGCCGGCTGCGCTGCGGGACATGTCTGAGCACATAGAGCGGCAAGGGAAAGAGGCCTACGCCCATGAGCAGCAAGATTAATATAAAAAATCCCGTTGCAGATCGTAAAACAGGCGAAATTATCCCTGCGGCTTCACTTCTGGGAATCTCCATTGACGGATGGTTCGTCGAGAATCCCTGCACGCCGACAACGCCGGATCCGACAGGCGGCACAAATTCTTACGGTTATTGTGTCGTCCACGAAGAAAGCGGAATTCACGCACACCTAAAAGCGCTCGACTATCACCATGCCATGCAGGCGGATGATGTCCCTGCAGCGCTCAACGAGATGACGGAAAGATTTTTGTTTGAAAGACGGCTTCTCGAGGCGCTTTGCAACGGTGCGAAATTGTCCCGTATTGTAAGGATTCTCCATTCCGGCGGTATCGATATCGACACCAAGTGTTCTTACCCGCATGTCGATTTTATTGTCTTCGAGCGTGCCGATGGGGATCTGCGGGATGTTTTGAAATTTTCGAAGACAGTTGACGATGTTTGGCGTTTGAATTGCCTGAAGGACGTAAGCGCAGCATTGCGCCAGCTGCATCAGCCGATCCCGCGCGTTAAGGACCCAATCGCACACTGCGACCTGAAACCATCTAATTCGTTGTGGTTCCAGCATCAGGCGCGAACCAAAATTGGGGATCTCGGATCGGCAACGGGAATTTCCATGGCGCATCCACATGCGGATGTTATCGATGTCTTCAATGATCCGGCATATAGCCCACCTGAGGTGCAGTATGGCTTTTTCCCAGACGACTGGAGACAACGATTCTTATCGCTAGACCTATATCTTCTTGGCAACCTGGCCGTATTCCTGCTCGATGGGTACAACAATCTAACCGCAGAAATCATTGGACGATTGCCGTTGGGCATGCGGGCAACCAGCGAGGCGGGTAACTGGATGGGAAATTTTCACGATATCCTGCCGCACCTGGAAAACAAATTTGCCATGTATTTAGGAGATCTCGAATCCCGCTTGTCGGATCGATTGGGTAACGATATTGCTGCGGAGATCGTCGACATCGTCCGGTACCTGAGTTGTCCGAATCCATACAAGCGCGGCCATCCCAAAGCTCGTGCCTCTATTCACGGCAATCCTTATGACTTGGAAAAGGTGGTGTCCGCCTTTTCTCTTTTGACGGTCAAAGCCAGGGCGCGCCTGAAGACCAAAACGAAGGCTGCCTGACCATGAACCCTTTAAGCCTGACATGGGGAAGAAACATGCTGCCGCGTTGGCGACCGGTGTCGCGCTCCATTGCTTTGGGAGAAGCTTCACCGGAAGCGTCGAAAAAAAGCAAAGAAATGGCGCGTCGCTATCGTGGGCATGCCTTGCAGTCCCTGGAACTTGCCGAGATGGATTTTGCGCGCAATCCATCGGCACCATTGGCGTCTGAAGTTGTTGCGGCGGCAGTATTGGCGGGTGAGCCGCAAAGAGGAAAGGCGGCAGCCAGGTTCATGGTTGCGGAATCGGGGAGTGACAACCGGGCGGTACGAATTTGCACGGAACAAATCCTCGATGAACCGCCGCAGATTTCATTGCAGCAGAATGCCATTACACGCTTTCGTCAGGAGCGGCGATTTCGAGGTCATGACGGTCTGTCATGGCTTGATCTGGCTCTTGCCTATGCTTCATGTGGCAATTACAGCAAGGCGGAGCGGGCGTTGACGGTCGCCCGGCATCTGGTCGGGCCGGATAATCGCTTAATGGTCCGTGCGGAGGTCCGGTTTTTTCAACATGTCGGCGACCCGGACCGGGCTATAAATGCTTTACGCCGGCAGGGTGATGCGATTTTGGATGATCCGTGGATGCTGGCCCCTGAAATCGGTATGTCCACGCTTTCAAAGAAATCTTCGCGGTTTGCTTCGGCGGCACGCAAAATAGTGCGGGGTGACCGATTCCACCCGTTTGATAATTCCGAACTCTGCGCAGCCGTCGCAACTTTGGAGATGATCAACGGTGCGCACAAACCAGCCCGGCATCTTTTTGGCAGGGCTAATCGTGATCCAGTAGAACAGGTGGTTGCTCAAACGGTCTGGGCCCGGGATCAGGACAATCAGATCGCGGCGCCTGCAGTATCGAAGATTAAAGAATCGGCAGAAGCGCTTACCCGTCAATATTTGCACGAACAGCGGTGGCGTGACGCAATTTCGGCGGCGCAAAACTGGGTTGCGGATGAACCGTTCGCCTCGACGCCTGGGTTCATCATCTGCAATCTGAAATCAACTGTTTTTGGAGATTACCTGGAAGGCATGAAGGCCGCCCGTCAAGCATTGGACAGCAACCCGAACCGGGCCGAGATGCTAAATTCATTTGCTTATGCAGCGGCGATGGCGGGCGAGCTGGCCCAGGCGAAGGCTGCCCATAGCAGAATTGATGCCGCCAGGTCGTCGGATCCGATTTCTTCAAAAGTTTGTGCCGCCGCGACAGCTGGGTTGATCGCCTATTGTGAGGGCGATCCTGAGCGGGGGCGTGCGCTTTATGCTTTTGCCAGCCGTACCGCATTGTCCGAAAAACGGGAGGTATTGCACAATTGTGTGGCGATTTTCCAGTTGAGGACAGCTTTAGCTCACAAAGACACTGAAGTGCTCGCAAACCGGTCGGTTCTTGAGGCAGCCCTAAAAGCAAATGCACCCCCATTAGCGGGAACTGTGCGAAAAAACGTGCTAGAGGATTTACTGGAGACGGACTGCCCGCCTGAAAGCCGGGAGGTTATCGCCAGGGCAGTTAAGCGCGATATCGGCAGGGAGAAGAAAAACCGATTACGCGGCACCCCGACAAGCGTGAAAAATCGGCCGATCTAACCCGGTAGGTGGGAAAGATTTGCTGAATCGTTGGACAGCGGGCACTGCGAATCCAGCAGCATCCCGCGGCATCGTGGCTAAAGCTATCGTTCATCATTGCCGTATGGAAATACGAAAATATCTTTTTTGGAGTTTTCGGGAGCGCGTCCGCCATCTTGAGGAAGCTGGCGGAAACGGGCTCTACTCGCACCGCTAAAGCAGTGCTCCCCAAGCCGCCGCTGCTCCCGGTGCCGGGAAGCGGCGTCTTGGCCATTCGGCGACGATCCCGCGCGTGTTTGGCGGCGTTTGCCGCCTCGATTGAGCGACCATTCGTCCGCGCATCATTTCAGCAGAAGAGAGGGGCTTGCAGCCCCAGGTTCGTCAAGGCCAAGGCGAGCGTCGGCGGGGCGTCTCCCCGTCTTTCGGTTCCCTGCCAAGACGGGTGATACCCCTCACCCCGCCGTCGGCCTGTGACGGCCCATCCCAGCTCATTGCCGCGTGGCTAAATTCGGGCCATCCCTGTCGTTCCGGCCTGAAAGGTTGTTTCCCAAACAATTTTTTTTGCGTTGTCCGCCACGGGGCCTATTTCACTTCCAAGAAAGTAAAAAAACTTTACGTGTTACGTAACATGGAATATATTGAATGCCATTATGATTAAATCATTTGCTGACAAAAAAACCGAAGCGTTTTGGAACGGCGAAAGGGTGCGGCAATTTCATGCCGTCAAAAGGACCGCCTATCGCCGTCTCGATTTCTTGAACGAGGCAACAAGGCTGGAAGATTTGCAGCGCGTACCCGGTCATCGCTTCGAGGCGTTGTCCGGAAAACGCAAGGGACAGTATAGCATTCGAATCAACGACCAGTGGCGGGTGTGTTTTGGCTGGCAGAAGGATTCGACCAGCCAGACGAAGGGAACGCCCGGCGATCCGATTTTAGTGGAGATCGTCGACTACCATTAATGACCAACGGAGATAGACCATGAGGAAACACACGCCAATTCATCCGGGCGAAACCCTCAATGAGGATTTTTTGAAGCCGCTAAAAATGAGCGCAAGGGCGCTCGCCGCGCATATCGACGTCCCGGCCAATCGGATTACGCGGATAGTCAAAGGCGAGACGGCCATCACCGCCGATACAGCGGTAAGACTTGAGCAAGCGTTCGGCGTTTCCGCAAAGGTTTGGTTAGGGTTACAGGCGCAGTACGAACTAATAAAAACCCTCGCAGCGACCAAGGGCCGGAAGAAGATCAAACCGCTTCTCGCGGCCTGACCGGACAACCCAATTCTTTTGCGCTTTGGCGTCGAAAAATCAATATCTGGTAGGCCGAACGGATCATTTGAGCCG
>JABGRG010000140.1:0-1980 GCA_018648445.1 Rhodospirillales bacterium | reverse complement strand
GGAAAGAGGCCGATCCAGCCGCCCCGCATTCCCGCAACCGCCCCGAGTTGCCGCCCATAGATCGAGGGGCCGCAGCCGCCCGGATCGTCGCCCAGGTGTTCACGTTGTTTCATCGCGACGGGCAGGCATTGCCGGGGAATAGATCGCCTTTTCTATATTGCACGACCGTTTTTCTTAAGAAAAGCTAGGCGTTTTGGTTTCTTGTAGTGGTGAATTTTAAGGCGCGTTTCTAAACAGGCGTCTTTTTTACCGTAAACTAAAGAAAAGCGATTTTTTCAACAATACCTAAAAAAATAGCGTTTCTATAGTCCTCCACTACGTTCCGGCCTCCGGTTACGGCAACGCCGCTTGTTTTGACGATACGCACAAATTCAACGCAATCCCAAAACGGAGCATTTCAAATGAAAATCGGCAATTTTACGAAAAAAGGCGACAAGTTCACCGGCACCATTGAAACCCTTTCGATCAACAAAAAAGTAACCGTTGAGGCGACCGAAAACCCGACCGAGAACGCTCCCATTTTTCAGATCATGGCCGGAAAATCCAACATCGGCGCAATTTGGGAAAAGCAGAAGCGCGAAAGCACCGATACTTACCTTTCCGTCAAACTGGATGACCCGTGTTACGCCGCTCCGATCTACGGAGTTTTGCATCCGACGAGCGCCGCCGACTACGACCTCATTTGGGACGGCCACAAGTCGAAAACCGCATGATCGCAAACAATGGGAGGCGGGGATACCCGCCTCTCAGACCGATGACAAACCCTGTCTTTTTTGGGCGGGGTTTTTCTTTTCCTTATCTTTTGGGGCGTTTTGAGGTGGAGGCAAACTGGGTCCACGCGTATCTGCACCGTGTTGAAGGTGATAATGCGAATGCCGCGTATTGGTATCAGTGCGCTGGGAAGCCTGTTTGTGTATCAAGGTTGGGTGATGAATGGGAGGAGATTGTGGTGACGCTGGTGTCTGGCTAGGGTCAACTCCGGCTGTCAGAGCCAGTCGATTTTCAGGTGCGCTGTAGCCCCTAAAATCGGAAGTGAAATCTGGCGACGCAGATTTTGTGCTTTGGATGTCCGGATTGCCCCCAATAAGCTGACGATAATGAGGCATGGCTGGGACTTCCGGGTGTAGCCACTTCCGGACTCAAAGCATCATGCAATATCCGCAATCTCGAAGAAAGCGAGACCTTACCAAGAGGGTCCATCTGTTCACGTCATCAAGGGCAGTTATTGTGGCGTTTCCATAGATCGGCGTCGTGACCCTCCGGAACCGAGGTGCACGGGTCGGCGGCGTATCCACGGAGGCGGTTATACAACCGGACCTGATCGACCATGAGGATGTCCAGCGTTTCCAGATGCGCGGCCAAGTGCACGAAGCGCAACGCGCTTTCGATCTGTCCCAGATGCGCCAGCCGAGACTGCAGACCTTCAGGGGTGAGCTGTGCCGAGGCGAAGGAATCGTTCAACTCACTCTCCAACGTTACAAGCCGTGTGCCCAGCTTTCGTGCCTCCCTTTCCATGCGGGCGAACAAGGCTCGCACGTGGCGTTCCTGATCCGTCGTCAGGGCAATGCCATTCTTCATTTCGAGGACGTGGGCCGGACCAGGAACGCCGTTCAATTCCGCCGCCTTGGCATAGCCCGCCCCGCGCCCCGCCAGCAAATCCGCGACCCTCTCGGCTGACAGGGATTTGATTTGCCGCGTTTCCTGACCAACATAAGGTGATTCGTTTTGGCCATGATCCTGGGCCGGGGCTGGACTGAAAAACCCGAATAGAATGAGAATTGTCAATGTCAGGCGCATCAGCATTTCAGTATGTGTTCCTCTATGTCTCGACACTGTCGCCGACGGATCAATATCGACCTGGATCCGAATCGGCAGAATTGTCAATCAAATGGTGATCAAACATGAATGCCGCAATCGTTGCCGGTTGTCAATCGGCATTGAACTTTGACCCCCTATCGGCGTCCAATATTGACCCCCCTT
>JABGRG010000014.1 GCA_018648445.1 Rhodospirillales bacterium | reverse complement strand
CAACCACGATCAACTGATCGCAGCCGACCCCTTCCCGCCGGTCGGCGATGGCCCGCACCTGCGCGCCCGACAGCCGGGCAAGGCCCGCGCGCGCGTCCAGCACAACGAAATCGTTGCCCAGCCCGTGCATCTTTATGAACGGCAAACCAGTCATAACCCGGAACCTATGGCCGCAACACGGCCCATGTCCACCTAATTTCAGCCATTACTCGCCAGAAAGTGTTTCATATGAAAGGCCGCCTGCGCCGGTTCCTGATGATATTCCCGCCCCACCGGACAGGCCCGGCGGGCCACACAAGCCCGCTCCAAACAGTCCGATCCCGCCGCCGACCCGATATGATCGACACAAGCCGGAACGTCGTAATTCCCAACCGACAACGCCCCCACCGGACAGCTCGAAAGACAAGGCCTGTCCACGCAACTCTCGCAAGGACTGGCCGCTGGCAAACGCTCCGGCAGCTCAATCCGTTCCTCAAACGCCAAAGCCCCCCGATACCCATGCCAAAGCCCATACACAGGATGAATCAAAGGCCCAATGGGACTTCCAAACACCGCCTCGCTGCGCATCGCCCACTTCTGAAACGGCATATACGGCGGCCCGTCAAAAGGAAACAGCGCCGCCGCCCCCAACTTTTCCGCCACGCCGGAAATAACCCCCCGCGTCCACGCATCCAGCGGATCGGGACCATCCCCGCGCACCGCTTGGAACGCCCGCCACATGGCAGACCCCGCGTTACCGATGATGACCATCGTCGCGGGGTTACCAGGAACGACATCGGACGGCTCCGGTCGAAACCCGCCGCGAACAATCAGGCCGTGGGGGGTGAGCGCAGTTTGAATAGCTTCGAGGTTCATGGGTAGGGTTATGCCGTAACTAGTGCCACTCGGTTGAAAAAGTCTTAAAATGTAAACTCTCACCCTTATTCGCATTCGTTATGGGAGTGGATTTTTGCTCACTAGACCCCATAAAGTCTTCCCATCCTCCGAGCCTCGCGCGCCCATTTCCAGAAGGAGTGTCTTGGTTTTCTCTTCACTGGCTCCAATCACATTCATAAGCGTATCCAGATTCCGCCACGTGTGCGTCGGATGATCGAGCATTTTTTTCAAAAGCTCTTTTCGTGGCTTATCTTTCTTTGCTTCTGATCGTTCCTTGAACCAATGCATCAATATATTGCCAGATATCGTAGCAACTGATCCAATCACCGCGCCGATAACGCCGATAAACGCAATTACTACAGGGTCGCTCATAATTTCCTCCACCCCATTTCCTGATTTCCCAGGACGAATTGGGATCGTAGCACTTTGCCATACGATCTTCTTAACGAATACTCCTGTACGCAACGCTCCCACTTGACTCCCCCACCCCTTCCGCATAAAGTCCGCGCCGTTATTGGACGCCCCGAGGGGCGCCGCCAGTCCGCGAGTTTCGCGCACTGGCGTTTTTTGGTTGTTTGGCGAGGTTTTGGACGAGCATGTTTGAAGGCCTGAGCAGCAAACTTGGTGACATCTTTGAAGGCTTGAAGAGGCGCGGCGCGCTGTCGGAAGCCGATGTCTCGGCGGCCATGCGCGAAATTCGCGTGGCTTTGCTTGAGGCCGATGTCGCGCTGCCGGTGGTCAAGGATTTCGTCGAAGCGGTTCGCACGCGTGCCGTCGGCGAAGAGGTGCTTCGCAGCGTCACGCCGGGCCAGATGGTGGTCAAGATCGTCAACGACCATCTGGTGGAAATGCTGGGCGGCGACGCGCTTGATACCGCGATAAATCTAGCCGGAACCCCGCCGGTGGCCATCCTCATGGTCGGCCTGCAGGGCTCGGGCAAGACGACGACCAGCGCCAAACTGGCCATGCGTCTGGTCAAGCGCGAGAAAAAGCGCGTTCTCATGGCCTCGCTGGACGTTTATCGCCCGGCAGCCCAGCAGCAACTGGCGGTTTTGGGCGAACAAGCCGACGTGCCGGTGTTACAGGCCGTGTTCGGCGAGCAGCCCCTGGCAATTACCCGCCGGGCCATGGAAACGGGCCGCCGCGAAGGCTATGACGCGGTTATTCTGGATACCGCGGGCCGTTTGCACATCGACACCGAACTGATGGCCGAAGTGGCCATGGTGCGCGACGAGGCCAAGCCCACGGAAACCCTGCTGGTGGCCGATGCGCTGACCGGTCAGGATGCGGTTAATCTGGGCCGCGAGTTTCACGAAAAAATCGGCATTACCGGCCTTGTGCTGACCCGCGTCGACGGCGACGCGCGCGGCGGTGCGGCCCTTTCCATGCGCGCCGTTACCGGCCAGCCCATCAAGCTGATGGGTGTCGGCGAAAAGCTGGAAGACTTAGAAGCCTTCCAGGCGGATCGCATCGCCGGGCGCATTCTGGGCATGGGCGACGTGGTCGGGCTGGTCGAGCGCGCCGCCGAAACCATGGATCAGGCAAAGGCCGAGGCCGCCGCCGAACGCATGATGAAGGGCCAGTTCACGCTCGAGGATCTGAGCGAGCAACTGGGCCAGATTCGCAAGATGGGCGACATGGAAGGCCTGATGGGCATGATGCCCGGCGTCGGCAAGATCAAAAAGCAGATGGCGCAGGCCAATGTGGACGACAAAACCGTGGCCCGCCAGCAAGCCATTATCCAATCCATGACGCCGGATGAGCGCAGGCGTCCCAAGTTGCTGAACGGGTCGCGCCGACGGCGGATCGCCGCCGGGTCGGGCACCACGGTTCAGGATGTCAATCGCGTGCTCAAACAGCACAAGCAAATGAGCACCATGATGAAAAAGATGGGCAAACTCGGCAAGAAGGGCCTGATGAGGGGTGGTATGCCGCCCGGCATGATGGGCCCCCAAGGCGGTTTTGGCCGTTAGTAGATTTATTTTGAATTGTACGAACGAAAACAAGCAGAAGGATTGCAAAAAGAATGTCAGTTAAAATCCGACTTTCCCGTGGCGGCGCGAAAAAGCGCCCCTACTATCACATCGTTGTCGCCGACTCGCGCAAAGCCCGCGATGGCCGCTTCATCGAGCGTATCGGAACCTACAATCCGATGGTCGCCAAAGACCATCCCGACCGCGTTCGTCTGGTCGAGGACCGCGTCAAGTACTGGCTGGGCGTTGGCGCGCAAGCCAGTGACCGCGTTGCCAAGTTCTTGGCCGCCGCCGGTCTGATGGAAGCTCGCAAATACGCCGAGCAGACCAAAAAGAACCAGCCCAAAGCGAAGGCCCAGGAGCGCCTGAAGGAAGCTGCCGCTGAAGAAGCTCCGGTTGAAGCCGCCGCCGAGGAAGCTGCGCCTGCTGAGGAAGCTGCTCCGGCTGAGGAAGCTGCGCCTGCTGAGGAAGCTGCGCCTGCTGAGGAAGCTGCTCCGGCTGAGGAAGCTGCCCCGGCTGAGGAAGCTGCTCCGGCTGAGGAAGCTGCTCCGGCTGAGGAAGCTGCTCCGGCTGAGGAAGCTCCTGCTGAGGAAGAAGCCGAAAAGCCGGCCGAATAGGTCGGTCTTTCGGTTCTTGTCATGGCGGCGGCGCCTCGAAAACCCGGCTGGCGAAAGCCACGCCGGATCGCTGAAAAAGCGGGCCACGTGTGTGTCGGTGCAATCACCGGGGTACGGGGTCTGAAAGGCGATCTCAGGGTCAAGAGCTTCACGTCCAGACCAAAGGACGTTGGCGCTTACGGACCCGTTTCGGACGCAACCGGCGACAAGGTTTGGGAACTTTCGGTAACCGGCATGGCCAAGGATCAGGTCATTGTCCGTTTAGCCGGGGTCACAGACCGAACGGACGCCGAGGCATTGAAGGGAACGCAGCTATTTGTGCCGCGCGAAGCCCTTCCGCCGCCGGAGGATGACGAGTTCTACCACGCCGACCTCATTGGCCTTACCGCCTTTGAGGCCGGGGAAGAGGGGTCCGAACCATTTGGCAGGATCCTGGGCGTTTACGACTTCGGCGCCGGTGATGTTTTGGAAGTCGAGCAGCCTTCGGGCGAAACGGTCATGTTGCCGTTCTCCCGCGAGGTGGTGCCGCAGGTAAATGTAAGCGAAGGCCGTGTGGTGGTGAACCCGCCCGACGGCTTGTTTGAAACGCCGGATGCCGGGCAAGACGAAACCGAAGGGAACGGGGACGAAGAATGACGGATCAGGGAGCCATATGGACGGCGCGCGTCCTGACCATCTTCCCCGAAATGTTCCCGGGGCCGTTGGCCGGATCGCTGGCTGGAACGGCCCTCGATAGTGGGCTGTGGGCTTTGGAAACGGTGGACATTCGCGATTTCGCAAGCGATAAACACCGCTCCGTGGACGACACCCCCTGTGGGGGCGGTCCGGGCATGGTTATGCGCGCCGATGTGGTCGATGCGGCGTTGGGCTCGGTAATGGCCGAAAAGCCCGAATTGCCCGCGGTTTATTTGTCGCCGCGCGGACGGCCGCTGGATCAGGCCCGCGTTCGCCAATTGGCGAACGGACCGGGCGTGACGTTGCTGTGTGGCCGCTTCGAAGGCGTCGACCAACGGGTCATCGAGGCCCGCGAGTTGGAGGAAGTCAGCCTGGGCGACTTCGTTCTTTCGGGCGGCGAACCGGCGGCGATCGCGCTGATCGACGCCTGTCTGCGTTTGGTGCCTGGCGTCATGGGCGCGCCGGAGAGTTTGGAGGAAGAAAGTTTCGAGAGCGGGCTTCTTGAATACCCGCAATACACCCGTCCCCGCGAGTGGCAGGGGCGACTGGTGCCGGAAGTTTTAATGTCGGGACACCACGCGCGGGTTCGCGAGTGGCGTCTGGCGCAGGCGGAAAACATCACCCGCGAGCGTCGGCCTGACCTTTGGGAACGGTATATGGCCACGCGCAACGAGGCCCGATAAGGCACGAAGCGCGTTGGTCCTTGAACAAAACGATTTTTGCAGAAGGAAGAAGAAAATGGACATCATTCAACAGCTCGAACAAGAGCAAGTCGCGGATCTGAGCGCCAAGCGCGCAGTTCCCGAATTCGCCGCGGGCGATACGCTTCGCATCAACGTCAAGGTGGTGGAAGGCCAGCGCGAGCGCCTTCAGGCCTTCGAAGGCGTCTGCATTGCCCGCAAGAACCGGGGCGTGAACTCGTCGTTCACGGTTCGCAAGATTTCGTACGGCGAAGGCGTCGAGCGCGTGTTCCCGCTGTACTCGCCGATCATCGACGGCATCGAAGTGGTGCGTCGCGGAGACGTGCGCCGGGCCAAACTTTATTACCTGCGCGGCCTGCGCGGCAAACGCGCCCGCATCGCCGAAAAGACGGACGGGTACTCGGCCAAGCTGACCACCCAGGAAAAGAAATCCGCCGCCGATGCCAAGGCCGCCGCCCATGCGGTCGCCCGCACCAAGGCGAGCGAAAAGGCTGCCGCCAAGGCCGCCGCCGAAGAGTAAAAACGTTTGTCCGATGCGCGGGAACGCCCCACCTAAAGGGAGCGTTCCCGGCGGGCGTTAATTGCTGCCGGGGGGATATGATCCATGGCTCAAGCACGGACCCTGTTCGACAAGATTTGGGACAGCCACCTCGTCGAGGTGCAGGAAGACGGCACGTGCGTGCTGTATATCGACCGTCACCTCGTTCATGAAGTGACCAGCCCCCAGGCTTTTGAAGGCCTTCGCGACGCCGGGCGCAAAGTGCGTCGGCCCGACGCCACGCTGGCCGTGGCCGACCATAACGTTCCGACCACGGATCGCAGCCGGGGCATCGAAGAAGAAGAATCGCGCATTCAGGTCGAAACCCTGGAAATGAACGTCGCCGAATTCGACATCCCCTACTTCGGCATGGACGACATCCGCCAGGGCGTCGTTCACATCATCGGGCCGGAACAGGGCTTTACCCAACCGGGAACGACCATTGTCTGCGGTGATTCTCACACCGCCACCCACGGCGCGTTCGGCGCACTGGCCTTCGGCGTCGGCACCAGCGAGGTCGAACACGTTCTGGCCACGCAAACGCTCTTGCAAAAACCGGCCAAGAACATGCTGGTTTCGGTCGAAGGCGATCTTCCGGCAGGCGTTACCGCCAAGGATCTGATTTTGGCTATCATCGGTCAGATCGGCACGGCGGGCGGCACCGGCCATGTCATCGAATACGCAGGCCAAGCCATCCGCGACCTTTCCATGGAAGGCCGCATGACCCTTTGTAACATGACCATCGAGGGCGGCGCGCGCGCCGGACTGGTTGCGCCCGACGAAACCACGTTCGCGTACCTGAAAGACCTTCCCATGAGCCCCAAGGGCGCCGATTGGGATGCCGCGATGGCCTATTGGAAAACGCTGGTCACCGAAGACGGCGCGCTTTTCGATACGACGGTCACCATTAACGCCGCCGAACTGGTTCCGTTCGTCACCTGGGGCACAAGCCCCGAGGACGCGCTGCCGATCACGGCCAAGGTGCCCAACCCGGCGGACGAAGCCGACGAAGGCAAGCGCGCCGCCATGCAGCGCTCGCTAGACTACATTGGTCTGACGCCGGGCACGCCGTTGAACACCGTGCCGGTGGACCGGGTCTTCATCGGATCGTGCACCAATGGCCGCATCGAGGACCTGCGGGCCGCCGCGGCGATCGCCAAGGGCCGCATCGTGGCCGAAGGCGTTGGCGCTTTGGTGGTTCCGGGTTCGGGACTGGTCAAGGCGCAGGCGGAAAAGGAAGGTTTGGACCAAATCTTCATTGAGGCCGGGTTTGAGTGGCGCGAGGCGGGCTGTTCCATGTGTCTGGCCATGAACGCCGACAAGCTGGAACCGGGCGAACGGTGCGCTTCAACGTCGAACCGCAATTTCGAAGGCCGCCAGGGACGCGGCGGACGGACCCATCTGGTCAGCCCGGCCATGGCCGCAGCCGCAGCCGTCGCCGGTCATCTGACCGACGTGCGCGAACTTTAGGGGGGAGCGAGACACAATGGAAAAATTCACCACGCTCACTGGCGTCGCGGCGCCGCTGCCGATGATCAATGTCGACACCGACAAGATCATCCCCAAGCAGTTCCTCAAGACCATCAAACGCACGGGGCTGGGCGTCAGCCTGTTCTTCGAAATGCGCTATGACGACGACGGCAAGGAATTGCCCGAATTCGTGCTGAACAAGCGCGCTTACCGCCAGTCGAAGATTCTGGTGGCGGGCGATAACTTCGGCTGCGGGTCGTCGCGCGAACACGCCCCTTGGGCGTTGATGGATTTCGGTATCCGCTGCGTCATTTCGACCAGCTTCGCCGACATCTTTTATAATAACTGCTTCAAGAACGGCATCCTGCCCATTCAAGTTTCCAAGGAAGACCTGGACGAGTTGATGGACGACGCCGAACGCGGTGCCAACGCCACCTTGACCGTCGATCTGGAAGCGCAGGAAATCACCGGTCCCGATGGCGGCTGCGTCAAGTTCGAACTCGACCCCTTCCGCAAGCACTGCCTGCTGGAAGGTCTGGACGAGATCGGCCTGACCATGCAACGCGGGACCGAGATTGGAAGTTTCGAGGAAAAACAGAAAGCCGCCCAGCCCTGGCTCTACGGCTGATCGCTTTCAAACGAAAAATTTAAATAAACGCGAGGGGAAACGAACCATGGCCGACACGAAGAAGCTCCTGTTCCTGCCGGGCGACGGCATTGGCCCCGAGGTTATGGCCGAGGTTCGCCGGGTCATCGACTGGATGGCCAAAAACCGCTCCATTTCCTTCGACATCACCGAAGGTCTGGTCGGCGGCTGCGCCTATGACGCTTGCGGCGAATCGATTTCGGATGAAACCATGGCCGATGCCATGGCCGCGGACGCGGTTCTTCTGGGCGCGGTCGGCGGACCGAAATGGGCCGACGTTTCCTTTGACAAGCGGCCCGAGGCGGGCCTTCTTCGCCTGCGCAAGGAAATGGACCTGTTCGCCAACCTGCGTCCGGCGGTGGTTTTCGACGCTTTGGCGGAATCCTCGACCCTGAAACTGGAAGTCGTGCAGGGCATGGACATCATGATCGTGCGCGAACTGTGCGGCGGTCTCTATTTCGGTGAACCGCGTGGCATCGAGACGCTCCCCGACGGCACGCGCCGCGGCGTCAACACGCAGGTCTATACGACACCGGAAATTCACCGGGTTGCCCGCGTCGCCTTCGAGCTGGCCAAAAAGCGCAGCAACCGCGTCGCTTCGTCGGAAAAATGCAACGTCATGGAAAGCGGTCTTTTGTGGCGTGAAGAAGTTCAGATTATCGGCGACACCGAATTCCCCGAAGTCGAGCTTTCCCACATTCTGGCCGACAACTGCGCCATGCAGTTGGTGCGCAATCCCAAGCAGTTCGACGTGATTGTCACCGACAATATGTTCGGCGACATCCTGTCGGACGCCGCCGCCATGGCCACCGGTTCGCTGGGTATGCTGCCATCTGCCTCGTTGGGCGCGGAAGACGAAAACGGCACCCGCAAAGCCCTTTACGAGCCGGTCCACGGCAGCGCGCCGGACATCGCAGGCCAGGGTGCGGCCAATCCGCTGGCCACTATTCTCAGCTTCGCCATGATGCTGCGCTACTCGTTCGACATGGGCGCCGATGCCGACCTGATTGAACAGGCGACGCAAAACGTGCTCAACGGCGGTCTTCGCACCGCCGACATCATGCAGGAAGGCAAGGCGCGGGTTTCGACCTCGGTGATGGGCGAGTCCATTGTTTCGGAACTGGGCAAGCTGGCCGGATAACCGGTTTACCCGGTTGGTGCGTTTTTGTGGTAGACTGGTGCTAATTTGAACCATCCCAAGGTTGGGAGTTGATGGTCATGCACACGAAAACCGTATTGCGTATCCTGGTTCCGGTACTGGCCTCCGTGCTGGTGGCCGCCTGCATCACCGTTGCGCCAACGCTCAAGACGACGCCCAGCATAACCTCGGTCGGCAGCCAACGCCTGCCGCTGGAGGTGGGCGTCATCGTTTCCGAACAGGTGCGCGCCTTTAATGTCGCCCACGAAATTCCGGGCGCTTGCATATCGGGCGGCATTCAGTTCGCTCCGGTGTCCTATGGGCAACAGTTGCAGGGAACCCTTCAGGATCGATTTGCCCGGCTTTTCGAGCGGGTCGCTTTTGTTGATCCGTCCGCCGATCGTTCTTCCTTTGATGCGGTGTTCGAGTTGGGAATATCCGATGTCGGTTTTCGCTTTGGCTGCATGATCGCGCCCCAGCAATTCGGCGAGGTAACGGCTTCGTTACGGGCCATCGATGATGACGGTCGCGAAATGTGGCGCAGCGCGACCACGAAGGGGCGGGGCGACGCGCCGTTCGTTATGGGCGATGGACTTCAACCCCATTATTGGTGACGCCGTATCGCTGGCCATCGGCAAGATTGTCGACGAATGGACCCGCGAGGTTGGCGGAATGGAAGAGGACCGCTACGCCATGGGCGCGTCACCGGCGCGGCGCATGGTCAAGAACCTCGGGCGGAAAATGAAAAGCAAGCGCGGCTTCGGGCGCGGCAAACTTAAAATCGCGTATCCGCCAACCCCCGAACAGCCGGACGATATTGCCGTTATCATCGGCAACGGCGATTACGGTCAGTTCGGCGTCGACATTCCGGACGTGCTTCCAGCTTATGCCGACATGGACGCATTCGCCCAGTACGCCATCGAAGGGTTGGGCGTGCGCGAGGGCAACATCATCTTCATGCGCGACGCCACCGGCGCGCAGATGGTTCGCGTGTTCGGGTCCGAGCGTGACGCCCACGGCCAGCTTTTCGACTGGGTACGCCCCGGCCGATCGCGCGTCTACGTCTATTATTCCGGCCACGGCGCGCCGGGCCGCAGCGGCTCGGCCTATCTGGTGCCATCGGACGCCGACGCCGCACGCATCGAGTTGAACGGTTTTCCCCTGTCCCAGCTATATACGAACCTTTCCAAGTTACCCGCATCCCACGTAACGGTGGTTCTGGAAGCGTGCTTCTCGGGGACCAGCCAGCAGGGATCGGTCATTGCCAAATCTTCGGCCATCTATGTGCGGCCCAAAATCCCCGAGGTGCCCACCAACATGACCGTCATTTCCGCCGGAGCCGCCGATCAGGTTGCTTCGTGGGAAGAGGACAATTCGAACGGTCTGTTCACCAAATACTATCTCAAGGCGGTCAGCGGCGAGGCCGACACCGGTTCCTACGGCAATCACGACGGACATGTCGAACTGGCCGAGATCAAGGCCTACCTGAAAGACACCCTGACCTATTTCGCACGGCGTCACTACGGGCGCGATCAGAATCCGCAAATTGTTTTGGGCGGACGGGCGATGTTTTAGAACAAATTTTCACGCAAATGCAGCAAGCTCTTGAATTTGTGAAAGCGAGGCTGTATGGCTATCGGCCAGCGAAAACAGTGAGACGACATGAACCGTTCGATCAACATGATTGTGCCTAAGCAAATTTCGGGGTCCAAAGCCCGGACGGTTCTTGCGCGCGCCACCACGACCACCACGACCACTACCAAGGCTAAAAAACTGCGGGTATAGCGCGGGCTGAACAGGTTTAGACAACCTAACGAAAAAGGCCCGCGGATCACTCCGGCGGGCCTTTTTCGTTAGGAAATTTTTTAATGACACAGTCACGATTGGCTGTGAATGAACTGGAGAAGAAAAAATGGGTTACAAGGTTGCCGTAATGGGCGCAACGGGAAATGTCGGGCGCGAACTGCTGTCCACCATGGCCGAACGCAAATTCCCGGCCGACGAGGTCGTGGCTCTGGCTTCGGAACGCTCGGTCGGGCGTGAAATCTCGTTTGGCGAAGATAAAATCCTGAAGGTTCAGAATCTGGCCGAGTACGACTTTGCCGGCACAGACATCGTCCTTTCCTCGCCGGGTGCCAGCATCTCGGCCAAGTATTCGCCGAAGGCCGCCGCCGCCGGGGCCGTCGTGGTGGACAACACCTCACATTTCCGCATGGACCCGGACGTGCCGCTGGTCGTGCCGGAAGTTAACCCCGAAGCCATTGCCGGCTACACCAAAAGCGGCATCATCGCCAATCCCAACTGCTCGACCATCCAGATGGTCGTGGCGCTGAAGCCCCTTCACGACATCGCCAAGATCAAGCGCGTCGTCGTCGCCACCTATCAGTCCACGTCGGGCGCAGGCAAGGCGGCCATGGACGAGTTGTTCAATCAGACCAAGGGCATCTTTTCCAACGAACCGGTCAGCGCCCACCAGCAGAAATTCACCAAGCAGATCGCGTTCAACGCCATTCCGCATATCGACAAGTTCATGGACGACGGCGCCACCAAGGAAGAATGGAAGATGGTGGTCGAGACCAAGAAGATCATGGACCCCGATATCGAAGTGATCGCCACCTGCGTGCGCATTCCGGTCTTTATTGGCCACGGTGAAGCGGTACATATCGAATTTGAAAAGCCGATCTCCGACGAAGAGGCCCGCGCCGCGCTTCGCGAAGCGCCGGGTATTGTGGTCGTCGATCACCGTGGCGATGAGGGCTACGTCACGCCTGCCGAATGCGCCGGCGAGGACCCGACCTATGTCAGCCGCATCCGCGTTGACCCGACCGTGCCCAACGGCCTGGCCATGTGGGTTGTCGCCGACAACCTGCGCAAGGGTGCAGCGTTGAACACCGTGCAAATCGCCGAGGAATTGATCAGGTCCTTCCTGAAAAAGGCCGTCTGATCGGCAGAACCTATCTGAATTACCACCTCATTCCGGACGAAGAGGTGAAACTGGCCGGGCGGCAAATGTCGTCCGGCCCTTTTTTTTTAAAAACGCTGGAAATGAGGGATTGCGCGGGCAATGATGGGGAACGGAGAAATGAAATCCACCGCAAGCGTGGAGGAAACGCCATGATGCATTTTCGCGTGATTTTTCACCATTCCGCTATGTGGGTATGGGTCGTTTTATGTGTCTTCCTCGGGGCATCCGTGGCGGGCGCGCAAGGAACCTGGACGCCCATCGGCGGATCAACGCCCGCCCCGGCCCCGGCCCCAAGTATGGGCGCGGGCGAAGGCGCCGGTCCCGGCAAGGCCAACCAGGCGGCCCCCGGATCGCGGGACTACTACACGTTTTATCGCCAATGGATCGAAACCGGCGGCCCCATGCAGGAAGAGAAATACCGGGCGGTCATCGAGTATTTGAAAAGCGTCGACATCGATCCCTATGCCTGGAGCGGGAAACTTGTCCAAAAACCGCGCATGGGCTATGGCGAAGTGCATCGTTGGCAAAGCAACAGCGATTGGTGCAAGACGGGCGGCATCGAACAGCCGATGGTGCCAATTGTATTTGACAACGTTTATTACGGCATTCCCGACCGCGAGGTCATTTACATCTTCGGCATGATCGCGGGCAACGTTACCTTTGGCCCCCTTGGTCAACCCTATTGCGACGGCGACTTCTGTCCGCCGATCACAATCGACGGCCATACGTACCTTTTGCAGGCGAACTCGAAAACGTTTCGCGATTGCGCACGCTATGCCGAGACCACGCTGGCCCACATCGGACCGACCGTGAAACTGCTGCGTCCGCGTGATGCCGTTCGCAACAACCCGAAGACGGCTTTCGTGTCATCGACCATGTTCAACGGCAACAAAAAGGCGAGTTGGAAGACGTTTGCCGAAATGCTCCAGACGATGATGAAGCAGTAGGCGAGCGGCGATCAGGCCTGCTTTTCGTCGGATTTACCTTCATCGGATGCGTCCGATCCGATCATGGCGTCGGCATCCTTCGGCTTGCGCTTGTCATCGCCATCGAAGGCCATATCCTTGCGCCGA
The DNA here is from genome assembly GCA_018648445.1 of Rhodospirillales bacterium. The sequence continues at coordinate 39,051 of JABGRG010000014.1, read as the reverse complement.
CGGTCCGGCCCGAAATATCCCTCGACCTTGACGAACGGGCGCGGGCGTTCGATCACGGCCTGAATACGGGTGAAAAGGCCGTGAGCCGAAAACGGCTTGATGACATATTCATTGACGCCCGCATCGCGCGCCGTCTTCACACGGTCAACCTCGGAATGTCCGGTCAGCATGATGATCGGCAAGAAGGCCAGCGGCGTATTCTGGGCGCCACGGATTTTTTTCACCAGCTCAATGCCGTTCACCGGCTCCATTTCCCAATCGATGATGATGATGTCGGGCTCGCCGTGCTCGAGCTGCTTTAGTGCGGCAGCACCGTTAGAGACCTCGCCGATATCGCGTGTTCCCAGTGCCTGAAGCACCAGACGCACCGTCGTGCGTACAAACATGTTGTCGTCGACAACAAGAAACCGGACGTTTTCGAGATATTTCTCGGCCATGACCGCTTTTCGTAATCGCCACCCGCCGCTCGGTGTCGATTCCCCCCGTTTCACGCAGTAATCGACGATACGAATCGACTCGCACAGCCGATCCGATCGATGCGACACCATAGTCATTCCAGTTGCACCGGACCCGCGTCAACACTTTTCTCGCTGATCCGGGCAACTGGACTGCTTTTTTCGCTCAGATAACGCCGTCTTTTTCGAGATCGGCCAGTTCATCGCCATTGACGCCGAACTCGCCGAGAATTTCGGCGTTATGCTCGCCCAGCTTCGGCGCGGGGCGGCGGAATTCGCCCGGCGTTTCGGAAAGACGGGCCGTAACCGTATGCATGGGCAGGGTTCCGAGCTCTTCATCCGGAACCTCGACAATGATCTCGCGATCCTTGATGTACGGATGATCCATCAGATCTTCGATGTCACTGACGGGTCCAACCGTGATCCCCGCTTTGTCGAAATGATCGAGGATGTATTCCCGACCGTGGGTTTTCATGAACCCGCCGACAATCTCGTCCAGTTCGTCGACATTTTTCAGCCGGTCCGAATTGGTTTTGAAGCGGGCGTCCTCGATCAGTTCTTCCTGACCGATAGAGCGGGCGAACTGTTCCCACATACCTTGGGTCGAGGCCGAAAGGGCTACCCATTTTCCATCTTCACATTGGTAGGTGTTGCGCGGCGCAGCCATGGTGAAGCGGCTGCCCATGCGCGGCGGCACCTTGCCGGTCACCTTATAGTTGGCGGCCAGCGGACCCTGGATCGAGAACAGCGGATCAAAGAGCGGCAGATCGATCACCTGGCCCTTGCCGCCGTTGACTTCCACGTGCCGGATGGCGGCCAGAATGGCGCTGGCGCCTGTAAGGCCGGCAATCATATCGGCCATGGCAAAGGCGGGAAGAACCGGCGGGCGGTCTTCGAAACCGTTGGAAGCGGCGAAACCCGACATGGCTTCAATCAGCGTGCCGAAACCGGGCTTGTGCTGATACATGCCGTCCTGACCCCAGCCCGAGATGCGAACGAGCACCACTTTCGGATTGATTTCATGCAGCCGGTCCGGGCCAAAGCCCATTTTTTCCATGGTGCCGGGACGATAATTCTCGACCACGGCGTCAGCGCTTTCGACCAGCTTGACGAAAATTTCCTTCGCCTTGTCGTTGCGAAGGTTGAGCGTCAGGCTGCGTTTGTTGCGCGAATAGACCTTCCAATGGGTGGAAATACCCTCGGTCTTCCAGTTGCGCAGATCGTCCCCTTTGCCGGGGGTTTCGATTTTGATGACGTCGGCGCCGAAGTCGGCAAGGATAACCGTCAACTCGTTACCCGCGACGACGCGAGTCATGTCTAAAATCCGCAAACCCTCGAGCGGGCCTGTGGCGTCGGGTTTAAAATTCCGCATGTCTGTCCTCCCGTTGCGGCGGCGGTACAAATTCCAAAACAAAATTGTTTCTAATGGGAATCTATCGACCAACTACCGTTGTCGCCAAGCCGAGTCAATTGTGCCGCCATTAATCGGCACTTTCCAGCCCCGGTTTTTCACAATGTGGTTTGCCCCGCCCGAAGCATCCACATCGTGAAAAGGCTGTTGAAGATGGCTTCATCTGGCCTTAACGTAAACAGTTGAAGTCCGGTTCACCGGCGTTTTGATGCGCCTGGGGAACAGAAACTTCGTTTTCCATTTTTTTGCTTTCTCACGAAAATCGGGTAAGCCTATGAATATTCATGAATATCAGGCCAAACAACTTCTGGCCAAATTCGGCGTGGCCGTGCCGCGCGGCGGCGTCGCCTATACCGCCGACGAGGCTGAAGGCCTTGCACGCGACTTAGGCGGCCCGGTCTGGGTCGTTAAATCGCAAATCCATGCGGGCGGTCGCGGCAAAGGACAGTTCAAGGACAAAACGGCTGGTTCCGCCGGCGGCGTGCGTGTCGTCAAGTCGGTCGCCGATGTAAACAAGAATGCAGGCCAGATGTTGGGCTCGACGCTGGTTACGCACCAGACCGGACCCGCCGGTAAAGAGGTCAAGCGCGTCTATGTCGAGGAAGGCTGCGATATCGCGCGCGAGTGTTACCTCTCAATGCTGGTCGACCGCGCCAATGCCTGCATCACGATCATGGCGTCCACCGAAGGCGGCATGGACATCGAGGAAGTCGCGGCCAAGACGCCCGAAAAAATCGTCAAGGTGGCGGTCGATCCGGCAACCGGCATTCAGGCGTTCCATGCCCGCAAGATTGCCTTCGGCCTACAGCTTGAAGGAAAGCAGGTGGGTTCGGCGGTCAAATTCCTGATGGGCATGTACAAGGCTTTCACCAGCCTTGACGCCAGTCTGGTCGAAATCAACCCCCTGGTGGTCACCGGCGAGGGCGGCATTCTGGCTCTGGACGCCAAAATGAACTTCGACGACAACGGCCTTTATAGGCAAAAGGATGTCGCCGAGCTGCGCGACGAGGACGAGGAAGATCCGGCCGAACTTGAGGCCGCCAAGTACTCGCTTAATTACATCACGCTGGACGGTTCCATTGGCTGCATGGTCAACGGTGCCGGTCTTGCCATGGCGACCATGGATATTATCAAGGCCCACGGCGGCGACCCGGCCAACTTCCTGGACGTTGGCGGCGGGGCCACCACCGAACGGGTGACGGCGGCGTTCAAATTGATCCTGTCGGACCCCAAGGTCGAAGGCATTCTGGTCAACATCTTCGGCGGCATCATGCGCTGTGACGTCATCGCCGAAGGAGTGGTTTCGGCGGCCAAAGAGGTCAGCATCAACGTGCCGCTGGTGGTTCGCCTCGAAGGCACCAACGTCGAAGAGGGCAAACAAATCCTGGCTCAGTCGGGCCTGCCGATCATTTCGGCGGACGATCTGGGAGATGCCGCAGCTAAAGTGGTGAAAGCCGTGAAGGAGGCCGCCTGATGTCCGTTCTCGTTAACTCAAACACCAAAGTCGTTTGCCAGGGCATCACCGGCGGCGAAGGAACCTTTCACACCGAGCAAGCCATCGCCTACGGCACGCAAGTCGTGGCGGGCGTCACGCCTGGCAAGGGCGGAATGACGCATCTGGATGTCCCTGTTTTCAACACGGTGGCCGATGCGGTCGAAAAGACCGGCGCCAACGCGTCCGTCATTTACGTGCCGCCGCCATTCGCAGCCGACGCCATCTTAGAAGCCATCGACGCCGAAATTCCGTTGGTGGTGGCCATCACCGAGGGTATCCCGGTGCTGGATATGGTGCGCGTCAAACGCAAACTGGCGGGCTCCGGCACGCGCCTGATCGGCCCCAACTGCCCCGGCATCATCACGCCGGAAGAATGCAAGATCGGCATCATGCCGGGCCACATTCACAAGAAGGGCAAGGTCGGCATCATGTCGCGCTCGGGCACGCTGACCTATGAAGCCGTCGCGCAAACCACGGCCACCGGGTTGGGCCAGACCACCTGCATCGGTCTGGGCGGCGATCCGGTTAACGGCACCAACTTCATCGACTGCTTCGAGATGTTTCTGGACGACGACGAAACCGAAGCGATTGTCATGATCGGCGAGATCGGCGGCAGCGCCGAAGAAGAAGCCGCCGAGTTCGTCAAAAGCCATAAGGTCAAGAAACCGACCGTCGGCTTCATCGCCGGGCTGACGGCCCCTCCGGGCCGCCGCATGGGCCACGCCGGCGCCATCATCTCCGGTGGCAAGGGCACGGCGGGCGACAAAATCGAAGCCATGAAAAGCGCCGGTATCGCGGTTTCCGATTCGCCGGCCACCATCGGCGAGACCATGGTGGAGTTGCTCAAGGGGTAAATCCGCACACCAGCGGACAGCCTGACAAAAACAGGGGCGCGGGGGATGACATCTCTTGCGCCCTTTGTTTTACTCTGGTCGGAGCTCGAAGGCTCACTCGGTCAGGCTCGCCAGCGCCATCCGTTCCTGCTCGCTCATCGCCGTCTCGCCAGCCCGTGCATTGGCCTGGGCCTGTTGGGGCGATTTGGCGCCGGGGATGACGCATGGAAGAACCGGGTGCGAGGCGACAAATTGCAATGACGCTTCGATCATGTCGGCGCCGGGTTTGAGATTTTCTTTCAGCTTACCAACAACGGCGATTTGCTTCTCGAACTGCGCCTTTTGCGCCTCATTCGTATGGAACTGGCGGCGAACCGTATCGGTGAACACCGTGTCGGCGGAATAATTGCCCGACAGCAACCCCTTGGCCAACGGTCCGCGGATCAGAACGGCGATTCCGTGGTCCGCGCAATAGGGCAGGAATTCCGCCTCTGGGGCTCGGTTTAGCAACGAATAATCGACCTCAACCACCGAACATGCACCGTGCGTATTGAACTTCTTCAAAACGTCAAGGCGGCCCGTCGAAACCCCGTAACAACGGATTTTTCCTTCCTGCTTGAGCGCTTCGAAGCCTTCCAGATAGACGGTGGGGTCCGCGATTCCGCTTTCGTGGCACAACAGAACGTCAATCCAGTCCGTGCGCAGCCGGTACAAGGATGCATGGGCGCACAGGCGAACGTGATCAGGCGACGTCATCGGCAGGGGATGGCCCGACCGGCGGCCCCAGTTTCCCACCTTGCCGACGATGTAGACATCGTTTCGCTTGCCCGCTAGCGCACAACCGAGGCGCTCTTCCGACAGGCCGAAAGGGATTCCGTATGCATCCGCCGTATCGCACAGGTTCATCCCGGCGTCGATGGCCGCGCAGATGGTTGCAAACGCGTCAGTTTCGTTGATATCACCCCATTGATTGCCAATGTTCCAGGTGCCCAGGCCAATCGCCGACACCTGCCACCCAGTCGCTCCAAAAGATCTGTAAAGCATTGGAATGCTCTCCCAAATTTCGATGGAATTAAATTAACACCAGATATAACAGCAAAATCATGGCGCATACCAAATATTGCGGCTGGCACAATATGTTGTTGCTACGGCGGGGTGATTCTGATAAAGAAAAAGGTGTCAGGTGCGTTGAGTCCTGGGACATCATCGCAACGTATCGCGTGAACGATACTCCTGACACCTTTCTGGAGCCGGCGAGGCCCCTCGCACCTTGAAAGCGCCGTGCCTGTGCTACCCACTCTTCCCCAAAGCGCCCCCCAGCAAGAGAACGGCCTGGGAGCAGAGTGGTGGTTCGTTTCCAAATTGCCTTCCGGGGAAGGCCTTTCTTCCGCGAACCGCACAACGAAAAACTTCTTAATGCCTTGGCTTCGAAACGAACCACGAGAGTTCTAACCCGAGGGTTTGAACCCTGGAACCGATGCCCTGAACCGCGAACGGCTCGTTCTTCCGATTCCGGCGACGCTCTCGCCTCAACGGTCGAAACCGCTTTGACGGGCCTCCGCTCCACGAAGTTCCGTCAATTCCACCGAAGTGAATTTAACTTTCCTTCGTAAAAGGTTCGCCTCTGTTCCGAGACGAAGCTTTTCTGGCGAGAAACTCCATAATGTCTGATGTTCTTGGCGAACCCATGGGGCGTGAACCCCTGGGAGGCAAGGAGGGAAACCGCGAACGGCCCCGTCCCTTGATCCCTGCGGCGCTCTCATCGAAACGGCCGAAACCGGTTTGATGGGCCTCCGCTTTACGAAACCAGCTAATCTTACCGAAGTAAAACCAACTCATCCCGTAAAAGGTCCGCTTCGTTCATCAAACGAAGCTTCTCTGGCGAAAAACCCCATAATGCCTTGCGTTCTAAACGAACCCCTGGAACCAACGCCCTGAACCGCGAACGGTTCTTTCTTTTGATACCGGCGGAACCTCAATCGAAACAGCCTAAGCTGATCGGCAGACCTCCCGCTTTACGAAATTCCCTGGCTTCACCGAAGTGAAATCATTTCCTTCCGTAAAAGGTTCGCCTCAATCACGAGACGAGGCTTTTCTGGCGAAAGACCCCATAATGTCTTGTTTTCGGAACGACCCCCTGGAACCAACGCCCCGAACCGCGAACGGCCCGTTCTTTTAATTCCGACGGAACCCCGGTTATAACGATCGAAACCGTTTTAACGGACCCCCGCTTCACGAAATTCCCTGGCTTCACCGAAGTGAAATCATTTCCTTCCGCAAAAGGCTCGCCCCTTCCACGAGACGAAGCTTTCCACCGGCAACCGGTTCCACAAAATTCAAACCGAAGTTTGAACCAGCCTCCCCGATTACCCCCCTGGTTTCGCTATTGCCGAAACAATAGTTCCCCCAAGGGCCCTCGGTTTTCATGATGCCGAAACATCATTTCCGCCTTGGGACTGCAACTTGCCCCTAAATCCAAAAGGAAAATCCCGAAAGACAAACCTCTCAAAAACAAGAACTCGTTACAGTGACGCTTTCACATGCAGGAGTTATAATCTGTCAATGTCAGGGCCTCAGCAATAACAAGTTTTCCAGAATCTCAACTTTTCTGTGCATAAAATTTCAAGATTCTCACATTCGGCCCACAAGTTATCCACTAAATAATTCACAGCACAAATTAAAATCGTTTATAAACAACGCGCTATGTGACCTCCACGATTCATCCTGCGGCCTTTGAAGCCCGCAGGACGCAAAATTAATCATTACTTACCCTTATTCGCGCGCGCGCATGAGGGATCATTGACTTGGGTTCCGCCCGGGTTTAAATGACTGGAACTCGCAAATATCCAGACGGCCTGGCGCGCCAATAATCGGGAGCGCCAATAATCGGGAGCAACCGCCCATGACGACAAGAAAGAGGCCGCTTTCCCCCCACCTTTCCGTTTACAAAGGTCAGATCAGTTCGGTCGTTTCGGTGATGCAGCGCATCAGCGGCGGCGGCCTGGCGGTCGGCCTTGGGTTTTTCGTCTACTGGCTGGGGGCGGCGGCATATGGTCCGGAAACTTACGCGACGGCGCAATGGTTTCTGACCACCTGGTTCGGTTATCTGTGCCTGTTCGGTTTTTCAGCCGCCATGTATTTTCATCTGTGTAATGGGGTCCGGCATCTTATCTGGGACATCGGGTACGGGTTCGAGATCCATCAGGTCAATATCGGCGGCATCCTGGTTCTTGCCTCGACCGCCGGACTGACGGTTCTGACCTGGATCTTCATCTTCGCCAAGCTGGGAGGTGCGTCATGACGTTCCGTAGCGCATACGGCCTCAAGCCCGGCTCCAAACGCTCGGCGCTGGGCCATGCCCGCGGCCTGGGCTCCACCGGCCGGGGCACCGAACACTGGTATTGGGAACGGCTGACCGCTCTGGCCCTGGTTCCGCTGACCTTGTGGGCCATCGTTTCGCTGGTCACCGGCGTTGGCGCCGACCACGCGGCGCTCAAGGTCTGGATGTCGATGCCCGGCAACATGACCCTGATGATCCTGCTCGCCTTCTTCTTTTTCTGGCATGCCTGGATCGCTGTCGGCGTCGTTATCGAAGATTATGTCCACCACGAAGCCGCAAAGACCGGCGGGCTTATCGTTCTTAAGTTCGCCTGCATCCTGTGCGGCACCTTTTCGACGGTGTCGATCCTCAAGATCGGCCTGGGAGGTTAACGCCCGATGCCCGCATACGAGATTACCGATCACGTTTACGATGTCGTCGTTGTCGGTGCCGGTGGCGCTGGACTACGCGCGGCGCTGGGCATGTCGGCGGCTGGTTTCTCCACCGCCTGCGTTTCCAAGGTCTACCCCACCCGCAGCCACACCATCGCCGCCCAGGGCGGCATAGGTGCGGCCATCGGCAATCAGACCGAGGACGACTGGCGCTGGCATATGTATGACACCGTCAAGGGGTCGGACTGGCTGGGCGATCAGGACGCCATCGAATATTTGTGCCGCAACGCCATTCCAGCCATTTACGAGCTGGAGCATTTCGGCCTGCCGTTCTCGCGCCGCGAAGACGGCAAGATGTATCAGCGCCCCTTCGGCGGCCACACCAGCAATTTCGGCGAAGCCCCGGTGCCGCGCAGTTGCGCCGCCGCCGACCGCACCGGCCACGCCATGCTGCACACCCTTTACCAGCAGTGCCTCAAGCACCAAACGGTCTTCTTTAACGAGTATTTCGCCATCGACCTGATCATGGGCGATGATGGTTCGTGCAAGGGACTGACCGCTTGGTGCCTTGAAGACGGAACGATTCATCGCTTTCAGGCGCAGATGGTTGTTCTGGCCACCGGCGGCGGCGGGCGGGTCTTCTTCTCCAGTACGCTGGCCCATATCTGCACCGGCGACGGCGCGGCCATGACGGCGCGCGCGGGCCTGCCGTTGCAGGACATGGAATTCGTGCAATTCCATCCGACCGGCATTTACGGCGCGGGCTGCCTGATTACCGAAGCCTGCCGTGGCGAAGGCGGATACCTGACCAATTCCGAGGGCGAACGCTTCATGGAGAAGTACGCGCCCAATACGCTGGATCTGGCCTCACGCGACGTGGTTTCGCGGGCCATGGTCATCGAAATGCGTGAAGGACGCGGTTGCGGGCCGCTCAAAGACTACATGATGCTTCATGTGGAGCATCTGGGCGCCGAGGCGTTGCACGAGAAACTGCCCGGCATTGTCGAAACGGCGATGATTTTCGCCGGCATCGACGCCACCAAGGACCCCATCCCCGTATTGCCGACCTGCCACTACAACATGGGCGGCATTCCCACCAACCATAAGGCCGAAGCCCTGCGCCCGACGCCTGACGATCCGGACGCCGTGGTTCCCGGCCTGATGGCCGTGGGCGAGGCGGCCTGCGCGTCGGTGCACGGGGCCAACCGTCTGGGCACCAATTCGCTGACCGATCTGGTCGTCTTCGGCCGTGCCGCCGCATTGCAGGCGGCCGAAATCCTGACGCCGGGGGCCAAGCAAGAACCCTTGCCCGCCGACTCGTCGGATGCCGCACTGGCCCGGCTGGATCGCCTGCGCAATGCCGACGGGTCGTTGGCCACCAGCGAAATTCGCCTGAACATGCAGCGCACCATGCAGGACAACGCTTCCGTTTTCCGTACCAAGGAAGTGCTGGCGGAAGGCTTGCAGAAGATAGGCGAAGTGGACGCCACGCTGGCCGACATCAAGCTGGCCGACCGGTCCATGATCTGGAACACCGATCTGATGGAAGCGTTGGAGCTGGAAAACCTGATGGTCAGTGCCAAGGCGATCATGCAGTGCGCGGGAGAGCGCGAGGAAAGCCGGGGCGCACACGCGCGCGAGGATTTCCCCAAGCGCGACGATGAGGTGTGGATGAAGCACACGCTGGCCACACTCAATGCCAAGGGCGGATACGATATCGATTACCGGCCCGTGCACACCAAACCGCTGTCGGACGATGTGGACTACATCGAACCGCAGGAACGAGTTTACTAGTCGAAAGGTCGGGACCATGCTTCCTTTAATGCCGCTCGCGAAGTTTTTCCTTCCCGCCAATTCGAAAATTGGCAAAGGCAAAACCTTCAAGGCTCCGGAAGGGGCCAAGCGGGTCCGTGATTTCCACATCTATCGGTGGGACCCGGACACGGACGAAAACCCGCGCATGGATACTTACGAAATTGATCTCGACGATTGCGGCCCGATGATCCTGGACGCGCTGATCAAGATCAAGGACGAGGTGGACGCGACGCTGACGTTCCGGCGTTCGTGCCGTGAAGGCATCTGCGGATCGTGCTCCATGAACGTGGCGGGCACCAACACGCTGGCCTGCATCAAGGCGATTGAAGAAATTTCCGGCGACGTCACCATCTATCCGCTGCCCCATATGGCGGTGGTCAAGGATCTGGTGGTCGACCTGAACCACGCCTTCGCGCAATACGAATCCATCGAGCCGTGGCTCAAGTCCGACACCCCCGCGCCGCCCAACGCCGAACGCCTGCAAAGCCCCGAAGAGCGCAAGGAACTGGACGGCATGTGGGATTGCGTGCTGTGCTTCTGCTGTTCGACCAGTTGCCCCAGCTACTGGTGGAACGGTCAGCGCGGCTATCTGGGGCCGGCCACGCTGATGCAGGCCATGCGCTGGGTCAAGGATTCGCGCGATGAAGCGACCGGCGACCGTCTGAACGAACTTGAAGACGAAATGCGCCTGTTCCGCTGCCACACCATCATGAACTGCACGGTGACGTGCCCCAAGAACCTCAACCCGGCCAAGGCCATCGCAGAATTGAAACAAATGATGGTCGGCCGCGAATAATCGAGGCGACTTCCTGAAACACCGAAACCGCCGGGTATTCCCCGGCGGTTTTTGGTTGGCCGCTATCCTTGGCCGTTCATCAAATAGAACGGCTTGCTCAGGTCCAGATGCTCCAGCATGGCGTTGTGCCAGCGCTGGTGATGGGGCATCAGGGCTTTCATGGCGCCCGCGTTGGCGGCAACCGCTTCGGGCACACCCTTGTCGCAATAGGCCCGGATTTCCGCAAAAAGCGCGTCCACATCGTATTCGGTGAATTGCCGGTCCTCGACCACCACGCGCCCGCCGACGACGACCGTGCGCACGTCTGCGCCCTTGGTCCGGTGAATGACAAGTTCGGGAATGTCGATGTCGGGCGCCACCCACGGGTCGTTCATCATTTCGTTCATATCGACGAGAAGGGCGTCGGCGAACATGCCGGGCCGCAAGGCACCCAGCTGCCCCTCGAAGCCCAGTGTCCGCGCCCCGTTCAGGGTCGACATCTTGATCACCTCGCGCGCACTCGGCGGCGGCATGTTTTCAAGATCAAACCCCGGCACCCGATGGACCTTGTGCAACATGCGCATTTCCATGAACGGATCGTCATCGTCGTTAATGGACTTGTCGTCAACGCCCAAGGCTACGTTTACGCCCGCCTTCAGCAACTCGTATACCGGCGAGATGCCGTTGCGCACATGGAAATTACAGCTGGGGTGGTTCGTCGTCGAGGCGTCGCGCTTGGCCAGCAATGCGATGTCGTCCGCATCGATCCAAATCGCGTGTCCGTAGGCGACGTTGCGATCTACCAGGCCCAGGTCGTCCAGATAGGCCAGCAGCGACTTGCCGTGCTTCATAAAGCCATAGGCCCGCTGATGCGGGGTTTGCAGGGTATGGATATGCAGCGGAATTCCGCCCAGTTCATCGGCCCGCGCCTTGATGCGCTGCAACAGATCGGGCGTTACCCCATGCGCCCAGCTTGGCGACAGGAAAATGCGGTGGAGGTCCGAATTGTGTTCGGCATAGAGCGCCTCGAACACCTCCATATATTCGTTACCCACCACTTCGCTGTCATAGGCGGTGAAGGGCTCTGCCATGGCGCGTAAATCCGGCGATAACGATTGCAGGAATTCCTTTTCGTCGCAGGCAAAGCGGTTGATGTTGCGCACCGCCGGTGAGAAGGCCAGCCGGATACCCGTTTCCTTGTAGCGCGCAATGCCGCCACGCGCCTGCTCAAGCGCGTGGGCTCCCATGTTGTCCCAGCCATTATGGTGCACGGTGGTAAAGCCCATGCGCAAATGGCGCACGGCGGTCAGCGGGCAGGCCAGTTCCTGCGGCAGGGCGACCCGCCATGGCCAATCGAGGATCATATTTTCCAGATAATCAAAAAACACGCCGGTCTGGATGCGGCTGATGCCATGACCGTGGCTGTGGGCGTCAATAATGCCCGGCATCACCAATTGGCTTCCGTCGCCGATAACACGGGCGTCAGGGTGTCTCGCAGACAGATCGGCAAACGCGCCGGTTTCAACAACCCGCTCACCTTCAATCAGAACACCGCCATCTTCAATCAGGCCGCAGCCGTCAATGGCTGCATCGGTGATCACATAGCGTCCGCGCATCAGCAAAGAATTGGTGGTCATGGAACAACTTCTCCTCCGGCTAAATTCGAACCCCCAATGTAGCGGCAAATTGCCGGTCCGAGCGAGAGGCATTTACAGTTTCGCAAGGGCGGTTAGTATATTGCCGGGGCTGGAACACAGGGGGCCGATGAAGGCCGTGCCTATTTTTCGTACGAAAAGACTTCGACGCGTTTTGACCGCGCTTCCGGTGGCAGTCATTTGTGCCGTCACCGTTTTTGTGGGCTTTCCTGCCCTTGGCGCGGATTCCGAAAAACGACTTTTCATCATCACGTCCTTTCCGGAAACGCTATTCAAACGTTTTACGGTGGCGTTCGAAGAAGCGCATCCCGGCGTTCGCGTAAAAGTCCTGAACAAAAAAACCTCCGCGGCGATCTCCTATGTTCAGGACCAAATCGCCAATCGCCCGGACGTATTCTGGGCGTCGGCACCCGATGCCTTCGAGGTGCTGAAGGAATCGGGCGATCTGGAAAAGTTCGTCTTCGATGCTCCGGGCGTCGCCGATGTGATCGGCAATTATCCGATCAACGATCCCGAGGGCTTCTATACGGGTTTCGCGATTTCCGGTTACGGAATGATGTGGAACACCCGTTATATGGCGCGCCATTCTCTTCGCCCGCCGCATGAATGGGGTGATCTGACGGCCCCCGCCTACCATCGGCACCTGGGAATCACCGCACCGTCGCGCTCGGGAACGACACATTTGATGGTGGAAGGCATTCTTCAAAACCACGGCTGGAAAGAAGGCTGGGCTCTTTTGATGGAAATCGGGGGCAACCTGGCCACCGTCACGGCACGCAGCTTCAGCGTTGTCGATGGGGTCAACAGCGGGCGTTTTGGGATTGGACTGGTCATTGATTTCCTGGGGTTGTCATCCAAGGCATCGGGCCTGCCGGTCGACTTCGCCTATTCGGCAACGACGCCTTTCGTGCCCGCCAATGTGGCTGTCCTCAAAAACGCCCAAAACCGTGAACTGGCCGAGACCTTTATCAAATTCCTGTTGTCCGGGAAGGGTCAGAGAATTCTGTTCGAGCCTGAAATTCATCGCTTGCCGGTGGTGCGCGGAGCCTATGAAAAAGCACCGCTTGGGTATCCGAACCCGTTTGGCGCAAGCGCCCTCGTCGGCGACGTCAGTTTCGACAGCCGGCGTTCGCGTCTTCGCTATCATCTGGTCAACGCAATGTTCGATACGCTGATCACCTTCCGGGTGCGAAAACTCAATCGGGTATGGGCGGCCATCCACCGGGCCGAGGCGCTTCTACGCAATTCCTCCAACGCGGACGCGGCAACTTCCATCGCCAAGGCCCGGCGACTGGCAAGCGAAGTTCCCATATCCGCACCTCTGTCAATGGATCCGGAATTCACTTCGATCTTTATTCGCAAACAACGGGGCCGGTCGGTCCCCGACCAGCAACTCAATCTTGAAAAAACATGGGATGAAACGGTAACGCGAAATCTTCTTGAGGCTTTGCGCATTGCCGAGGCGCAGGCCAAGGCGCTGGAAACAACCAGCGATGCAGACAGCACGGGGACGGTCCGTTGACCCTTCGGACATCCTTCGGGATTAGAACCCGCCTTTTTGGCGCCTTTGGCGCCGTTGCGGCCATGACGGTGGCCGCCAGCGTGGCCGCCTGGTTGTCGTTTGCCAATCTCAGCGAAAGTCTGGGCCGCATCGCCAACACCCATGTCCCGGCAATGACGGTGGCAGCGCAGGTGGCGGAAAAAGGAGGCGCGATTATCGCCACGGCACCAGCCCTGATGTCGGCCGCCAACGAACAGGAACAACAGGCGATCTGGGCCGACCTGGAAATTCTTCTGATCGATATGTCGGACCTTTTGGAAGATATGGGAGGACAGTTAATCGATGAGCCGTCGCGCGCATCCCTTCAGCGTTTGATCGAAGGGATTTCCGATAACCTTGGCGCGTTGAACGCCAATGTCGACAACAGGTTTGACCTGGGAAACCGAAACGCCGAGTTGACGGAACGCCTTCGCTGGCTTCACGCGGATTTCCTTGACGAAGTCGAGCCCATGATCGAAGAGGCGCGTTTCAACATCCAATCGGCCATGGAAGACGTCGAGCAACCGGTTGGCGAGGAAATCGGCCTTGCCGAGACGAAAACTCTTCGCGCCGAAATGCTGAAACGTGAAGCGCTCTTGAAAATCAATGCTGCGGGAAACCTGGCTGTTGGTTTGCTTATCCGCGTCGCTAGTGCGGAAAACGAGGACGAGGTCGAGTTCTCGGGGCACCTCATCGGCGATATCGCCGAAGGACTGAGCGAAGATCTCGGCGTATTGCAAGGTTTGGCCAGCAGCGTGTCATTGCGTCAGGTGGTAGCCGAAATTCTCACTCTGGCTGTCGGAAGCAGCAGCCTGCTGGATGTCCGCAAGCGCGAATTGAGCGTCGTGCAGGAAGGGCGGCGGTTGCTGGCGGCTAATAATCAGTTGGTCGATCACCTGAAAACCGTGATCGGCGCACGCGTGTCGGCGCTGGAATCGGCGACGATTGCCGCAGCTGCTTCATCGAACAGGTCTATTCAGAGCGGTCGATACTTCCTGGCGGCAATTGCCATGGTCAGTTTGTTGATTGCGGTGGCCGTCGGCTGGATTTATGTCGGCCGCAACATCGTCGCGCGTATTACTGCGCTGGGAAGAAGCATGCGGGCCATTGCCGATGGCGATTTGAAGACCGAAGTGCCGGTTGAAGGACGTGACGAAATATCTGAAATGGCCCAGGCGCTTCTCGTTTTCAGGGATACGGCCATCGAAGTTGAAGAAGCCAACGCCGAAGCCATCATCGACAACACTATGGCAGGCGTGGTCGGGGTCAGCCGAAGCGGGGTCATCGAATTTTTCAATCCTTCCGCCGAAGAACTTTTTGGCGATACCGCGGAAAAAGTAATCGGAAACAACCTGACCACCCTGATCGCGCATGAAAACAGGGATTTCGTTGAGAAGACGCTTCAAGGGTCCGGCAAGCATTCAGCTGGCGCGGCGCCGGCCTATATGGAAACGAAAGGTCTGCGCGCGGACGGCTCCACCTTTCCCATGGATATGGCGGTGCGGGAATTCCGGCAGCGCCGCCGCAAGCGCTTCATGGTGACCCTGCATGACGTGACGGAACGAAAACACGCGCAGGAACTGCTTGAACAGCGGGTCCTGGAAAAAACGAAGGATTTGCGGTCGGCAAACCGAAAGCTCAGAAAGGAAGTGACGGAACGCGAGAGGACGGCGTCCGAATTGCGTGAAGCCCAGGACGAACTGGTGCAGGCCAGCAAATTGGCGGCGCTGGGGCAAATCTCGGCAGGCATTGCCCATGAACTTAATCAACCGCTGGCCGCCATCCGATCCTATGCCCACAACGGGTCCATTCTACTGGATCGGGGCCGCGAGTCGGAAACGCGGGAAAACCTCGAACGTATTGAAGCCATGACCGAGCGCATGGCCGACATCACTTCGCATTTGAAGTCAATCGCCAGACGGCCGTCGAAGCTGGTTGCGGCGGTTAATCTCGAATCAGCCGTAACGAACGCGCTTTCGTTCTTCAGGACACGGATCGGCAAGGAGTCGATTGCCGTCGAGCTGGAGTTTTCGGCTGACGACGTTTTGGCCAAGGGTGAGGATATCCGGCTGGAACAGGTGTTCATCAACCTTGTCGCCAATGCCCTGGATGCCATGGCGGACGCAACGAAAAGGAAGCTATGGATCGTTGCGAAAAAGGATGATGGCAACGCGGTTGTGGTAATCAGGGACACGGGGTGTGGAATTCCCGAGGAAAACATCGGAAAAATATTCGATCCGTTTTTCACGACCAAGGAAGCCGGAAGCGGTCTTGGCCTCGGCTTATCGATATCCAACAAGATCATTAGAGACTTCGGTGGGATAATCCAGATAAGAAACACATCCGGTGACGGAACGGCCATTGCGGTCGTGCTTCCGGCCGCCGATGAAGGAAGGCACACGGAATGAACGAGGGGCAGGCAACGGTCATTCTGATCGATGATGAAGAGGATGTCCTCTTCTCAAGCCGGCAGACGCTGGAACTTGAAGGGATAACGGTCTTTCCCTTTGACGCTGCGGAACCGGCGATGGATCATGTGTCTCCCGACTGGCCCGGTGTGATCGTAACCGACGTCAAGATGCCTAGCATGGACGGAATGGAGCTTCTGCGCCGGGTAAAAGAGGTTGATTCCGAACTTCCCGTCATTCTCGTGACCGGACACGGCGATGTGCCCATGGCGCTTCAGGCCGTGCGCGACGGGGCCTATGACTTCATCGAAAAACCGGCCCCGCCGGAATATCTGGTGGACGCGGTCGGCCGCGCGTTGGCGACCCGGCGTCTGGTTCTTGAAAACCGTGCCCTGCGCCGCGAACTGGAATCGTTTTCCGGGATGGACGGCCGCATCGTCGGTTGCTCGGACGGCATCGAAAATGTGCGCAGCACCATCGCCAACATCGCCGACACCGGGGTCGATGTCCTGATTTCGGGTGAAACGGGAACCGGTAAGGAACTGGTCGCCCGGTGCCTGCACGAATTCAGCAGCCGGAAAGACGGCGCATTCGTCGCCCTGAACTGCGGCGCGCTCCCGGAAAGCATTATCGAGAGCGAGTTATTCGGCCACGAGGCGGGTGCTTTTACGGGGGCCGCAAAACGGCGCATCGGTAAAATTGAATTCGCGGGCGGTGGAACCCTGTTCCTCGACGAAATCGAATCCATGCCTTTTGGTCTCCAGGTAAAACTGCTGCGGGTCCTTCAGGAACGTTCCGTCGAACGTTTGGGGGGAAACAAGACCATTCCCGTGGATGTTCGCGTCGTCGCTGCGACAAAAGTGGATTTGGACGAAGCATCCCGAAAGGGAGAATTTCGCGAGGATCTTTATTATCGGCTCAATGTGGCGAATATCGTCATTCCGCCGTTGCGCGACCGAAGCGCCGATATTCCTCTTCTTTTCCAGCATTTTTTGCAACGCGCATGCATCAAGTTCGGGCGCGCGTTACCGGAAACGCGGGCGGAACGGATGTCGGAATTGATGGCACGGACCTGGCCGGGCAACGTCCGTGAACTTGGAAATTTCGCCGAACGCTACGTTCTCGGCCTCACCGACGGGAACGATCAAACCCCGTCGTCCGCCGCCAAATCGCTGCCCGAGCGCGTTGAAGCGTTCGAACGCCAGATCATCGAGGAGGCTCTGCGCCGCAACGGTGCTCAGGTTTCAAAAACGGCCATCGAACTGGGCATTCCCAGAAAGAAACTTTATCTGCGCATGCAGAAATACGGTCTAAACCGGGGTGATTTCATCCCTTCCTGACGGCACAATTCATCTGTCCCTTTTTTGACCCATTCGGCTCTTTTCGGTGTGTCGGAATCGGCACGAAAATGGGGGTGGAAATCGGCTTGCTGAAAGCCTTTCAATAGAAAAAACAACGCCTTATGGCGCACACTCTTCTCTGGCACACCCATTGCGAAGATTATGGACACCCCCGGGGGTGAACAAACGTGCGTTTGAGAATTCAGCATGAACATAGGGAGCAGCTCATGAAAAAATCCGCATTGGGTTACGGCGTCGCCATTTTTGGCGCGGCGTTGGTAGCCAGCGTTGTCGCCGCACCCGTCGGTGCGTTCGCGATGGAAGATAAACTGGTTGTGGTTACGTCCTATCCGAAGGATTTGACGGGCCCGTTCAAAAAGGCGTTCGAGGCAAAACATCCCGGCACCATGGTTGAGGTGTTGCAGAAAAAGACCTCGGCAGGCGTGAAATACATTCAGGAAACCGCGTCGGGCAACACGTCAGACCTGATGTGGGCATCCGCACCCGATGCCTTCGAAGTTCTCAAAAACGATGGTCTTTTGGCCAAATACTCGCCCAAGGCCACGGGCATTCCCAAAAACATCGGTTCCTATCCGATCAACGATCCGGCCGGTTATTACGTCGGTTTTGCAGGGTCCGGTTACGGCATCATGTGGAACGAGCGGTATGTGAAGGCGAAAAAGCTTCCGGTTCCGGCCGAATGGTCCGATCTGGCCAAGCCCGTCTATCACGATCACGTCGGCATGTCGGCCCCGTCGCGTTCCGGCACCACCCATTTGACGGTGGAAACCGTTCTTCAGGGTGAAGGCTGGGAAAAAGGCTGGGCGACGTGGAAAAACATTGCCGGTAACTTCAAGATGGTTACCGAACGCAGCTTCGGCGTTCCCGAGGGCGTGAACAGCGGCGATTTCGGTCTTGGTATCGTCATCGATTTCTTCGGTTTCTCGTCCAAGGCGACGGGCTTCCCGGTTGATTTCGTCTATCCGACCGTGACCACACTGGTTCCGGCCAATATCGCCATTGTCAAAAGCGCTCCGCACCCGGACGCCGCAGCGGCGTTTATTGAATTCCTGCTTTCGGTTGAAGGTCAGGAACTTCTGCTAGATCCGGCGATCCGGCGTCTTCCGGTCAATCCGGCGACCTACGCCAAAGCGCCTGCGGGCTTCCCCAATCCGTTCAAGGACAAGTCCATCGGCGCCGCCGTCAAATTCGACGTCGCCAAGTCGGGTGCGCGTTACAATCTCGTCAACAGCCTGTTTGACGTGATGATCACATATCGGCGTGACGATCTGGCTGCCGCCGCCAAGGCCATCCAGGAAGCCGAAATGGCGCTTTCCGGCAAGTCCAACGCCAAGGCCGCCGGCCTGATCAAGGAAGCTCGCGCTCTGGTCGCCGCCGTGCCGATGACCGAAGCCGAAGCCGTCGACGCCAGCTATCCGGGCGTGTTTACCTCCGACGTTTTCAAGAAGCGCAAGAAAGCGTCCGCCAAGGTTCCGCCGCGTCAGGCGGAAGTCGAAGAAAAATGGGATTCCTTCTGCCTGAAAAACTACAAGGACGCCCAAGCCAAAGCCGAACAGGCGCTGGCCCTTCTTAAGTAAGTAACACCTAAGAACCGGTTCGGCTCCGCGCAGGGGCCGAACCGGTCACCTTCTGAGGGGGAGAACGCGGGTGATTTCCGAAATTAGAAAACATCCGGGACAGATGGCGGCGATGGTTCTGATATCGCTGTTCCTGCTGGCCTTTCTGGTCGTTCCCGTGGTGCAGGTCGTGTTCGTTGCGTTCATGGACGCCACGACCGGCGGTTTCACGCTGCTGAATTTCAAGGATTTTTTCAGCACCGCGCTTTTCCGCGAATCGTTCTGGAACTCCATTTATGTGGGCGGCATGTCGGTCCTGCTGGCCTCCGCCTTCGCCATGCCGCTGGCCTATTTCACCTCGCGTTTCGAATTTCGCGGCGGCGTTATCATTCAGGGGCTGGGCATCATTCCATTGATCATGCCGCCTTTCGTCGGCGCCGTGGCGATGATGATGGTCTTCGGGCGCAACGGCAGCATCAATTTGCTGCTTGAGGAATTCTTCGGCATCAACATTCCGTTCATGGAAGGCCTCAACGGCGTCATCCTTGTTGAAAGCGTGCACTATTTCCCGTTTATCCTGATTAATCTTTCGGCAGCCTTGCAGAACATCGACCGCGCCATGGAAGAATCGGCGCAGAACCTCGGGTGTTCAGGCATGCGGCTATACCGCCGCATCGTGTTGCCCCTGGCCATGCCGGGGTATGTGGCGGGCGCGTCACTGGTTTTCCTCAAGGTTTTCGACGACCTGGGCACGCCGCTTCTGCTGAACGTCAACAACATGCTGGCGCCGCAGGCGTACTTGCGAATTGCCTCCATCGGCATCAACGACCCCATGGGCTATGTCATTTCAGTGATCCTGGTGGTCATCGCCATGGCCTCCATGTGGCTGGCTTTCCTCGCCCTTAAGGGCAAGGATTACGCGACCGTGCAAAAAGGCGGCGGCGGCCTGGCCAAACGGCGCATGCGCCCCATCGAGATGTTTTTCGCCTGGATCATCGTGCTGATCATCATGATCCTGGTGCTGGCGCCCCATATCGGCCTTTCCATGCTGTCGCTGGGCACCATCTGGTCTTACAGCGTCTTGCCGGACGCCTTCACCTTCGATCATTTCCGGGCCATTTTCTCGGAAACGCCCGAGTACATGACCAACACCGTTCTCTATTCGGCGCTGGCCGGCGGCATTGACGTCATCCTGGGTACGGCGATCGCCTACATCGTCCTGCGCACCAAACTGGCGGGCCGCCAATGGCTTGATTATATCGCCATGTCGGCGGTGGCCATTCCCGGTCTGGTCATCGGCATCGGCTATTTGCGGACCTTCTTCGACGTCGAGGTTCCGGGGATGGACGGACAGTCTTTCGCCACCTGGTGGGTGGCCATCGTCATTGCGCTCGCCATCCGGCGTCTGCCCTATGCGTTACGGGCGTGCACGGCGGCACTGCAACAGGTCAGCGTGTCGCTGGAAGAATCCGCCGAGAACCTGGGCGCCAACAAGCTCAAGACCGTTTATCGGATTGTCATTCCGCTGATGGCGGGCGGCATTCTGGCTGGCTTCGTCACCAGTTTCGCGACGGCCGCGGTGGAACTTGGCATGACCCTGATGCTGGTGTCGAAAAACGCAGACGGGCCGCTGGCCTATGGCATCTACGTTTATATGCAAAGCGCTGCGGGACGAGGCCCGGGGGCCGCGCTGGGCATCTTTGCGGTGCTTGTCGTCGGGCTATGTACATTTATTTCACATGTTTATGTCGATCGGCGTCAACGCGCGCTCGGCATGAAAAGAGACGATTAAAGGCAGGGGAATCACTCAGATGAACCAAAACATAAATTTGGCCGGACACGGATCGCCGGTGGGCGTCGATATCAAAGGGGTTAACCTCTCGTTTGGCAAAACCCATGTCCTGAAGGGCATCGACCTGACCATCGAACCCGGTGAATTCTTCGCCTTTCTGGGGCCGTCGGGCTGCGGAAAAACAACGCTTCTGCGCTTGATTGCCGGTTTCGAATCGTGCCAGTCGGGCGAGGTGCTGATCGGCGAACGGGATGTCGCCCATCTGCCGCCGTGGCGGCGCGATGTGGGCATGGTGTTCCAAAGCTATGCGCTTTGGCCGCATATGACGGTTAGAAGAAACGTCGCCTTCGGGTTGGAAGAGCGCAAGTTCCCGCGCGCCGAAATCGGCCCCCGGGTCGAGGCCGCACTTGATCTCGTCGGGCTGCTCGAATATGCCGAGCGGCGTCCGTCGCAATTGTCGGGCGGTCAGCAACAGCGCGTGGCGCTGGCGCGCACCATCGTTGTCGAACCCCAGGTTCTGCTTCTGGACGAACCGCTGTCGAACCTGGATGCGAAATTGCGTATCCAGATGCGCCGCGAATTGCGCCTTCTTCAACGTAAACTGTCGCTGACCACCATATTCGTGACCCACGACCAGGAAGAAGCCAACACCACATCGGATCGCATCGCGGTTATCGAAAACGGGATCATCCAGCAGGTGGGCTCGCCCATGGAGCTTTACGACAAACCGGCCAACCTGTTCGTGGCCAATTTTCTGGGCGTCGCCAATGTGGTTTCCGGTGTCGTTTCGGATGAAGGCGGCGATCCGTCGTTCCGTTCGGACGATGGCTCCGTGACGGTCGCTCTGAACGCCGCCGGGCAGGGGCCGCGCAGCATCATATTCCGGCCGCAGAATTTGACCATTCAGCCCGCCGGCCAGCCCGCACCCGCCGGTCTGACAGAGTTGGCAGGTAAGGTCAGCCACATGGAATTCCTGGGCAGCGTCGTGCGCTATCAGGTGACGGTCGGTCCGCATTTCCTGCTGGTCGACGCGGCCCATCAGAAAGGCGTGGTTCCCATGGAAGAGGGTGCGGACGTCAATCTTTTCATCAACAACGAACTCGTCATTGATTTGCCGAACTGATTTGGGCCAAGTTCCATCCACGTAGAAACGGAGGGCCGCGCTATGCGGATGGAGAAGGAAAGAAACGAGGTCGTCACGTTTGGCAATAAGCTGATCGCCGCGGGCCTGACCACGGGTACCGGCGGCAACGTCAGTGTGTTCAATCGCGAACAAGGGTTGGTGGCGGTCAGCCCCAGCGCCCTTGATTACGCAGATACGCGGCCAGACGACGTGGTTCTGGTATCAATCGAAGGAGAGGTGGTCGAGGGCTCGCGCAAACCTTCCAGCGAGACGCCCCTTCATCTCGCCCACTACCGAATCCGCCCCGACGTTTGCGGCATCGTCCATACCCATTCCGTATTCGCGACCACCATCGCCACCCTGCGCTGGGAAATCCCGCCCATGCACTATCTGGTCGCCTTTTCCGGCAAGAAGGTTCCCATCGCCCCCTACGCGACCCACGGCACGGAAGAATTGGCGCGCGTGACCAGCGAGGCGATCGGCGAGGCAAACGCTGTGTTGATGGCCAATCACGGGCTAATCGCCGTCGGCGCGGATATTGCGGCCGCCTTCGCCACGGCCGAGATCGTCGAATTGATGGCCCAGATCTACTATCAGGCAAAGTCCATCGGCGAACCGGTCAACCTGACGGATGCGGAAATGAACGATGTGCTTGCCGGTTTCGCCAACTACGGCCAGGGAAAGTAGCGACTACCCGCGTTGCTCGTCTTCCCAAACCTGTTTTTTTCGGTAGATGGTTGAGGCGCTGACGCCAAGGAAATGGGCCGCCTTTGGAATATTGCCGTCGCACAGGCGAATGGCGTGGTCGATGGCGTCTTTTTCAACGTCGGCCAGCGGTCGGATGGATTCCGGCCCGACGGCGGGGTGATCGTCGGCGGTGGGCTGCACAATTCCGGTTGTCGAGGGTAGCGGATCCCGCGGCGCGGCAGGTGCGTCCGTTCCGGTCAGGCTCAATGGATGGGGCAGCATTTCCTGCGTTACCTCATCGCCCTCGTTTAGAACAATAATGTGGCGCAGAACGTTTTGGACTTCGCGCACGTTTCCGGGCCACAGGTAGTTCCGAAAAACACCCGCCACTTCGTCGGAAAAACGCGAAAGACGTTTTCCCTCTTCGGCGGAATACTCGCCGAGTAACTGTCGCGCGATCAGGATCACGTCGTCGCCGCGCTCGCGCAGCGGCGGCAGCTGGATGGGAACCACGTGCAGCCTGTAAAACAGGTCTTCGCGGAAGCGCCCTTCCGTCACTTCGGTCATGGGGTCGCGATTGGTCGCACAAACGAAACGCACGTCCACTTCTTCGGTCCTGTCGGCACCCACCCTCTGGTAGGTGCCGGTCTGCACAAAACGCAACAACTTGGTTTGAAGATTGGGCTCAAGCTCGCAAACCTCGTCCAGGAAAAGGGTGCCCCCGCTGGCCCGCCGGGCCGCCCCTTCGCGATCGGATACGGCACCTGTGAATGCCCCTTTGACATGCCCGAATATCTCGCTTTCCATGAGATCCTTCGGAATGGCGCCGCAGTTGAGCGCAATAAAGGGCTTGTCGGCACGTGGGCTTTTCCGGTGCAGCGCTTCGGCGCAAACTTCCTTGCCGGTACCGCTTTCACCCGAAATAAACACCGTCGCCTTGCTGCCCGCGGCACTGTCGATGATCCTGTATACCGCCTGCATGGGCAAGGATGCGCCAATGAACCCGAAATAACTCGAACGGTCCAGGTCCTGAAAGGTATCGACGATACGGCTCAGGCGTTGTTGTTCCAGCGCATTGCGCAGGGTCACCAGAAGCCGCGTGACGTTAAACGGTTTGATGATGAAGTCGTATGCGCCCAGCCGCATCGCCTCGACCGCCAGATTAACCGACCCGTGGGCGGTGATAACGACGACGGCGCACGGCAGTTGGCGTTCGGCGACCTGACGAAGAATGTCCATCCCGTCCATGTCGGGAAGCATCATGTCGAGAAGAATGGCATCCGGAACGTTGGTGTTAATAACATCCAGCGCCGCGCCACCAGTTTCCGCGCGCGTAATGGTATAATGCTCGTTTTTAAGGAACTCCTCCACCGCACGAGCCTGGGCCCTGTCGTCCTCAACCAGCAAAACACGGTATTGCCGGGAGGATTGATCGGCCTCAGGTTCGGGGCTTTCCTCCTCGTCGTCGTCGCCTTCCGGCACGGGCGAGGCGACAGCCCCGCGCAGGACCTCAATGAATTCCGCCAGTTGCGCTTGATCATCCGCCGTGGGGCGGTCATCGGCGGCCAGACGTTCTTCGCATTCTCCTTCTAGCGCGCGCGCCGTTCGCGTAATTTCCGGAAACCCGAAAGTGGTCCCGGAACCGGCAAGCCTGTGGGCGATTTCCCGAACCCTCTGTAAAGCGGAACGGGCGGTCGAAACGTCTTCGGAAGGCGCAATCGAATTGGCGGCGCCTTCCAGTTCCTCAATGGGCGCGGCAAGGCCTTTGCAAAAAGATGTCCGCAGCACCGCGAGGCGATCTTCCAAATCCGACGATTGGTCAGGCATGGCATTGGTTCCAGATTTCCCGCACCTGATCGGCCAGGGCCATGGGATCAAACGGTTTGGCGATTACGCCCGCCGACCCCAAGGCTTCGTACTGTTCCAATTCGGACGGCATCGCCTTGGCCGTACAAAACGCCACGGGTGTGGTTTCAAAGGCCGGATCGTTTCGCAACTCTTTCAGCGTCGTCGGGCCATCCATTTCCGGCATCATCACATCCAGCAAGATCAAATCGGGTTCAAATTCGGGCGCTTTAATCAACGCCTCTTTTCCCGAATTGCAGGTCTCGACCGTAAAGCCGCCGATTGCCTCAAGAGCCATACGGGCCACGGTTTGAATGTCCGGATCGTCTTCCACGATCAGAATTTTCTCCAACAACGGCGCAGTCATTCGATATCCCCCCGGTTCGACCCGACGCGCGCGGCGCGGCCTACCAAATCTTGAATTGTTTCC
Source organism: Rhodospirillales bacterium (assembly GCA_018648445.1). The sequence continues at coordinate 14,159 of JABGRG010000014.1, read as the reverse complement.
AGTAGCTTCTGGTCCGAAGTTCTCGATTTGACCAGCGCCGCGTCGATCCTCTTTGTCATATCCTCATCTATTTCTTCACCCGAGAACACGATTACGGGCGTTGCGCCGCCCTTTTTGTCTTTCGCCAGCTCCAAAAGGTCAAGCCCCGATCCGTCGGGAAGTTTGACGTCGACGATAACCAGATCGAACGAACCGTCCCGCAAATACCGCTTGCCCTCCGAAATCGACCCGGCGATCGTCGTGTCCGCATACTCCGCGACCAGCGACGAAACCACGGAGACCAAATCGGGATCATCCTCAACATATAGCAGACGGGGCTTGCCCGCGCGATTCAGATCGGGGCGCACGGCCAAGGTTATGGCGTGGCTCAATTGATCCTCGTTAATCGGCTTGTTCAACCAATCGACAATACCCAACGTCGACGTCTTGATTTTTTCGCGGGTTTCCTTGGCGCGTCCGGAAACGATGACAATGGGAAGGTTGCGGGTGTCCTTCCGCCGGCGAAGCTCCCGAATCATCGAAACACCGTCCTGATCGGGCAAAACGATGTCCACAGTCATGGCGTCATAACGATTTGTCTTCAAAAGTGCCTTGGCGGACTTGGCGTCGTAGGCGATATCCGTCGTCATTCCGCTCTGACTGAGAATGATGGACAATATCTTCGCAAAATCCGGATCATCCTCACAGATCAAAACCCGCCCCTTCGACGTGCCGGGATCGACTTGCTTGGTCAGCTCATCGCGTCCGGCACCATTCGGGTCCGCCATGACCGGCAAGTCAAAATAGAAAGTCGTCCCGACGCCCACTTTGGTATCGAATCCGATATTGCCGCCGTGGCGTTCGACGATGGTTTTGACGATGCTCAATCCCAATCCGGTCCCACCGGCTTTTCGGGTATCGGAGGAATCGGCTTGGCTGAACCGGTCAAATACCCGGTTGTGGAATTTCTCGGGAATTCCAGGGCCCTGATCGGCAACGGATATCTTTACCCTTCCGGCCTCTTCCTTCAGCGCAATATCGACGGTTGCGCCTTTCGGTGAAAACTTCGCCGCATTTGACAACAGATTGGCCATGACCTGGGCGATGCGTTCTTCATCTGCACGGACCGGAGCGATCCCGTCACATTCGACAAGATTGAAACGCACGTCGTGCTCGCCGGCGAAGCCCTTATTTGCCGTAAGCGCGCTTTTCACCATGCGAACCGCGTCGCGGGCATCAAACCGGAATTTAATCCGGCCTGAACCGATTTTTTCGAGATCGAGAATATCATTTACGATATTGATCAGCCGTTGCGAGTTGTTGTGGGCGATTTCAACCAAACCCGATGACTTTTTGGGAAGTTCCCCGGCCGCACCGCCGACGATCAGGCCAAGCGCTCCGCGGATAGAAGTCAGCGGCGTCCTGAGTTCGTGACTGACGCTTGAAACGAACTCGCTTTTCAGGCGTTCAATCTGCTTGCGTTCGGTGATATCGCGGATGATTCCCGTGAACATTTGCTGGTTGTCCAGAACCATTGCGCTGACCGAAAGCTCCATGGGAAATTTGGAGCCGTCCTTGCGGCGTCCTTCAACCTCCTGGTCCGCGCCGATGACCTTGGCTTCGCCGGTCTTCAGGTATCTGCTGAGATAACCGTCATGCGCCTCCCGATGCGGACTGGGAACCAGAATCTTGACATTCTCGCCGACCAGTTCATCCCGCGAATAGCCAAAAATCCGCTCCACGGCCGGATTGATGGTCTCAATAATTCCGCCTTCATTGATGGTGATAATTCCGTCGATGATATTCTCAACCAGGGTCCGCATTCGCACTTCGCTATCACGCAGTGCGTCCTCGGCCCGTTTGCGGGCCGTGATGTCGGTATACGTGCCGACGGCGCGCAAGGGCCTGCCGCTTCTGGACCTCTCAACAACCTTTCCCCTGTCGAGAATCCAGACATCTTCGCCGCTCTTCGATCTGACCCGGTACTCCATTTCATAGACCGGCGTCTTGCCCTGCAGATGCCGTGATTGCGCGTCGAGGGTTTCCTCCAGGTCGTCGGGATGGATGTTTTCCTGCCAGGACGATAGTGTCCACGCCATTTCGTCCGGTTCGTAACCGAACATCCTTTCCGCGCGAGGGCTGGTGTAAATATTGCCGTTAATCAGGTTTAGATCCCAAAGGCCGTCCTCGGTTCCTTCGAGCGCCAATTTCAGGCGCTCCTCACTGACTCGCAGGATTTCGCTGGAATGTTGGCGAGATATTTCGGTGCCTATCCATTGAGCAAAAAGCTGGATCAACGAATACTCGCCGTCGCTGAAAGGATGTTCCCGCGCCGTGGGACTGGAAAAATTCAGCGTTCCATAGTGGTCCCCGTCGACGACCAACGGCGATCCGATATAGCCCTCGAGCCCGAATTTCTTGTAGCACGGATGTTGGCGGACCCGCCGATCCTCCCCTGCCCTGTGGAAGCCCACCGGGCCATTGGCCGAGAGAACGTGAACGCAGAAGGTCTCGTCGACAAGAAACGTCGTTCCGGGCGGCGGCGCGTCCGCAGGCCCGATAATGTGTTCGACAGTATAAGTCCCCTCGTCAATTCGGCTTACGATGCCAAGCGGGAGTTGGAAAACCTCGGTTCCGAGTTCAAGAATCCGTTGAATTTTGTCGTCCAGATCAATGTTCGGGGCGGCCATGATTTCGTGCAGGTTGCTGCGCGTGCGAGCATATTCCTGGAGGGTCGCCTCGGCTCTCTTATGCTCTGAAATATCGGAAACCGTCCCAACGAAGCCCTCGATCTGACCTCCCGCGCCTTTGTGCGAGGTCGCTTGCCCCAATGCCCAGATTTCCGTTTCGTCGGACCTAAGGAACCGATATTCAGAACGAAACGGCCGGTCTGCCGCTACACACGCACGCCATTCGTCGCTTACCCTTTGGGAATCATCCGGATGCAAAGAGCGGCTCCAACCGCCGCTTGTGGCCTCAAGGGGCGTCAGTCCCGAAATTTCGCAAGCCTTTTCATTGACGTAAAGAAAAATGCCGTCCGGGTCGGTGTAATAAACGCCAACGGGCGAAACTTCCGCAAGCGCGTGGAACCGCCGCTGTGATTCTGCCAGCGCCGCGACTGTCTTGCGCCGATCAATAATCTCGTTGCGAAAAGCCGCCAGCGCCACCGCAATCGCGCCGATTTCACTTTCGCCGCGTGCAATATCAAGCGGAACCTCGGTATTTCCGCGAACGAGTTCGCCCAAAGTATTGGTGATACTGGCGATTGGTCTTGTAATTCCGCGCCCGATCGCGAGGCCCAGAACCACACAGACGGCAATGCCGATGGTAGCGACCCCGACGATGATAAGCAGGCCCGTTTGCCGTTGCTGGTTGGCCGCCTGCGCAGATATTCGCGCGATGTTTTCGATGCGGACAATGAGGTTTGAAATCTCGGAAATCATCATTCGCCGTTGATCTTCGAGATTGGGGATCAACCGAGCTGCATCCGCATGCTTTCCGGTTTCAATCAAATGCAGGGTTTTCTGCGCCAGACCGGATTGCCGGGATTGCGTGAGGCTGATGTTGTGAAGGGACAAAATTGCGGCACGGAGTTCCTGCCGCCCTTCTTCTACATTGATTTCGCGCAAGGCCTGCTGCGCGATGCTTGTGGCCTCCCGAAGTTTGTTCTGTACACGCGCTGAATGATCCTGGAAATTTTCGCTCGCATTCTCGAAGTCTTCCCAAGCCTGCGCATCATCCGTTTTTTGCAGCGAACCGATCCGCAAAGCGGTTCCCAGGGCGACTTCCTGTTCCAGTTGCTCGAACACGGCGCCGGCAAGCGTTCGAACAAAGGGAATATCGGTGCGGCTGATGGTGTCGAGCTTATCGGCAATTCGCGACGTGGCAATCACGCCAACCCCGGCAACGGTCAGCGTCACGAAAAACCCTATCAGAACGAGGGCAATGATACGGGTGGAAATCTTCATAAACGCTCTTTCAGCGAATATCCCATATGAGATCGGTGCGCGGACGCCTTATTGCGTGCCCTTCTCACAAGATGCGGCAACCCAGAATATTTGATTGGCCGATAATTGATACAACCGATAATTCACTGCGCTGGAACATCTTGCTCTTCACGTTCTCTTCGTGTCCGTCATAATCGCCTCGATTTTCTCCACAAAGGTCTCGACCGCCAGCGGTTTGGTCAGATATCCGTCGGCCCCCGCCTCGCGCGCCCGTTCCATCCAATACGGGTGGTCGCGGGCGGATACGACAATCACCACCGGGTTCGGAGAAAGGGATCTGCCCCTGATTTCCTGACAAAGCTGAAGGCCATCCAGTTCCGCCATCATCAAATCCGTCAGAATGCAATCCGGCTTTTGCGCCACGATCTGCGGCAATGCTTCGGCACCGGCCATACTGGAAGAAACGTCATAGCCTGCCGTCTCCAGCATTAATGACATGAATTCGATAATTGTCTCGTCATCGTCAACGATGAATACCTTGAGTGCCATGGTATCCGTTTCCTTCGCGTATCAGTGGTCCTGCTCGTCCGGCGCGGCGATTCTCTTGGCATCACGCGGCGCTTTCAACGCGCGAAGCGCGTTTAGAAAATTGCGACGCGCCCGTCGAACCTTCCCGTGGTTGGCGCCGAGCGCCTTTTCCCTGATTTCCAGCACGCGGCGCAGGAGCGGCCGGGCCTCATCCATCTCGCCTTTTCTCACCAGTAATTGCGCCAGATTATTCAGATCCGTCGCCACCGTGGAATGATCACTTCCGAGGGCTTTTTCGTCGATGGAAACGGCACGCCGGTAGAGTCTCTCCGCGGCATCCATTTGGCCGGACGCAAATCGCACCAATGCCAGACGGTTCAGGGCCTTGGCCACTTCGGGATGATCTCGGCCATTCGACCTGCGAACCAGCTTCGCCGCGGTTTCGAGAATATTCGCCGCGTTTTGGCGATCTCCCCCCTTGAACGTGGCCGTCCCCTGTTTGGTCAAAAGCCGCGCGATCTCGTTTTCGGCGTCGCCCTCGACGTTGTCCACGGCGACCGAGAATTGTTCGGCGGCCGCGTCGTAATTGCGCCGCGCCAATTCCAGGTCCCCCACCAGAACGGCTGTACGCGACGCGGCCTTGGCGCGCCCCCGAGCCGCATCCTCGAAGGATTTTCGCGCCAACACGAATTTCTCCCGCGCCCCGGTCAGGTACCCAACGGCCTCGTCAAATTCCCCTTCGTCAAGGGATCGCTTCGCGGCATGGATCAACGGCGTCGTCTCCGGATCTTCCGCATTCAAGGCATTCAAGGCGCCGTGAGCCGTTTTCAGGTTCGCTTCGAAAGCGCGAACGCAACGCTCCAAAGCGGACCCGGAAAGGCCCTGGTTTGAAAGGTGCTCGCGCATGGCGTTTGCGGCAACGGAAATTTCGGCGACTTCCGTTGACCGGCCAACGTTTTCGGGCGATTCGGCGGGTGGGGCACCCGAACGTTGCCGCCCCCAAACAAATCCAATGAACGCTCCCACGGCCACCGCCGCAGCGATCGTTACGATCAAGGCCACGCCCTGGGTCGAACCTGCAACTTCGGCCAGGGACGACCAGACGGGATGGTCCAACCACTCGGGCATCGCGGAAACTTCCCTCAGGCGAATTCTACGCGTTTATTTACACCCGAGGATAATCGCATGACCGACTTATCTCTGGCAACCGGTTGACGACGTCTCGCCACACGGCCCCATTGACGCGGCGACCAGCTTGCCCGCAGACTCGGCGGATGTTTTCTCTTGGTCTCGTCGGCGGAACGCACGCATTCGACCCCCTGGTCCTTCTTCTGACCGCGTTGGGGGTGGAAGCGTTGGTGGGCGGGTTTCCGGCCTTGTTCCGAACCATTCCACATCCCGAGCAGGCCATGCTCCACGCGATCACGTCGCTGGAGACCAAGCTGAACCGCGAGAAACGAAGCCCAATGGATCGCGCGATTCGCGGTCTTTTCGTCGCGGTTGCGATGGTGGGATTGGCGCTGGCCATCGGGACGGGCGTTTCCTGGCTAGGCCAGAATCATGACTTTGGGTGGATCGTCGAGTTTATTCTCCTGGCCGTGCTTCTCGATCAGCGCGCACTTTATGGCCGCATGGGAAGCATCGGTCAGGCCATGGGCAGCGGCAACATCGAGTCCGCGCGGGCCGCGCTTCAACCGATGGTCAATCGCGAAACGGCCCTGATGGACGATCATGGCGTTGCCCGCACGGCCATCGAAGTCGGCGGCGAGGGGTTCGGCGTCGGCGTCGTGGCACCGGTGTTCTGGTACGTCCTGTTTGGTTTTCCCGGCCTTACCGTCTGCCGGACGGTCAGTTTGATGAACCGTGTGATCGGCCATCCAACCTCTCGGTATCGGGCGTTCGGCATGGTCGCCGCCCGCCTGAATGATGTCGTGCAACTGATCCCGTCGTGTCTGGCCGGTATTTTCTTGGTTCTTGCCGCCCTGTTTGCGCCAACGGCCCGGCCCGGTTTCGCGTTTCGGGTGATGATGCGTGACTCGTCCAAATACCGGTCTCGGGGTGCCGGATGGCCGGTCGCGGCGATGGCCGGGGCGCTGAATCTGGCATTGGCCGGGCCACGACGCTACACCGAAAAAACACTCAACGATCCTTGGGTTGGTTCCGGAACGGCACAGGCCGAATGCCACGATATCCGGCGCGCCCAATACCTGTTCGCCGTCGGCTGCCTGATTAACGCCATGATCGTGGCAGCGTTGGTGATCGTCCGCCTGAATATCGCTACCTAAATTCGGCGGCTCAGTTCAAGAGAAGCGATTTGCGCAACCCGTCGGCGTGCGGGTTCGCCAATCCCTGCCCGAAAAGAATGGCCTGCGGTGTAGCGCCCGGCCCGTAGAAAGCCTGATTGTAATCGTTTCTGCGGGCCAGCACTGCGCCCTCAATGGACCCTCCGGCGAACAATCCGGCAGAACGGGAAAATACGATCAGGTCCGCGCCCAGATTACTGGTAACCGCCCCCTCCATCCCGCCGCCGACGGTTCCGACGGTGATTTCCAGATCAGCGCCCAGCTTCCCCTGGTGTTCGACGATGGCCTCAACTGCCTCGCGCGATCTTACGACCAGCACCAGTTCCGCCACCTGACCGCCGATTTGGAACCCGATGCTGCCCGCGCCCATGGTGTAAAAGGCCGGCTGGCCCCATTCGCCGGACGCGCTACGGGCCAGCAACACGCCATCGCCGTATTCAGCGCCCAGAATGAAGCCTGCTTTATATGCACCCGGAAAAACGACCACGCCCTGGGCTTCACTCAGGAAATCGCGGAATAATCGCATCTGCTGATCTTGGCGTTGCTTGAAAGATTCGACGGTCCAGCGAGCCTTATCGACAAGGGCTTCGGCCTTGAGCGAAGTCGGAGTCGTACCTGAGCAACCGGATGCAGCCAGCATTCCGACGACGAGCAAAAATACCGTCGCGATCTTCTTCATGGTTTCCCCCCGTTTACTGAACCCAGACGATCCTAGCATGGCTGATTCGACCAACGCCAGTCGAGCTCGGTTCGCATACGGGGATTAGGCAGCTCGCGCTTGATCGGCCAGGGTAAATATTTCCTGGGCGGCACCGACGCCGCGTAGGGTGTGAAGGCCCATGGATATCCAGTTTTCCGGCAACACGCGCGCCAGATCAGCCGATATCAAAAGCTGTCGATCCAGCGTCTTGCACATGCTTTCGATCCGGGCCGCTTCATTCGCCGCCGCTCCGATCACCGAAAATTCAAGGCGAGCCGGAACGCCGATGTTGCCGTACATAACCTCGCCCAGATGCAAACCTATTCCAAATCCCACGTCTTCTTCACCGCGTTCCCGGCGGCTGTTATTGAGTTCGGCAATGCGCATGATGGCGTCCTGTGCCGCATCAACTGCCGCGCGGCAGGCGCTTTGGTGTTCTGGGCATTCCTCGGGGCAATCGTGGCGCGACTGAATGGGGAAGATGGCCAGAACCGCATCGCCGATGAACCGAAGAACCTCGCCGCCGTGATCCAGCACGGCCCCGGCCATGCATTCGAAAAAGGCGTTGAGCAGATCGAGAAATTCTTCCCGCGGCATGGAATCGGCAAGCGGCGTCGATCCCCTGAGATCGCAGAACCAGATAATGGCGTGAATATCATCGCCATCGCCACGTTTGATCGAACCGTTGAGGACTCGCTCGCCCGACTGCTTTCCCAGGTACGTGTTCAATATGCTGCGCGCAGTATGGCGCAGGGCGTGCACTTCCATTATCCGCCCCAGGGCCGGAAGCATGTTGTACAGCAATTCCAATTCGTTCGTCGAAAAGCCACCGGCCCGATCCCCGGCAAACGTAATGGCGCTTATCTTGCCGTCGGAAAACTCTATGGGCATGGCCACATAGTCAGTAGCGCCTTCATCGCGCAGTTCTTCAAGAATCGGATAGTCCAGTTCCACACCGGCAATGTCGAGACGGCGGCGGATCGCACCGGCACCTTCGAAAATTTCAGCGAAGGGGCTTTTCAGATACATATCCGTCTGAAGTACGCTGTGGGGCGACGAGAATTCCTCTACCTCGTCCGCGCCGCGCTGCCAAGTGTAACTGGTTCCGACGACCTGCGGATGGAGGATTCGGATCGTCGTGCGAATGCGGCAAACGGGAAGACCCAGCGCCACGATCTGTTGCGCGAAGCGGGAGGTGAAGGTGTTCGGATCAAGTATCCGCCATCCCTCTTCGAGCAACCAGTCGATAAGTGGGTTAGCGACCGCTTTTGTGGGTGCGTTCATCACTCTAAACCTCCATACCGGAATATCTCCAGTTCGGAGGAATATGGTAGCCAATCGACGCGTTTACGACCCTCAGCTTCTTTCGATGCGGCGTTTCAGGCGCAAAAGCTCGCGCCGTCGATTGTCTTCGGCAATGAGGTTTTCAACCTGACGACCCTGGAAGAACTGAACGCCGACGGATTGCCCGAAGTCGATCGCCTCGCGGTCGTCGCAGCGGCACATAACAACGCGCGATTGGCTGGCCCGGCGCACCATCGCGCGGACGCGTTCTTGCAATTCATCGCCGCCGTCGGCCATTTCGGGATCCCACGTCAGCTTGATGAAATCAGCGCCCAGGCGCTCGCGATCAAGAAGCGGCATGGTCTGGAAGGTCAGATTGTCGATGCAGATGCGGTATCCACGCTGCTGGACGAAGTTTCGGGCAAACAGAAAGGCGCTGAGATCAGCGAAAATATCCGTCTTTTCGATCTCGACCACCAATGAACCGCGCCGACTGGCCGTGATGTTGTCGTCAAAGGCCAGAAAATCGGGAGAAAGGATGGTTGAAACATTCAGGTTGAAACTGATGTCACCGGTAATCGTTATCTGGTCGGTTTTCGAGAGCATCGCCAGCATGCGCCGATCGAGGCTTTCGGTCAGGTGCTGAAACAGCCATCTGTTCCCCGCCAGATTGACGCCGGGCAGAAGCGTCTCGCGAAGATCCTGGATAGAAATGAATAATTCGCTGAAAGCGGGTTCGGGGACGCCCTGTGACGAGACCCCACAGACAAATTGACGGCGTACAAGGTTCGAAAGATCGGCCCGCGCCAAAGCCGTCTCGACCCTGGCAAGCACTTCCGGCGTCAACGGCGTGCCGCGGGTCTGGCGAGACTTAAGCGCAGCGCGCCCGCTCTGCTGTTGGCGCGATGCGTTTGCCCCCACCTTTTCTTCATCGGCCATGCTCTGGGCCAGATGAAGAATTTTGTCGAACTCCTTCTCAACGTCGTAATGACGGGCGAATTTCTTTTGGTCTTCGTCCTCGTCGGCCAAAAGCGGATCGTCGCTGAACAGGTAGCGGATCTTCTGGATCGCGCCATCGACGTCAGCCCGCGCGCCCGTCTTGAAAATGAAGAAGAGGTCGGAATTTTTCAGAATAAAAAGCTGGCCATGCAATCCCTTGATAAGCGGTTCGAAACTGTCGGCCGCGACGCGCACGTGATGTTCGCGCCGGTTGAAGGGCCGCAGACCGGAAAGCCGAATATGCACAGCCTGGCGCCCCGCCTGGTGTTTTTCCAGGCGGCGAACATAGTCCAGCAGAAGATTCTCCTGGCTGGCATTTCGTTTTTGTCCGTTTTGCGGCGCCATTCCTTACCTTGCCCGATTCACTATATTAAACCCTTCGCCGACATTGCGTCCGCCAGCTTGTCGACGAAATATCCCTGAAAGCGATGGATACCCAATCCCAGCCCCCATTTCACGGCTTCTTCGGCCTCGACCCGGGCCAGAACGATTTTATCCGCGCCGAAATATCCGACGACGTCACGCAACTCTTCCATTTGGGTGTCAGCGATATCGCGGATCATATCCGCGCTCCAGGCGATTTTGATGTAATCGGGCTCGATAATTCCCGGATCAAAGAACTGCAGCGTCAATGGGGACAGGCCGTCGATCAAAAGGCGGTATCCCTGATCGGCAAGCCATTTTCTGGCGTAGTCGTAGGCACCCATATCGGCGATCACGTCAATCATCTGGACTTCGATGATTATCTTTTCCGCTTGCGATTTTACCTGGTCGTTGAACAGTTGGAATTCAGGGGACAGCACGGTTCCGATATGCAGGTTCAGGCTCAGCGGGTCAGCCAGTTTGTCAAAATTCATGCGTCCGACCACGGCCAGAACCCGGCGATCAAGAAAATCCGTGATGAAATGGAAAAGCCACGGATTGGAAAATAGATCGACGTCGGGCGCAATTTTTCTCGCCAGATCGGCCATCGACACATAGTGCTCGAAAAACATGATCTGCTTGCCGGCGCCTGGGCGAACATCGATGGCCGGTTGGTGGCGAATATACTCGCTTAGTCGCAACTTCTGCAGGCGACGCTCAATCTGGATCAATGCGGTCACATCGAGGGGTGCGAGATTTGCCCGATTGATTGCACGTGGACCCAGACGCTGTTGGGTTTCGGTTTCCAAATCAAGGGCCACTTCCTCGAACGAGGCATAGTCGGTGGATTCAGCAAGGTCGTACCACGAAGCGAAACGGTCCTCCGTTTCACCGAAGGCGTCTGAAACCAGGGGGTCTTCGGCAAACAGCGAGCGAAGTTTGAAGACGGCGGTGTCGATGTCCTCAACCCGAACATTGCGGCAAATCAATACCAGGTCGCAGTTGGAAAGCGCATACTGTGTGACGTCGTTACTGTTGATCAGATTGTCGAAGACGCGAGCGGCGATTCGCACGAAATTCGGTTTTCTGTAAGAAGCCTGAAGGCCGGACAGGTGAAAATGGACCACGCAGCAACCCGCACGCGTACGTTCGATACGGCGAAGATGGTCCAGCAACAGACCTTCTTCGCTGATCGTCCCGTTTCGCGGGCGCGCGACTGATGCTTCGGTTTCCGCCATTGGCTACCTATTCGTCCATCTCCGGTGTGCTTCCTTGGCGATCATACGCGAAAAAAGGTTTCTACTCACTAAACATAACCGACATCTATTTTCTGGCCACGGGTTTCCCCGAAATTAGGGACGCGTCCGATGGTTTTTTCCCACGCGAGCCTTTGTTCAACATCGTTTCGGTGGTAGGTTTCGCCGCGTAAATGAGTCTAAAGCCGAGGGAAATATGCATTCCAAGAAACGTATTTTGGTCACGGGCGGAGCCGGATTTCTCGGTTCGCATTTGTGCGAACGCCTGCTTTCAGACGGGCACGATGTCATTTGCCTGGATAATTTCTTTACCGGAACCAAGGAAAACATCGCGCACCTTATCGGCAACCCCTTTTTCGAACCGATGCGCCACGACGTGACCTTCCCGCTTTATGTGGAGGTCGACGAGATTTTCAACCTCGCCTGCCCCGCATCACCTGTCCATTACCAGTACGACCCGGTGCAGACGACCAAAACCAGCGTGCACGGGGCGATCAATATGCTGGGTCTGGCCAAGCGGACCAAGGCGAAGATTCTTCAAGCGTCGACCAGCGAGGTCTATGGCGACCCCGAAGTTCATCCGCAGACCGAAGATTACCGTGGCAGCGTCAATCCCATCGGCCCGCGGGCCTGTTACGACGAAGGAAAGCGTTGCGCCGAAACGCTCTTTTTCGACTATCGCCGACAACACGGATTGAACATCCGCGTCGCCCGGATTTTCAACACCTACGGTCCGCGCATGCATCCCAATGACGGTCGCGTGGTCTCGAATTTCATTGTTCAGGCGCTCAGCGGAAAACCCATCACCCTTTATGGCGACGGCTCGCAGACCCGATCGTTTTGTTTCGCCAGCGACCTGATTGACGGACTGGTTCGCCTGATGGACGCGCCGAACGAATTCACGGGGCCGGTAAACCTGGGCAATCCGCACGAAATTACCATTCGCACGCTTGCCGAAACGATCATGTCACTGGTCGGATCGACGGCCGATATCGAGTACAAACCACTTCCCGCCGACGATCCCCTTCAGCGGTGCCCCGACATCGCTCTGGCGCGCCGTGAACTCGGCTGGGAGCCAAGCGTCGAGCTGACAGACGGACTGGCCCGGACTATCGAATATTTCAAAGGCGTCGTCTAAGCAAGACACGCCAAAAAAAAATCCGGCGGGGCGACTTTTTCTTAATTTGTTGCTAATATAGTTTTTCTACCTTGCGCGGGGGGGAACAGCAAGCTGGTAGACGAAGATGTCTGAACACAATGACAAGTTTGAACGTAAAACATTCGAGAAAGACGACACCATTTTCGAAGAAGGGCAACCGGGAAACGCGGCTTATCTGGTCGTCTCCGGAAAGGTGGATATCGGCCTCGGCCTGAAGGGAGAAGCCCCGCGTGTCCTGGCCTCGGTGGGAAAAGGCAAGGTCATTGGCGAAATGGCGCTTTTCGACAAGCACCCGCGCATGGCCTCGGCCGTCGCCACCGAAAAAACCGAAGCCATCCGTATCTCACGAGATGAATTCCGCGGCCGCATGAAAATGATGGACCCGGTCATGCGCAGCATCCTGAAGCTGATGGTAAAGCGCACGCGCGAGCTGTCGGAACAAGTGGCCGAATTAAAGCGCACCGACTGGCATAGCAACTAACGAAAAATCTGAAGACAGATTGGCGCGCCCGACAGGATTCGAACCTGTGACCTCATGCTTCGGAGGCATGCGCTCTATCCGACTGAGCTACGGGCGCGTGGGGCGGAACTTACGCCAAGGCCGCCTGTGCGTAAAGGGGTTCGTAGTTTTCAGCGCGCCCGCACGGCTTTCGCATGGGCGTCCGCGCCCGAGGGAAGCGAAGCCTGACGGTCACCAACCCAGGAAACAACGTCCCGCCATACGATTTCCCGATCCAAATCGCGAAACAGCATGTGATAGCCGTTTTCGTACAACGCGATGCGCTTCTCGCCATCGCCATCGTCGTTGGGCAATTGATCGAGCATGCGAAAGGTCGGCCGGCGCGGAATGATCTCGTCTTTTTCGCCATAGAGGATCAGCGCCGGGGATTTCAGACGCTTTGCGGCAGCCAGGGCTTTATCCATCAAGTTAGTGATTCCATGCAGCGCGTCTACGCGGGTTTTCTTGATGAACAGCGGATCACGCCCCAGGGCGCGCAGCATCTCGTTGTTGTCGGACGCCCGAATGCGCAAGCCTTCGCCGGTCAGCCTCAGCCACGGGACCGTATGGGATGCCACGGCCAGTGCCGCGCGCTGATACCACGGCATGGTTTCGCGCCCCCACACGGCGGGCGCAAACAAAACGAGCGCATCGGCGGGCGGCGGATCGGGCCGGGCCATGGCCACCATAACAACGGCCCCGCCCATGCTTTCACCCATGACGACCAGCGGAATTTGCGGATGTTTGGCGCGGATTTCCCGTGCGATGGCGCTCAAGTCATCGGCCAGTGCGTCCGCGCCCGGCCAGAGGCCCCGATGGTTCGTTTCGCCGAACCCTCGCTGGTCGTAGGCATAGACCGTGATCCCGTTTTGCGCCAAATACGCGCCCAGATCGGCATAGGAATTGGAATAGTCGTTGAACCCGTGAACGGCCAGCGCGATGGCCGCGGGCGGGGTCTCGCTTTCCCACGTTCGGAGCGGAAGTTTTGTTCCATCGGCGGCCAGAAAAGCATCAGGCCCCAGCGTCGGTTCCACAATTGCCGGGCCGGGTTCCTGAATGCGTGGCGCGCAAGCCGATAGCAGCGAAATGGCCATGACCAATACCCAGCGGATCATTTTCCGCCCGTGTTCTCGCGGTGGGTC
>JABGRG010000139.1 GCA_018648445.1 Rhodospirillales bacterium | reverse complement strand
TATTGGACGCCGAAAACCCCCGCTAAGGGGTCAATATTCCACGCCGGTTCACACCATAAAGAACAATTGCTGTTCCGGGGCGTGTTCCCGGATTCTGAACGGCGTCTGCCATCCATGAAATCACCCATGTGAAATATTCTTCATCTTCGTTGCAGATGACCATGCGAATGAAATCTAGAAAGGGCGTTACGACACCCTCAGCAGCTTTTAAACCAAAGCCGTTCCATAGATTTAGTACGTCTTCCGGTAACTTCGTTCCTGGCGCAAATAAAACGCCACCAGGATATTCCTTGCGCTCAGGGCTTCTTAGCCACGCGGTTGACAATTGCCGCTCGTTCCCATCCGTGCGGAGTACGCGATTTCTGAGCAGTGCATGAAAGTCGGTCTCACGAAAGAACGCGAGTTTTCGATTTTGCGGGTTTAGGGGGTCGACTACAAAACGCAAAATTCGCACGCTAGAACCTATCGAAACGACCGCAAATTCGCGGTTCATATCTGCCACCCACAAGGGGATGTCAATATTAGTCATTGCCTCGTCCTGACAGCGTTCTCATCGACGCGATGTGTTTTGACATTTTTGCGATGACAACCATTCTCGTAGGTCACCCGCGCGATATGCGACCAAGCGGCGGCCAATCTTGATGAAACGTGGTCCCTCGCCAGTACAAGCCCATCTCGCTGCCGTCTGAGAGGCGATGGGCAGGTAGCGTGGTAGATCGGCCCGGCGGATCAGGGCATCGTCGTTTTCGGGAAGAGGAAGAAGTGTGGAGAATCGATTGCTTTTCATCGGAAACACCCAGAATCTATTGAGATCAGGGGATATCTTCCGATATTCCAGCAAAAATGATCAGTGACGCAAACAGCCTTTTTCCGTCACCCCTTTTTCGGATTGATCAACGGTCGGACGAAATTTCCCGGACAAGAGCTTCCAATTCCTTCTCCTCATCATTGCGCTTTGACCGGAAATCTTTGTATCGCCGGATCAAATTGTCGATGTCTGTCCCAACACCGAAATGGAGTTTCGCTTTTTCGCATGCGAACTCTATGGAAAAGCCATTCTCAACGAGCCGATCAGCCAGTGAATAGCACTCTCGACTACGGCGACCCTCAATGCGGACGTGGTTGAAATCCCGTAGCCAATGGTCAAGAACGTTGAGGAGATCACTAGGCAGCGGGCGCGACGAATGGTTGATGAGATGATCCCCAACGGTTTTGATTGATCTATTCTCTTTCAAAATGTCATTTGCGAGTGCTTCGTCCGCTACTTCCTTCAACCATTTGGGGTTACGTTGTTTCTTGTCATCGGTCATGACGTTGGCCCCTTTCCATCTGCCCGCTTTTCCCTTTCTGAATGGAGATCGACAACATCGCTAAACGTTTCAGCGGCACGGCGCAAATGGTCAGGTCGATGGTGCGCGTACTTCCGAGTGGTGCTGGTGTTTTTGTGTCCGAGTAGGTGTCCAACCGTTTCGAGTGGCACATTCGCCGCAACAAGCATCGATGCGTAATTGTGGCGAAGGCCATGCGGCGGGAAATGGTCAATACCGGCACGATTAAGAATGCGTTTCCACGCACGACGGTAAAAGTTCAGCGGTTTTCCTGTGGCCTCACCCGCAATGACGTATGGATTTCCTTCGATGCGTGGCATGGTTCGGAGAATGGCAGATGCTATCTCGTTTAAATAAACGAATTGCCGTCCTCCTGCCTTGGTTTCTGGCAACGTTAGAATTGCTCGATCCAAGTCAACATCTGCCCATTTGGCATTGAGCAACTCACCGATTCGCCGTCCGGTGAACATCGCCAGTTTGAATAAGGCGGCCGCATACACGTTTTCATCAGCGTTACAAGCGTCGATTAGATCGCGGCATACTTCGGGCGTCAGCACGATGTCACGAGGCGGCGGTTCTCGGTACATCGTTAAATGCCGCGCTGGCGAGGATTCCAGCAAACCCCACTTAACAGCCGTATTGAAGATATGTTTTACCAACGCGGTGCAACGGTTTGTCGTTGCGGCTGAGAGTTTGGCCTTAATCTTTGTTTGCAGCCGTTGTAGCTGCATCAACGAAATCTCTGAAAGCTTCCGTTTGCCCAGAACCGGGCGAAGATGATCGCGGAGACGCTGATTATCGTCTTTCCATGACTTCTTTCGACCTTTGTAGTGATCAAGATACCGATCAGCTAACTCATCGAATGTCATCTCATGGCGTTTTTCCTGGCGTTCAGTTTGAGGGTCACGGCCATGCTGCACGTCATGTAGCTTATCCTTTGCCAAACGACGCGCTTCATCAACGGTAAGATTCCCGTAATTGCCGAGTGTCAGAAACTTCTTCGTTCCGGTTTCTGTTCTGTAAGTGATGACAAAAGCACACCGACCAGATGGGTAAATACGTACGCCGAATCCCTTTAACTGGTCGTCCCATCGATAGTCGGCAGCCCTACCAAATTTCTCGTATGTCAGCTTGTCGACGGTGCTCTTTATGATTCTCATGGCGAAGCCTCATTTGATAATGAGCAACCAATGAGCAACCATTCTAGAGGAAAATAAGGGGTATGTCGAGGAATCTACTGGAACACTAGTATGTTGTTTTTATTAACTAAAAACAAGACAAGGAACCTCTGGGGCCGATAGAGCAACGGACTTCTAATCCGTAGGTCGCAGGTTCGAGTCCTGCCGGGCGCGCCAAATTTCAGTCAAACCATTCGTCGGACGGGTCGAAGGCGGGGATCGGCACATTAATGATGCGCATTTCACCGACGGCGCGATGGCGGCAGCCGGGTTTAATGAAAATCGCGCTCATGGGTTTGACCGGCACGCTTTTGCCGTCCAGCTCCATATGCCCTTCACCTTCCAGGATCAGGTAAATCTCGGTCATTTTTTTGTGGTAGTGGATTTCGGCGTCGGTCTTGATATCCGTCAGATGGAGGGTCGCAAGGTCGTTGTCCGGAACCGCGAAGGCG
The DNA here is from genome assembly GCA_018648445.1 of Rhodospirillales bacterium. The sequence continues at coordinate 5,354 of JABGRG010000139.1, read as the reverse complement.
CGCCGCGCATCGCCGCAGGGGCAGGGGACGGACGGAATGTCGTCGAGTTGGGCGATCATATAGTTGGCCATTCGGCTCTCCCGTCGATGCTTTTTAGTCTTGATCGGGACGCAGCATGCCCACGGAACCCTTTTTCTTCGGTTCTTCGCCGCCTTCACCGCGTTGGGTGTCGGGAGCCGATACTTTTTGCTGCTCGAACGCCTTGAAGCGTCCCTTGAAGATTTCTAAATCCTCGCGCAGTTCGAAAAGAACCTGGATTTTGGTCTTGCCACCACCAATCGGATCATCGCCGTCGGCCAATCCAACGGACCAGTCCCCCGAACAATTTGCCTCAATCCAATCCTCAACTTCGCTGAGGGGAAGGCCCGTTACATACGCGAGTCCGCAGGTCATCTGAGACATTTTTCGACCTCCATCATGCAATCTTCCGCGGAAAAAACCCGCGCGGCCCATTAGAATATCAGGACCGGCGGGACAAAAGGTGGAAATTTTGCAGTTGCATTTCAAGGCTCCGCGAATTCTATTGGGGGAAAGGGCGCGCGCTTGCCGTGTGCCCGGATTTTTGTATCAGCCTTCTAACGTTTGAGACAAAATGTTCACACCTGAAGAATTTACCGCCTTTCTGACAGTTATCGGAATTGATCTGGTTCTTTCCGGCGACAATGCCATCGTTATTGGTACGGCTGCCGCCGGTCTACCTGCCGAGCAACGCAAGCGCGCCATCACCATCGGGATCGCCGTCGCGGCGATAACGCGCATGCTGTTCGCGATGGTCGCGTTTTATCTGTTGCAGATCATCGGTCTGTTGCTAGCCGGTGGGCTGCTGCTGGCCTGGGTCGCCTGGATCATGTGGCGCGAAGCGCGCAGGGAAGCCAATGCCAAGGCCGAGGCGGTGGCCAACGGCGAAAAACCCGCCAATGGCAAACCGGTGGAGATCAAAAGCTTTCGCAGTGCCTTGATGGCCATCGTCATCGCCGATGTTTCCATGTCGCTGGACAACGTGCTGGCCGTTACCGGCGCCGCCAAGGATCACTTAATGATCCTTATCTTCGGACTGGCGCTTTCCATCGCCCTGATGGGGATTGCAGCCAACTTTATCGCGCGGATCATGGATCGTTACAAATGGATCGTTTACGTGGGCATCGCGCTGATCGTCTACGTGGCCGGTGACATGATCTGGCGCGGCTCCATGCAAGTCGCCGAAGAATTGGGTTGGTTAGGCGGCGTCGTCGGCTGACGTTACCGGAGAAATTTCAATGAAATATTCCCTTGGAGACGCGTGGGTGAAAACCGCAGGCGACGATTACTGGATTGCGCCGAACGCCATCGTTGTCGGCGATGTTACGTTGGGACAAAACGCGTCCATCTGGTGGAATTGTGTGGTGCGCGGCGATTTCGACACCATCACCATCGGCGAAAATACCAACATTCAGGACGGCTCTGTCCTGCACGTCGATTACAACAAGTCCATGAACATCGGCAACAATATCACGGTCGGCCATATGGCCATGCTGCACGGATGCACCGTCGGCGACGGGTCGCTAATCGGGATCGGCAGTATCGTGATGAACCGCGCCGTCATTGGCAAGAATTGTCTGATCGGGGCCAATACACTGGTTCCCGAAGACCGGGAGATCCCCGACGGAAGCCTCGTTTTGGGCTCGCCGGGAAAGGTGATCCGCAAACTCGACGCGGAAGAAATCGCGCGCATTCAATTCGGTGTTGGCGAATACGTCAAAAACTGGAAACGGTTTAAGCGGGACCTCGCATTGCAGGACTAACCCCGCGATGCGCTGCCGCGCCGGCCCAGGCTGTGGCGGTCGATGGCGATGGCTTTGATAAGAACGAAGACGGGCATTCCCGGTTTGAGGGCGAGGGTCTGCACAGAACGGCGGGAAACGCGCGCGATCACGGGCGCGCCGACATCAACAAGAACATCAACCTGCGGGCGGTCGCCCGCGTCCATTTCACGCACACTTCCTTCCAGAATATTGAGGAAGCTGGTTTTTTCCGGGCGCTCCAGACACAGCGATACATCGCGCGCGCGCAATCGCACACGCAGCTCTGTTCCCAAGGGTAGATCAAGACGCGGAACCCAGAGGCGATTTTCGGCAAAGGATAACTCGGTCAGTCCGAAATCCAGATCGTTGCCCACCACCGTCGCCGCGATGACCGCACCCGTCTCATAACGCCCCGTGAGCGGATAAAGGTCGAGGCGGCTCATAATATCCTCGACCGAGCCACCGGCGGCTACGCGACCGTCCGACATCACGACCATGGTATCCGCGACACGGATTACTTCTTCGATGGCGTGGCTGACATACACGATGGGAAGCAAAAGTTCATCACGAAGGCGTTCAATAAAGGGGATGATTTCAGCTTTTCGACCTGCGTCGAGCGAAGCCAGCGGTTCATCCATCAAAAGAATTCGCGGATTGGCCAGCAAAGCCCGGCCGATGGCCACGCGTTGTCTCTCGCCACCCGACAGGGTGCGTGTGCGGCGCGTCAATAGTGCGCCCAGGTCGAGAAGTTCGACGATCCGCTTGAAATCCTGACCGCCTTCCGCGGGGCGCGCCAATGTCATACCGTAAGCCAGGTTTTTGCTGACGTTCAAATGCGGAAACAATCTGGATTCTTGAAACACGTAGCCCAGACGCCTTTTTTCGGGCGGCAGGTTGATTCCCGCATTGGCATCGAAAAGCACGTTGCCGTCGACCTCGATGCGGCCCTCGTCCGGGCGTTCCAACCCAGCGATGGCGTTGATCAGGGTCGTTTTGCCCGAACCCGACTTTCCAAACAGCGCAGTCAGTCCGGTATCGGTCTCAAACTTCGTGTCCAGCCGGAAATCATCCTTGGTGAGACGAATATCAACGTCGATCATCGCCCCGATCCTCCTATGCGCGCGTTCATGCGCCGCGCGAGTATTTCAGATGCGACCAGCGCCACCATCGCCAAGGCGACCGAAATCAAGACAATCCGCAACGCGCCCGCGTCGCCACCCGGCGACTGAACCAGTGAATAAAGGGCCAGCGGCAGGGTGCGGGTTTCACCGGGAATATTGGAAACGAAGGTGATGGTCGCACCGAATTCGCCCAGACATCTGGCGAAGGCCAACAGGAGGCCGACGAAAACGCCGGGAAGCGAAAGGGGAAGGGTCACGCTGGCAAACACGCGGAATGGGTTGGCGCCAAGGGTCCGCGCTGCCTGTTCCAGGCGCATATCCACGCTTTCGATGGAAAGGCGGATGGCGCGCACCATCAATGGAAAGGCCATCACGGCCGCCGCTACCGCCGCGCCCTTCCACGTGAACGCCACCGTAATTCCGAAAACGTCGAACAGCCATGCGCCCAGCACACCGCGCCGCCCCAGGACAACAAGCAGCAGGTAGCCGACGACAACCGGCGGCAGGATCAGGGGTAAATGGACAAAGCCATTGAAAAGGCTTTTGCCCCAGAATTCGCAGCGGGCGAGAACCCAGGCGACGACGATCCCCAGAGGCAAGGTGAAAAAGACCGCCCAGAAGGAAACCTTCAGGCTCAGCCCGATGGCCTCGATCTCTAGCGGGGATAGCTCCCAAAAAGCGGCAGTCTCGTTCATGGGTCCGGTTTAACGTGGCTTGGCCACGGGCACCAGCGCAAAGCCATGATCCGACCATACCTTTTGGGCCCGTTTCGATCTGAGGAAATCGAAAAACACCCGGGTGTCGTCAGTCTCAGCGTCTTTGGCAATTGCTGCCGCGTAGACGATGGGCGCATGGGTTCGCTCGGGGAAGGTCGCGACCACGCGAACATGTTCGCTGATCCGCGCGTCGGTGGCGTAGACGATGCCCGCCGCCACTTCTCCGCGCTCAACCAGAACCAGGGCCGCGCGCGCATCCGCCGCCCGTGCCACACGGTCCGACAGGAACTTCCAAACGCCCAGTGTTACCAAGGCTTCGCGCCCGTAAATACCGGACGGAACATGGGCCGGATCGCCCATTGCCAGATAACCACCGTTCAGCCGCGCCAAAAGGTCAAATCCGCGGGCAATACCGATGGTCCAATCCGTATCGGCGGGTGCGACCAAAACCAGTCGATTGGTCAGCAGGTCGGTGACTGTGGATCTTTCAACGCCGCCGCGATCCCACGCGAAATTCATCCAATGGCGGTTGGCCGAAATATAGATATGGGCGGGCGCGCCGTTGACGATCTGCTTGGCCAGCGTCGAACTGGATGCGTGGACTGCGACGATTCTCGTGGTTTTGTTGGTTGTTTCGAAGACCCGCGCAATCTCCTCAATCGCGCCTGCCGTACTGGCCGCAGCGAAAACCCTGATCTCGGCGGCCGACGCAGTGTTGAGCATCGCAACGACCAGCATAAACGCGGTTAAGAGAGTTTTATTCAACACGAAGTGTGGCCTCGCCCAATCCATCGATAGATATTCGCACCCGGTTTCCGGCCTCGAGCCACTGCGTTTGCACGACGCTGCCCAGCATTACGAAACTCCCGGCACGAAGAGTAAGGCCCCGTTGGGCCCATAGGTTGGCAATCCAGGCCAGGGCTTCCAGCGGATGGCCCATGATATCGGCTCCCGAGCCACGACCGATTTCGGCCTCGTCGATCCACATGGCGCCGGTTATGGCTGCGAGATCCAGGTTTTGCCAATCGGTGACGGGCGCGCCAAGAACACAGCCGGTATTGAAGAAATCGTCGGCGATCAGGCTGGCGACGCCAAAATCAGAGAAATCGTCGTAACGGTCGTCGACCAGTTCCATAGCCGCCGTAACGCCATCCACGAACAGCCCGACCGATCGCCGATCATAAGGCGCGCTCTCGGGTGAAATATCGGACTTCAACAAAACGGCGATCTCGCATTCCACGCCCAGGCGCACATAATCGGCGGCACGAACGGTGGCCAAAGGCCCCTGGACCGAATGCGCAAAAATGCCGCCCGCGCACGGTTGACCGATGCCCAGATACGCCTGCATCACCGGCGTGGTGCACCCGATTTTGTGACCGCTCACGGGCCCAAGACCGTGTGCCGTCAGTTTCTCATGAAGCAGGGACTGGATCTGATAAGCGTCACCTTCGTCGGCAGGGCACAGCTCCGCGGCAAGGCGCGTCATCGGCCTCTTGTCGGTTCGCCAACGAAAAAGGTGTTCGGCGGTGGCCTGTGCGCGATCCGGTTCCACTCTTTCCCCCCCAAAGATGCCGCGCAAGGGTACGGGCAAAACAGCCCTAAAGCACGGGAAAAAGGGAATGGATTACGAGGGTATGCACCGCGCGTTAATGGTGGCGCCGGGATCGACGGAAAGGGTTTCATATTCCATTTCGCCTTCGACCCGTCCGGTCTTTCTGACGTGAATGACCGTTCCA
>JABGRG010000138.1 GCA_018648445.1 Rhodospirillales bacterium | reverse complement strand
GTCCGGACAGCATGTCTTCAGCATGGAGGACGACAAACCGCCGCGCCGCGGCTCCGGTCCGTCGGGCTCCGTCGACAGCGGCGACCGCAAAACCTCGGCCAAGGATTCGAAATCCCCAGGCGGCGGTCAGTCCGATGACGGCGCGGTGAGCCTCGACGAACAAATGGAAAACATCAACAGACGCCGCGAGCAGAAAGAACGCGAGCGAAAGGAGGAAGAGCGGGTAGAGCACGAGCAACAAGAGGAAATGGAGCGGATAGAGCGAAACCAGAGAATGCAGCGGCAAAGGCAAAACCGCAAAGCCGAGAAAGGACCGTCCGGCCCCTCGGGTTCCGTCGACAGCGGGGACCGCAGACCATCGCTCCTCGATCCAACGCCCAAGCCGTCTTCCGGCGGCAAACTCAACATGGACGCCCTGCGCGACATCGAACCCACCCGGCGCTCGCTGCTCGGCCCGTCGACCCTGACCAGCGCCCAACACGCCCGCGCCTTGGCCGCTATGGAAAAAGCACGGGGGTACATGCCGGGGTCAAATGAGCCGAAAAATTCAGGCGATTCCGAGTTTGTTCCAGATTGGGGCAGGTCGGTTGCGACGGCGCCGAAAGGAGATAAGGAAAAAACCTCCGATCCGCGAGAAAAAACAAAACTCCCACCGCAGGAGGTGCCCATGAAAAACCTCGGCGACGTGATTGAGGAGGTGATCGAGGGGATCAGCAAATTGGCGAAGGACAAGGAATTCAGGGAGGCAATGGAAAAGGGGCTCAAGGAATTTATGGGTCCCGGTCCCCAGGATATGCTTGCCGCCACCCCCGCCGACAGGACCCCATCCTGCACCGTCCACCCACGGGTACCGACCGGAACAAAAGGAAACTGACATTACGGGTAAAGCCGCCATCGGGGTTGCAACCATCGACCTATTGGCCCAAGCCGTGTTGAGCAGAGCATTGAGCATCGCTTTTCCCGCGCTAATGATCGCTCCGCCAGACGATCTGGTCGATCCGTTCAGACCCGGAAGGAAAGCGCCGGACGCATAACCTAAGCTAACGGTTTCGGATGGAAACGAGGGGCGATTTATACGGTTTCGCGTGGAACGCCCCTCTTCTTTTCCCTTGTTGCCGGAAGAAAAAACGATAGGCTAAAGTAGTGATGCAACCAAAGTTCGAAGCGAAATAAATGCGCGTCCGATTGGATAAGGAAGATTTCGGAACTCCCCGATTTCGACGGAACGCGTTTTGGCTGAGCGCCGTGATTGTCGGCCTTTGCGCTGTCGTTGCTGCGTCGAAGCTCAAAGAGGAAGTTCCAACGGATCGCATCGCCAGCGTACAGCGGCTGGTGGAACAGTTTGAGGCCGTGGCGCTTTTTGGGGAGTACGGGGCAGATCGGAAGCTGTCGCATGTTGAGAAATGGACGAAACCGATTCGAGTATCGTTTGAAGAAGGGACTTTGCCACAACACAGGGAAATGGTCAGGAACCAATCGGATCAGCTCAGCCGATTGACCGACATAAAAATTGAAATCCTCATTTCTCCGGAAAAATCCGCCGGCGTTGTTTTCCGTTTTCCAAAGAGGACGGAGATGAGAGCCGTCCTTGCGGAATACGAACGCGACAAGAAAATGCTGGATCGTCTGATGGTCGAAGGAATCTGTGTTGCGATTACTTGGTCGGACCCGGATTCCGGAGAACTCCTGGAGGGCGTTTCCGTGATTCCGCACGACATAGAATTGGACTATTTAAAGGAATGTGTGCTGGAGGAATTCACACAGTTGTACGGAGTACATAACGATTCCGAACTCATCCACCCGTCGGTCTTTGCCAACGAAGACACCCAGAACCACCAACTCACCCTCAACGACAAAATCATCGTTCGTACGCTTTATGACGAACGGATTTCGCCTGGAATGAAGCGCGCGGAGGCGCTGGCGATGGCGCGCATCGTCATTACCGAACTGGTCGCCAAGGTGAAAGCCGAAGGCGAGAGCGCACTCTATCAGCGTTAGGGTCAGACAGGATTCCGGCGACAGAATACAATAAGGGGATCAAAGGGACCGTGTCCCTTTGCGGGTGCGGGCGGAGCCCGGTTTGTTCATTAGAATTACGCTCAGGCTTCCACCGTATCCACGGTTTCGCCGTCGGCGTTGAAGCAGGCTGCTGCCAATGCGCGAATGATCGAGGCCCTGGCAAAAACCACCGATAACAATGCATGGGACAACCTCATTTCGAACGGGCGGAACGTTTGGCTGCGACGATCAGGGCGCAGAACCAGCCCACCGCTAAAAGAATGATGAGATCTTCGGCACGAAAACTTTCCAGGCTCATGATCGCTTTCCTTCTGCTGTTCGGGCTCAATATCATGTATAGAGGTGATCGAAAAAAGCTGAAAAAATTAAGCAAACACTTCGAATAAAACGAATCGAGTGAATGGCATGGCGCATATCAATTTTAAGCATCTGCGATATTTCTGGATCGTCGCGAAAGAGGGCGGCATTGCCCGGGCAAGCAAGGTATTAAACGTCACTCCGCAAACCATCAGCGGGCAACTGAAATTGCTGGAGATGGATGTGGGGGTGAATCTATTCAGGAAATCCGGGCGCAATTTGGTCCTTACCGAGGCAGGACAGACGGCGCTCCCCTACGCCGAGAAGGTGTTTCAACTGGAAGCGGAACTGGAACTGGCGCTATTGGGTTCGCCCAGCAACGTGGGCTCGTTGTTCCGGGTGGGAATTGTCGACGCCATTCCAAAGTTGATCGTCTACCAGATGATAGAACCTGTGCTGACGCCCGAGAACCGCCTTCGCCTGGTTTGCCAGGAGGGTGATGTTGACTCTCTGCTGGCCGACCTTGCCGTCCACAAACTGGATCTGGTGCTCACCGATTGCCCTGTCCCCCCGACCCTTCGGCTTGACCTTTTCAGCCATCCCCTTGGCGAGTGCGGCACGGTCTTCTTCGGGGTGAAGGAATTGGCCGATCGCTATCGCGAGGGCTTTCCGGGTTCTTTGACGGGGGCTCCAATCCTGATGCAAAGCAAGGAATCTTCGCTGCACAGTGACCTTCGGAGGTGGTTTGAGGCGCATCGGATATTCCCGTCGATCAAGGCGGAATTCGATGACAGTGCGTTGTTGAAGGTGTTTGGACAAAAGGGCTTGGGAATCTTCAATGCACCCGCCGTCATCGAACGCGCCGTGGAACAGCAATTCGGAGTGATGCCGGTCGGCCGCGCGGAAGATCTTCGCGTGCAATTCTTCGCAATTTCCGCCGAACGAGACCTGCAACATCCGGGGGTGGCCGCTATCACGGAGCACTTCCGGTCACTGCTCTCACACGAAACCGGAAAAAGTTAGTTCGAATTTTTCGATTTATATAGATTATTATTTCGATTTTACCTTTCTACTGCGTCCCGTTTATATAGCGCCGAGCAATGGGCGTAATATGACAGGTGACTTGTGGACGTGTTGACGGATTTGGGATTTCTCCTGGGCGGCCTCGTTTTTCTCTTTTTCGGAGGGGAATGCCTCGTGCGAGGGAGCGTCGCCATCGCTGAACGATTCGGTATCTCCAAGCTGGCCGTGGGATTGGTTGTCGTCGGGTTCGGCACCTCGGCACCCGAGTTGCTGGTTTCGATTCAGGCGGTGCTTTCCGGCTCCCCCGATATCGCCGTCGGCAATGTTGTCGGCTCCAACATCGCCAATATTCTGCTTGTCCTCGGTGTTGCGGCGCTGATTGCACCGATCTTCAACGGCGATAGTCGAATACGCCGCGATGTCACTGTCATGGCCGCCGCCTCGGCCGCACTCGTCGGAATCCTGATGCTCGGCGATATTAGCCGGCTGATTGGCGCGGTGATGCTCGGCGCTCTCGTTTTGTATCTTGTCATCACCTACCGTGTTGAACGTAACCGCAAGGTGTCGGCGTCCACGCATGAGGTCGCAGACGTCAAAGATCCGCCGATTTCCTTGCCGCTGGCCATCGGGGCTTCCGTGCTCGGACCCCTTCTTCTGGTCTTCGGCGCACGGCTAATGGTCGACGGCGCAACGGACATCGCCAAGAGTTTCGGCGTGTCCGAAGCTGTAATTGGCCTGACAGTGGTCGCTGTCGGCACATCTCTGCCTGAACTCGCCACCGCCATTGTTGCGGCCTTTCGTCGACACGCGGATGTCGTCATTGCGAATGTCGTGGGCAGCAACATCTTCAACATCCTGGCGATCCTCGGCATCACCGCAATGATTTCTCCGATCCCTGTCGCCGAGCGGTTTGCAACGACAGACGGCCCTATCATGCTGGGCGTCGCGTTTGCCGCGGTCGTCCTATTGTTTTCAACCAAAATGCTAGGCCGCCCACTCGGCGCCTTGCTGCTGCCGGTCTATACCGCCTATGTCGTTTTCCAGGGCGCACGCATATAACTGCGACGTTTGTTGGCGTTACATTTCAAGTTAACGGACTACCTGCGTGTGGACATCCGGCCAAGCGGGGTTTAGCTTGGCGAAGTCGCTAATTGATTTAAGAAACCAGCAGGGGGAGATAGGACGTTATGCGTGAGAATCCGGTTCGCAAAGCTTGGGCCGAAGGCCGTGGCGCAATTACGGCATGGCTGACCATCGCCAATTCATACAACGCCGAACTGCACGCCCATGAAGACTACGACGCGATCACCGTCGATCTTCAGCACGGTGTTGTCAGCTTCCAGCAAGCCTACGAGATGTTGCAAGCCATCACCACCCGTCCGCCGGCTCCCTTCGCCCGTGTTCCCTGGAACGATCCGGCATCGATCATGAAGTTGCTGGACGGCGGGGCCTACGGCATCGTTTGCCCGATGATCAATTCTCGCGAGGAATGTGAGAATTTCGTCGGCGCCTGCCGTTACGCGCCAACCGGTTATCGCAGTTTCGGCCCGGCCCGTGGCGTCCTTCACGGCGGCCCCGACTACTTCGAACACGCCAACGACACCATTGTCACGCTGGCCATGATTGAAACCCGCAGCGCCCTTGATAACCTTGAAGAGATTGTTCAGGTCGAAGGCCTTGATGCGGTCTACATCGGCCCCAACGATCTGTCGATCAGCCTGGGTCACGGCCCGGCCCCGGAACCCAAGGCCAAAGAAGTGATCGAGGCGGTCGATACCATCTACAAGATATCGAAAGCCAATGGCGTTCGCGTCGGCATCCACTGCCCGTCGGGCGAGTCGACCCGCCGGCGTTTGGAGCAAGGCTACGATTTCATCGCTATTTCCAACGACGCCCGGCTGATTTCCGCGATCAACAAAAAGGAACTCGCGGACGCACGGGGCTAGCCCCAACCGGAGCCAAACGGCCCGCGCCAAGCCGTTAGAGCACTTTCCGACCAAGTACGGTCATTCTGACGTGGCCGTATTTGGCGGGAAAGCGGGTAGTGTCTCAGTTTGAATTATCTTTTTTGTACGGGCCGCGCGGTCCCGGTTTCTGAGCGCGAGTGTCAATCAATTCCACAATCCATTCGATATCGCGAAGCGTATCAGAAACGCCTGCGGCCATAGCCGGGGAAACTTTCAGGCTCGAATGAATGCGGCAGAAATTGTAGTGCACAAAATACAGCGAGAGCATGTGAACGTGGTTCTCGATTTTCTTGGAAAATGCATTCGTCAATCGAGTGAACCGACGCATGGACATCCGCATGGTTAGGTTCTGGCGCTCAACATACGACGTTGAAACATCTTCTATCGCGGGGTCGCCTTCTACGCGGCGCTTTCTCGTCCCGGTGCATTCGGCGGGGCTGTAGCGGCCCTTTAAATCATCCGGCCCCGGCCCGTACATCTTAACAATCTGCGCGTAGTCGATATCGCCACCAAAGACGCCTTCAATAGCTTCCAGGTACGCGACATATCCGTCCGTGGTCATCTGAACACGGTTAGTAAGCCGTTTGGCTACATCATCCATGAACTCGATTGCGTACTGGCTATCGCGACCGCCGACCAAATACGAAACGATCAGCTTGCTATCGGAGTCAATCGCCGTCCACGTCCACACGTCGCCAGCCTCTTGCGGTGCGGCCTTCGCCGTTGCAACGTTCTTTTGCTTGGCGTAGCAGAACGACCAGATTTCATCACATTGGACGCGGCGGGTTTCTAAGTTCCGCACGGTCGCGTCGTGATATGCGCCGCAAGCCTCGCCAGCTTGGGTCAACAGCTTCGTAACCGTGTTGATCGAAACGCCCACCACGCGGGAGATTGACCGCATGGACGAACCCTCAACCAGCATGTGAAGGATTTGGACTCGCTTATGTAAGGGTAATTTGTTCATGCCCTTATTATATGAACTTTTATGCTTAGTGTCAAGCATATTGCTGGTATCCAATAAAAAATGCTTGCATCACCCTAATTTGCTGATATATTGCTAGCATCTTATGGCATTGCTGGCAAGAGGTTAATGAAATGAGCGAAATTGAAGAGCCGCGCGGACGCGCGATAGGTGGGAAGAAGCGAATGGCCTCTATGACGGCCAAGGAAAGAACCGCTCAAGCCAAGAAGGCAGCAGCGGCTCGTTGGTCTGGAGAAATTAAAAAGGCGACTCACGGTTCCGAGGATCACCCCCTAGAAATCGGAGATGTTGAAATACCTTGCTATGTTCTGGAAGGAGGTCGCCGTGTTTTGCAACAGACTGGTTTAATCGGTGCCTTAAATATGTCGTATGGCGGCAGCTATAGTAGGGGTGGGGACCGTCTAGCAAAATTCGCCGCGCAAGGACGCCTAAAACCCTATGTTTCCAATGAGTTAATTGACCGGACCGCTAAGCCTATTCGGTTCAGAACTCCTTCCGGAAGTCTTGCTTATGGATATGAGGCGACAGTGCTAGCCGACCTTTGTGAGGCCGTCTTGGCAGCTAGGGGGGCGGGTGTTCTGCAAAAACAGCAGGAACACATTGCGAAGCAAGCGGAAATCCTCGTTCGCGGATTTGCGCGGATCGGCATTATTGCGCTGATTGATGAAGCGACGGGGTATCAAAGAGATCGCGAAAAAGATGCGCTTGCAAAAATACTAGAGGCGTGGATTGAAAAAGAGTTGCGGGCTTGGGTACAAACATTCCCTGCTGAGTTTTACGAGAATATGTTTCGGTTGCGGGGCCTTGAATATAGTCAGGCGTCAGTGCGGCGACCACAATATTTCGGCCATCTTACAAACGACATCGTCTATAAACGGCTTGAGCCGGGTGTCCTTAAAGAGTTGAAGCGTATAACTCCTAAAAGCAAAAAAACGGGACGCTATACCGCAACATTCACCCAGAGCCTCACGAAGAATGTTGGATACCCAAAGTTGAAGGAACATTTGGGGGCGGTCGTCGCCTACATGAGAATCAGTAAAACATGGGACGAATTTATGAATTTACTTAATGAGCAATATCCACGGAAAGGTGACACACCAATGCTTCCGATGGATTACAGCCAAGAGGCGGATGATGGGAAGGGGCTCTAGTCCTTTCGCCACCGCATACTAGCGGCCTTTTTGGCGATCTCTGACCGTTTCTCGGGCGTCAGCTTTTCGGCCCGCGCTTTCCCGCCCAATCGCCCCAGCGACTGCGCGGCCTTGTTCTTACCGTCGTCGGTCACTTCGTCGTCAATCTCTCCGGTCGCGATCTTGGCGACCATGACGGCAGCGCCTATCACGTCGGCGGGACGCTTTTCTCCTTTAGGGCCTTTTGGCATCTACTTTGTCTCACAGTCCAGGTTGAAGGGCTGTAAAGAGCCAGCACGCTCCATCCCTTGTATTGTGATTGTGCAATGGGTTACCGCACCAGCCCAGCGGTCCAAACGATAGACATTTTTTTGGGCAACAGAAATATCCCATCGAAAGACAAGGCCAATCGCTGTGGAAATTATCAACGCAGCGATAACAATTGCAGCGAAATACTTCATACCAACAATATGGCACGGGAAGCGCTTGACTGCTAGGGCACATCAACCCGGCTGGATTTCAAACTGAGACACTACCGGAAAGCGCGCTAATTGGCGCACTTCACTTATTCGTGTTAGACTTATTCCCTTGCGCGCTTTTTGCGAATCGTGGGGGGATGGCTTGGTGACAATATCATCTTTCTTCGTGCGTATTTCCGGCCCCGTTGCCGTGCTTTGTTTCGCCCTGGCAACCAGCGGCTGCGTCAACACCTGGGACCGTTTAACCGAAGCGGTCATGCCGGCCAGCCAAGCCGCACAGGAACCCGACATCGTACCCATTGAGATCGCCGCCCTTCCCGATCTGATGGACATGGAAACTGCATCCGGCGGAGACCCCGACCGCTACGCCGCCGTATCGCACATTGAGCGACTGGGCGACGACGTGCTGGCCGCCCTGGAAATCAGCATCGCCGACTCCGATGACCGAGAGGACATTTTCCGCGCCATTCTTGCCCGCGACCTGGATGTCGAATTGATCGC
>JABGRG010000013.1 GCA_018648445.1 Rhodospirillales bacterium | reverse complement strand
CTCGCACGAACGCGTTTTTGCCGCCATGGCCAGCGGTTCGATTGTTGCGACGACGGCAAAAAACTATCCCGACGCCCTGACAACGGACGGCGGATTGGTGGAATTGGATGTGGGAAGTACGGTCCAGGAGACTCTGGCGGCGCTTCTTGATGACGACATGTCTGCTCAGGAAACGGCCGGCAAAGGGTTGGCGGTCTTTCGCGCCGGCCACAGTTGGACGGACCGGGCCCGTCAAATCTGGAACGCGGTCGAGGCGGGCGGATTCTAACCATTTCGTAACGATTGTCGTGATAATTCGGAGAACAAGATTATTCGGGAGTTTTGCCTGCGGTATTGGCAGATTACCTCATATTTTCTATTCTGACGGAAATGAGCGCTAGGAGAAGCTATGGCCTATGAAAATCAGCCTCCGGGTCCGGGTTACGGCACGGTCCCCCAAGGTGGAATGCCGCAATACACTGAGGCGTGGGCCCTGGTCGAGGCGGCGCGCCGCATGGCCGAAGCGACGCTGGCCAAAGATTCGAAGACGGCCATGCGCGATGCGTTGCGGCTGAATTGGCGGCTGTGGACGATCTTCCAGGCGGAATTGACCGCAGGCACCAGCAATGTTTCCGAAGAAGTCCGGATGAACATGCTGACGCTGTGCAAGTACATCGATCAGCACACGGTCGATGCAATCCCCTTCCCAACCGAAGAGAAGATTGCCGTGCTCGTCGAGATCAACCGCAATATCGCCAACGGCATGCTGGAAAGCCTGAACAAGGCGACCAAAGAGGCTGCGGAAGCCGCGGGGATCGATCCGACGGAGACCGATGTGCCACCGCCGGCGGACGCACCGACTTCTTTCGACGAAGAGGTTTAAGCGCAAAGCCGGGCTCCCTTGAGGCGTCAAGCCGATGACGAAAACCGTCGCCACCATAGAGGCCCGCATGGGCTCCACCCGGTTGCCGGGCAAGGTCTTACGAGAGATCGTCGGCAAGCCGGTTCTGGAACTGATGGTCGAACGGCTGCGCCTTGTTCCGTCCGTGGACGCCATCGTCATTGCGACGACGGAAAACGAGGCCGATCTGCCCATTGTTGAACTGGCCGAACGGCTTGGCGTCGGATCTTTTCGCGGCAGTGAAGACGACGTAACGGCCCGCCTTTTGGGAGCCGCCAAGGAACACGCGATTGATGTCATTGTCGAAACCACCGGCGATTGTCCGCTGATCGACCCCGGTCTGGTCGAGCAATGCATCGGCGTCTACCGGGAAAGCGGCGTCGATTATGTTTCAAACGTATTGGAACGCACGTACCCCATCGGCATGGATACGCAGGTGTTCTCGACTGATGTGTTGGCCGATGTCGCGCGGCGCACGGATGATCCATTCGACCGCGAGCATGGCTCGGTGTTTATCTACCGGAACCCCGCCATCTATTCGTTGAAAAACGTTCCCGCGCCGGGCGAACTTACCGATCCCGATCTTCGCCTGACCCTTGATACGGCGGAGGATTTCCAGGTGATCAGCCACATTTTCGAAGATCTTTACGCGGGCGACCCGGCCTTCGATCTCGCCGCCATACTGACCCTGCTGCGCGAGCGGCCAGAATACCGCAAAATCAGCGAGAAAGTGGCGCATAGATATGTCTGAACACCTGTCGGCGCTGATTGTGGGTTGCGGAAATATCGCCGGCGGGTACGACGAGGCGCGAACCGGGGACGAGGTTCTGTCCCATGCCGGAGCCTATGGATGCCATCCGCGTTTCACGGTTTCAGCTTGTGTTGAGCCCGACGAAGCCCGCCGCGCCGCATTCATGGAACATTGGAATGTGGCTGACGGGTTTGCAAATCTGGCCGATTGCCGCGCAAGCGGCATGGAATTTGATGTGGCCAGCATTTGCGTTCCCACTGCCGCGCATGAAGGCGTTTTGCGCGAAGTTCTGGGCATGCCCGTGCGTGCGGTCTTTTGCGAAAAACCGTTGAGCGGTGCCGTGGAAACATCGCGTGCCCTGGTCACCGATTTTGCCTCGGCGGGTCGTCCGCTTTGCGTCAACTATTTACGGCGCTGGATGGCCGATATGGACCGGGTGCGCCAATCCATAGCGTCCGGAGAGTGGGGGGCGGTGCAATCCGTGGTCGGGCATTACACCAAGGGAATCATGAACTGCGGCAGTCATATGATCGACCTGCTGCATTTCCTTGTCGGTCCATTGACGCCGACGGACGTGTTCAAGAAGCGCGTCGATTTCGATGCGAACGACCCGACCCTGGACGCGCTGCTTTTCACCCAGGGCGGAGCGCCCGTGTATCTGGTGGGAAGCGACAGCCGCGACTTCTTTACCTTCGAGATCGAAATTACGACGCAAAAGGGGCGGGTGGTCATCGAAGATCAGGGGGCCGCGATGCGTTTCCGGCATGTGGCGAACAATCCGCTGTTCCCAGCGTATCGGGTCCTGGAGCGGGGCGAATGGACGGCCACGGATTTAGGTTCGGCGATGGTGTCGGCCGTCGATAATCTGGCGCGCCATCTGGATCACGGGGACCCGTTGGCCAGTGACGGGCATAGCGCGCTTGAAGCCGAAAATGTATGTGCCCGGCTTTTGGAACTTGCGGAAGAGAGATTGTCATGAGTGCCTTAGCGTTGTTGGGCGGATCTCCGGTTCGCACCAAACTGTTTCCGGCCTACGAGGTGATTGGCGAAGAGGAAAAAAAAGCCGCCGCACAAGTTTTGGATTCAGGAATTCTCTCGCGATACCTCGGCACCTGGAGCGATGATTTTTTCGGCGGTCCCGAGGTGCTCGCCTTTGAGGCAGAATGGGCAAACGCCTATTCCGCGCGCCATGCCGTTAGCGTCAATTCGGCGACCAGCGGGCTTTATGCGGCGGTTGGGGCCGCCGGTGTCGGACCGGGCGACGAGGTTATCGTATCGCCTTACACCATGATGGCCTCGGCAACCGCCCCGGTGGTGTTCAATAGCGTTCCGGTGTTTGCCGATATCGATCCGCACACTTTTTGTCTCGACCCCGAAAGCATCCGCCAGCGCATCACGCCCAGAACCCGCGCCGTCGTGGTTGTCCATCTTTTTGGTCAGGCCGCCGATATGGACGCCATCATGGAAATCGCCCAACGTGAAAACCTTGTGGTTATCGAGGATTGCGCACAAGCCCCCTTCGCCACCTATAAAGGCCGACCGGTGGGAACGCTGGGCCATATGGGCGTATTCAGCCTGAATTATCACAAACACATCCATACCGGCGAGGGTGGCGTGGTTACCACCAACGACGATGGTTTTTGTGAACGCGTGCAGCTTATTCGCAACCATGCTGAGGCCGTTGTCGCAAAAAAGGGCGTTGCCGATCTGGTCAACATGATCGGCTTCAATTTCAGGCTCGGCGAAATCGAGGCGGCAATCGGCCGCTGCCAGTTGCGCAAGGGGCCCGATCTGGTGGCCGCGCGGCGCGCCAACGTGGCTTATCTAGAGGAAAAACTGACGGGGCTTCCCTGCTTGAGCCTGCCGAAGATCGGCTCCGGGAATTTGCATTCCTATTACGTGCACGCGTTGACGTTCGACGCGGAAGCGACGGGAATACCGCGCGCCCTGTTCGTGAATGCCCTTAAGGCCGAGCTGGCGGCCTGCGAGTTGCGCGAACGCGAGGGACCATTGGTTGGTGCGGGATACGTCCGACCCCTGTATTTGGAGCCCATGTACCGCGAAGTCGCGGGATATGGCAAAACCGGATGCCCGTTCACCTGCCCGCATTACGAAGGATCGGTCGACTACGCGCAAGGCCTGTGTCCACAGTGCGAGGAAGCGCATTTTCAGACATTGATAACCCACGAGTTAATGCGCCCGCCGATGACACCGGCGGATATGGACGATGTTGCCGACGCCTTCCATAAGGTCGTCGAAAATCTGCCTGCCCTACGCGATCATCATCGGCGCAACCCGGAATGAGCGGCCAATCCCGGGTCCTGTTCGCCGCGCACGATCCCGGAGGGGCAAGGTTTCTTTCGCCCGTTATTCCGATGGTCTTGGCGCGCGGGCTTGAGGTGATGCTTGCCGCCACCGGACCGGCCGCTGATATCTGGCGTTCCCTTGGCGACGTGACCGGCGACACAAAAACGGCGCTGGCTGAATTCGCGCCGCACCTTGTTGTGACGGGGACCGGATTTGGCGATTTCGAACGGGCCATTTGGTTGGCGGTGCGGAATCGGGCCGTTCCGTCGGTGGCGGTTATCGACGCGTGGACGAACCTGCGCCGCCGTTTCTCCGGCGAGAGCGGCGTTGAAGTCCTGCCCGACGCTTTGTGCGTTCCCGATCAAATCATGGCCGACGAAATTGCGGCGGGTGGATGGTGCACGTCACGGGTTCACGTTACCGGGCACCCGCACCTGCAAGAAACGGTCCAGCGCTTGAAGAACCAACGGATTGGCCACCTTCGGTCGGAACCGCCAATTGTTGCCTTTTTCTCGGAACCGGTCATCCAGGATCATGGGGGCGCCAGTGTCGTCGGGTACGATCAATTCGGCGTCATGGATGCGGTCGTTGGCGCGCTGGGGTCACTGGGCGCGGCGCGCCTGATCGTGCAACCTCACCCCCGTGAACACCGCGAAAACTGGGCGCGCTGGCTGGAAGACAAACCCGAAGACGCCAAGCGTCGAATATCGATTGGCGAGTGGCGAACGGACGAGTTGCTAAACCGCTGCGATGCCGTTGTGGGGATGACCTCGATGGTCCTGGCCGAGGCTGCACTGTCGGGCATTGCGTCGTTGTCACTGCAACCCGGACGCAAGGCCGAGATCAACCCTCTGATGGGTCGTATCGCGCAAATCGACATCGTTTCCGACCCGCATGGAATTGCGGTGGCGCTGGGTCGGCTGGTTGGCGGCGGTGTTCAACCGATCCAATCAGACCAAGGTATGGACGCGATTTTGTGCGACGCCAGGCGCAGGTTGATGGGCGCGATTGAAACGGAACTTGCGTTTTCCTGAACCAATTGAGAATGCACGAGTTTCTTGACTTGCGGGGGCGTTGAAAGCACACTTTAAGGGCACAGGAGAATTCGTCGAATTTCGGATATGGTTCGCCAGACGGAGGGTTTCCGATGACTGCCACTGACATGGCCAATGACCAGTTGAACGTTCCGGAAGAGCAGGCGTTTGCCCTCTCCCGCGCCGCCATCCTGTTGGATCAGGCGCGGCAGAATTTCTCCGACAGAAATGCCCTTGGGGCGGCCCTCAATGAAAATCTGGAGACGTGGGTGGTGATCAAGACCATTGCGGAAGGGCCGGGCAGCGGTTTTTCCGAAACGGTGAAGCAAAATTTGGTGCGGTTGAGCAATTTCGTCGCCGACATCACGTTCAAAAGCGCCGATGACATCTCCGAACAAACCATCGATACGTTAATTAATGTCAATCTTCAGATTAGCGAAGGTTTGTTGGAGGGCGCGGGTAGAAATTAGCTTTCTGCCCACCTGAGATTGATTGATCGCGCTCGGCCAAACCTCAATGCGACTACACTGTGCTGATCCATACGGCGAGAGATGTGGGGTTGTTCGGGGTCGTGTCATATTTCTCGATTTCCACATGTTCAATGCGGATATCGCCCTTCTCCTCTGCCAGCTTCAGGCACGAAAAAAAGTTCAGATTCCAACCCTGATCATGCATAAAATTCCGGTGGGTCGGGGAATTCGGAGCTGACGGGTCAGCCTGAAATCCGAAAGGTTCCAGGTGGACTCCGCGAACGCCGGGCGCGGCTCGCGCCAGTATGGAAAAGTAGTTGTTGGGAATTATCGAGACCTGCTCGATGGAATGGCAGGTGAAAACCAGGGGTTTCTCGACATCGGCCATAAAGCCCAGATCAGGAGCCGCGTGGTCAATGAAGGGGACGTCCATCGGTTCCGATCCATCCAAATCGGCCAGTTTGGCGCACAATGAGCGTCCCGATTCCGTGTATTCGGCGCCGAACCAACGGAATTTTTGGTCTTTGAGCAGCCGCATCAGACGGAATAGATTAATGCCGTAACCACAGCCCAGTTCGATGATCGCATCCGTGTCGGCATCAATCAGGTCGGCAATTATGGCCATTCTCTCATACTGGCCTTGGATGTATTGACCAATTTTGTTGGCGTCATTCCGATCTGGGATTAGTTCGAACGAAACCCTTCCGGTCAGATATCGGCGCCTTACTCCCGTTTCGTCCGGCTTTCGCCTCGTTCTTTCGACCACCAACCGATGGCTGAAGTCGAACGCACAGAAATTATCCAAAATTTCGTAAAGTCCACCCCCGCCATTTGCGATCATGCCTTCGATTACCTGAGAGCGGGCCGCCCAAGCGTATTCGTAGAAACTCTGGTTGGTCAAAGGGATCATCGAGGCCTCGATTCAAGAAACAGCCGACGATAGCCGAAGGGACCGGGGCAAACAACACCAGAGCAAATTTCCGATCTTGAGATGGGAGAGCTTCGCATTGGCTGCCGATGGGTTATTGGGTAGACAAAACGTTGCCCCGGGATATTCTGCTTCTATTGACCCCGATTTTTGTTCCCGGACGGGTTTCGTTAGGAGATGGTATGGAAAAATTCGCGCGCCTTGAGCAATTTCTGAGCGAATGCAGAAACGATATTTATCCCGAACCCCTGGCTGAACCACATATCTCCATTACCAATCAAATGACGAAACACCTTATGGACGAGCATAAGTTCGCCGCGGGTGCGCGGGTTCTCGATGTTGGGTGCGGCGAAGGGCTGGCCATGGAGAAGTTCAAGGAAGGGGGGCTCGATCCGGTCGGCATTACCTTCGGAGAGGACTTAAGGGCGTGCCGGGACAAAGGGCTTGAAGTCCATGAAATGGATCAGTCGTTTCTGGAATTCGATGACGCGGTTTTTGACCTTGTGTGGTGCCGTCATTGCCTGGAGCACAGCATCTTCCCAAGCTTCACCCTGTCGCAGTTCATGCGCGTATTGAAGCCGGGCGGGCTTTTGTATGTTGAAGTCCCGGCGCCGGATACGGCGTGTCACCACGAAAGCAACGCCAACCATTACAGCGTTCTGCCTAAATCCATGTGGGCGCACCTAATCGTACGGACGGGCTTTTCCCATCCGCAGGTCATAGATATGAATTTCGACGTGCCCGCCGGACCGGACGTGTATTGGGCCTTTATCCAAAGTAAACCGGAAGCGTGATCTTCCTGCCCAGGCTTGGCTGACGCCTATTCCAGGATTTCACCGTGTTCCTTGCGGAACACCTCATACTGCTTGCGGTATTTCTTTTTCTCGTCGGCCGCCATCCAGGGGATGTCCATCCACTCGTTGTATTTGAAGTGGGATGACGCGCCGTGTTCGGCCCAATCGGCCAGGGACTTGGGCTCGATATAACCCTGTTCGTCCAATAGCTGGTACAGCTCGGTTCCCGGAAGCGGCCTGAAGAAAGTTGAGCTCAGGCGGAAGGCCGGATGCGCTTTGCGGATTTCCCAGATGTAGTCGATGGTTTTCTTCAGATCTTCGGTGGTTTCACCGGGAATGCCGAAAATCAGGCCCGAAATCATCTTGATGCCGGCCTGATCCATTCGCTGGGCCACACCCTTGAACATCTCAAGGTGCTTCTTGCCCTTTTTCATGACCTCTTCGGCAATGTAGGCGCTACCCGATTCAAGACCGACAATCAGGAACGACAGATTTACGTTCTTGTCGTTGATGTCGATCAGCTCTTCTGTCGTGTATTTGTTCAACTCGACGGCGCGGGCGTCTCCCATCCAGGTAACGCCGGGATATTCCGTATCCAGCAGGTCGACAATTTGCGAAACCCGTTTTTTGTCGGTGAACAGCGTTGCGTCGAAAAAGCAAATCTGTTCGAAAGCGAAGTTATCGTGCAGGGTCGCCAGATCCTGACGCACGAATTCCATCGGCTTGGGCACCCATTTTCGATAATGCGGCGTTGCGCAAAACGTGCACCGCGCGGGGCAGCCGTAATGGGCGACGTACATCACCCTTTTGGTTTGTTCGTTGATGTAACTCGCAAGGTTGATCTTGTGGTAGGGAAGGGGGTCCCAGAGCGTGGTGTCAAATTTCTTCGATGCGGGCTCGATAGCGACTTCAATCATGTTTTTTCGCGAGAGCCCCGGGATCGCCTTGATGCCATCCCGACCGTTTTCAAGCAGCTCGGTAATCAGTTCGTAGAACGGAGCTTCGCCAAAACCGGAAACCGCGAAATCTACGTGTTTGTCGGCGATGGTTTGCTGCGGAAGGGCCGTAACATGAGGACCGCCTGCCACCGTAATAATGTGGGGATGCGATGCCCGGACCCTCTTAAGGATCTCGTAGCCGCAATGGGTCTGGTATCCGGTGAACATGGTGATGCCCATCACGAAGGCTTCATCCAATAGTTCATCCAGCCGGGCCGGATCATCGACACGCTGGTCGAATATTTCGAAATCAAGGCCCAGCCGTACCAAAGGCGCGGCCACCGAAAGGCCGCTGACCGGGATGTGGTGGTATTCCTTCTCGCCGTCGATGCGCGGGAAGACCAGAAGAACCTTTTTTGACTTATCCATACCAACTCCCACATTCTTGTGGTGCGGAGCACACCAGTTCCCACATTCTTGTGGCAAGCGCAACAAAGCGCTGATGCTAAGATGTAGATGTGGGCGGGGACAGGGTAATTCAAGATGGTTAGGAAAACCTGAATCGGCGAATCGAACCATGATCAAGGCCAGCAAGAGCAGACCTCCGTGGTTTTCGGGCGGGCTTGCCATAACGCAACAGGAATTTTTTGACGCCGTGACGCGAAAAGACCGGCGTTCGGCGCAACGCTTGCCGGCCTTTTTCGACCAATGCGCGGATGTGGGACTAAGCGTCGAACGGGCGGATTCGGCAATGGTGCTTTACTGGTTGGACTCCGCTCATGGCCGCGTGAAATTCGGAACGATCTTCAAGAATGGCCGTATCGATACCAATCATATTTGCGCCATGGCCCGCGAAGTGGGTGCGCGCCAAATCGGCGAAGATTATCTGGACGGTGTCGCCGCGTTGATCGACGGCGCAAGTGCGCTCAAGTCCGGAAACGACATGACCTGGCGGGTTATGAAAGACGGGCAGCTTCCCGAAATCGCCGAATTTCTTGACGTGTCTCGCGAATGGCTGGAGCTGATAGAAGATTGTATGGGAAAATTCAGGGCCCTGACAGCTGACTGATTTACAGTGGAACCCGCCACACAGTCTCGGTCACCAGCCGCGACGTGAACCCTTTCTTGAAGAATCCGATATTGAATTCCTTGGGCTCGACCGTGCCGCGCGCATGGACTTCGCCCAGATCGAAACGGCGGAGCCCCCGGTTCTTGGCGCGCACCATCGCATCGAATAGCGGCCAGTGGCCGATGGGCTTTTCAAACCTTTCGCGATCATAGACGGCCAGAAAATATAGAGCGGTCGGCCCTTCGTCGATGACCATCGTGCCTGCGACCAATTCACCGTCTTGCGCAAAACCCATGCTGATTTCGCCGTGGCCGATGCTGATTTGCCGGAACAGTTCGTCCCATGTGGGTTGGGCGTGAACGATGCGCCCGGCGGTTTGCGCATGAAAATCGCTTAATTTTTCGAGCAATAGGCGATCCGGATTGGCCGCGTTGACGTATTCAAGGCGGATATTGTCCCGGCCCCAGTTGATCAGCGATTTATAGCTGCTTCGAAGGTCGCTTTTCAGTTCCTCCCCGGACAATTCCAGATCCGCTTCGGCGCGAATTCGCAGGCCCGGTTTTCCATCCCGGTCCAGACACGCCTTGTCAATCAGACCCAGCGATCCCGTCGGCGGACCGGCGGACAGGAAGGCTTCCGTCGCGCTGTGCTCGGCGGCGATTTGCCCGATCTTTTCAAACGCCGCATTCAGGCTCTTGCGTTGGGCGGTCGGCGGTAGACCGGCGGCAAAATTGAAGCGTATGGGAAAGCCGAAATGCGAAAGTTCGGTGTCGCGCAGGGCGCATTGAACCAACAGAACCGGTCCGCCGTTATCGGTGACGACGAAAGCCAAATCAAGTGAGGCTTCTCCAAGCGCGATGGCGTAGTAGTTCCGGCCCACATTGCCGTAAACCGGATGATCCTTGCCGCCCGAAAAGACCTCGTGCGCGGCCATTTCCGTATAAACTTCGGAAGCCGCGCCATGATCGATAAATTCAAATCGTCCCATTTGGCCGTCCTACCTAGCCAATTTTCCTTAAATCGGCAGGAAGTTATGCAGACTCAATGAGCGGATGCGCGCCAGTGCCTGGTAGGACGCCTCCAACGCCTGCGAGTCATCCAGAAGCCGCGATACGGCTTCCAGGCGATCAATGTTCTCGGTGTCGGCGATCTCCGCCTCGAAAAACCCAATGAGCTGTTTATGTGAATCGTTCATCTGGTTGATGAGAACACGATCAAAGGCAAGATCGCGCTGGATTTGTTCCACGTTACTGGTCAATTCCGTTCCGTACGGCGGGGTGCCGCTGACCGTTGCCGTGAGCCCGATGTCCAACAGGGCCATAACGTCGTTGACGCGCGTCGTGTTTTGATCCAACCCGCCTTCCGTTCCGAAATCGCCCTGCGCCAGGATGGATATGGCGCGAATGACTTTTTCGAAGGCCGGATCAATCGCGGTGAGGTCGTAACTGAAGCTCCGATCATCATCGACGCGATGTGAAATGGTGGTTTTGTCGCCCTTGTAGTACGAGGTGGCGGTCAAGGTTCCGTCAACTTCGGTGCCAACGCCGCCTTCGTCGGTAAGGTACTTGGGTTTAACGACAATATTGGTCCCATCGTTGGAAACGACCGTATACGTCCCGTTGTTGCTGGTTGTTCCACCTATGGTAAACGCTTCACCCACGCCGATCCCGGCCAGTGATCCTACTGTGCCTGCGGTGATGGTGTCGGTCGCGCGAACGAAGCTCAGATCGGTCAACTCGACGCTGTTCAGGACCGTCCCGTCAATTTTCGTGAGGGTCGCTGCGGCTTCGTTGGCTTCATCGGTCAACATTTCGGTTACGAGGTCCATCGTCGTTCCGCCTCCGCCGACGGATTGAACCGTATAGGTGCCGTCATTCGATGCGGTTCCCGAAACGGTAAACTTCGCTCCGGCGTCGATGTTGGCGAATTGGCCGGTCGTCGCGGTAATCCGGCTGACGCCCGCTCCGGCGTCTCGTTCGAAAATTAGCCAGTCGGTAAGTGGCGTTGCCGCACCATCCTGGGAAATCGAAAAATCCGACAAATGGGCGTCGCGGGTGGTCGGGAAGGTTACGGTCGCGCCGTCGTATTCGGTTTGGAAAGCGGCAAGGGTCGTCAATCCGAGGTCGGCCGGCTGGGTGGTGACCCGGGCGCCGGAAAGCAAAAAGCGTCCATCGGCTTCGGTATTCAAATAGCTTTCCACCGTCTTGAGCGTCTGAAATGCCCAGTCCTGAATATCCTTGACGCTTTGTTCCGAAAAATCATCGGCCTGCTTGAACGTAAGAAGCACGTCCTGGAAGTCCTTGACGGTTTTTTCGAGGCCGGTAATGGAGGCTTCGGCGACTTCGAGGCGAAGATCCATGATCTCGTTGTTGCGGACATATTGCGCCAACAAATCGTTGGTATTTTCGATGTTGATAAGATGTTGGGATTCATTGGCGATGCCGCTGTAGGTCTGCGACTTCTTCTCGGTCGAAACCTGGGTTTCCAGGTCGTGAAGTCGCGATTGGGTATTGAGAATGTACCCGATAAGGGCGTTGCTGGCGGCGAGATCGGCGATACGCGACATGGAAATTCTCCCTAACCCACGGTCCGATCAAGGACGTCGAACATTTTCTGAATGACACTGACCACCCGGGCTGCGGCCGCATAAGCCTGTTCGAAAAGAATCAGGTTGGACATTTCCTCATCCAGGTTTACGCCGCGAAACGTGTCGGACTTGTTTTGAAGCGATCTGGTCAACGTGTCGTCGATCACCCATTGGGATTCATTGGTGTCCGCCAGGCTTGCGTTTCGCGAAACGATGGCTGCGCCGTATTGGCTGAAAGAGGTGGAAATCTCGCCAATTCCCCCCGCTGTCTTGAAAGTTATGGCGGCATCGAACTGCTCGGCCAAAGCCTGAACGGTCGTGTCGTCGCCAAGACTCGTTTGGTACTCACCCGAAGCGCCAATAGCGGCATCCCATTGGATGGCGCCGCTTGAGACCTTGGATGGCGAATTGAGAATATCCGCCCGCACATCCAGGGCCGTCGACACGCTGGAGTCCGTCCTATGCATGCCGATGGTGGTCAATAGCGTTCCTGTGGTGGCGGTGACTTCAAGATCTGAGCCATTGTCGTGGGCAATTCGAAGCCGGAAACCCGCGCCGTCTGGAATAACGGATGCGGTGACGTTGGCGACACCGTTGGTGATGGATGTGGCGATTTCAGTAAGCGTGCTGCCGGCCGTAATGGCAAGTGTCACGTCGGCGCCGGCTGAGAGGGGCAGGGTAGAGGTGCCGTCGACGAACCGAAGCGTCGTAGCCGAAGCCGTAAATCCGGCAGCCATGACGTCCGATTCGTGCATGTTTCGCGACATCCCATCAACGAAGAAATCGTTGAGTCCGAAGAAGTTGGAAAATCCGCTTACCGTTTCATCCACGGTTCCATCGCCGTCGGCATCAAAACCGATCTCTGCATCGGCGGCCGTGCTTCCATTTGCGCTGGCGGCCTCGTCACGGAAGGCCAGATAGAGGCTGGTTGAATTCAGCTCGATATTGAATTCGCCTTCGTTGTCGATGGAAACCGTCGCCGCAGCGGTGCCGCTGGCCTGCAACCAGTCCTCGACGGTTGCCGCAACTTCGGCGATGGACCACGGGCCACGCGAGGCTTGGGCGCCGGTGCCGTAGGTGGCGCTTTGCATGATGGTGTTTAGCGTTGTCACGGCCGATTGGTTGCCGGTGCTATCGAACAGGGCGATGGTGACGTCATCGACGCTATTGGTGGGATCTAGCGTGATTGTTTGAGTGTCCGTATTGTTGGCCGCGTCCGTCGTGTCCAGAAAATGCCGGGTGCCATTCATGGATTGCAACCCAGGGAACGGAATTCCGCGGTTATGGATCTGGTTGAAGGAATCGCGCAGATTGGCGGCGAGTGAATCGATTTGGCTTTGCAGATCGGGCAGGATCTGGTCGCGCATTTCGATCAGGCCCTTGAATTCGCCGTCGGCGATCTCGTTTGTGATGTCGTTTGCCGAAATGGCGGTTCCCAGATAGAGGGCTCCTATGTCGCCCTCGGCGTGGGTCGTCGAGGGCGTCATTGAACTTGCGGCGGAATGACTAAGGCTGGAGGCGACGTTGTCGACAAGGGTCCGTCCGGAGGACGTGAAAACAATCACGTCACCGTCGCTGCGGTAAAAGTAGCGAACGTCGAGGATTTTGGACAATTCGTCGAGGGACTGATCACGCTGATCCCTAAGATCGGTGACGTCGGCGGTCACTGTCTGATTGCGAATGATCTTATCGTTCAAATCCGCGATCTGGGCGGTCAATCTGTTTACGCGATCCACCTTCTCTGCAATGGCCCCATCGGCCTGAACCCGCAAATCCTGGATGGTTTGGCTCATCTGTTGGAATTTGAGAGTTATGTTCTGAGCCTGGCGAACCAGCTCGCTCTGCTCCAGAGTCTGGTTCGGAGAAACGGCCAACGTTTCAAGGGCCGTTGTGAATTCCGCCAGGATATGGCTCAGCGACTGGTTCTCGGAAGGTGTGCCGAACAGATCCTGAAGGCGTGCGTAGTAATTCGTCTTGGCGTCAAGCGTGCTTACTTTGGCCAGTTGCAGACGCAGGCTCTTGACCAGACCTTCATCGACGGCACGTGTGACATCGGCCAACTGAACGCCAGCGCCGACACCGCTAACGACACGCTGTTCAAGATTGACGATCTTGCGCGAGTAGCCCGGCGAATTGACGTTGGCGATATTGTTTGCCACCGTGTCGAGGGCTGCCTGGTTGACCAGAAGACCGCTTTGGGCGGTACGAAGGGCCATTGTGATGGTGCCGGCCATGGTGAGCCCTTTCAACTAAATCTAAAGCAATTTGTCCAACGAGATCGGGATATTCCCTGGTGCTGCCTGGCTTGGTCCTTTGCTCACCACGCCCGAATTGGAATAGGTTCCGGGGCCGGGGGTATTGGCTTTGACAGCCTCGGTGACCTCGTGAAGGACCCGACGGTTTGCCTCCATGGCAACCTGTAACCTCATCGCGTTTTCTTCGCTTAGCGCTTGGATTTCCTTGCTGAGAAAGCGAAGCTGATCCATAAGAATTTCGTCAACCTCTGCAATGTCTTCATCCGTCGCGTGCTCGGACAAGCCGACGATGCGGCTTTCATAGACCCGGCTGGTTTCGTCTTTTTCGTTGATAAGAGCTTGGACGTCGCCGGTCCGGTGATCGCGAAGCGCGGTGTTCTCCTGAATCAGAAGTTCGGCAAGGCGTTTGCTTATGATGATCAGATCGCTGATCCGTTTTGAGGCGTCCATGACTATCGGACCTCCTGCATCTTGATAATCTCGTTCATGACCATGTCGGCGATGCCGACGCCGCCGGCCCGCGCGAAAGCCTTGCCGAATTCGTCCACCTGCAGGGAACGCCACATCTGTTCCGCCTGCCCGCCACCGAAGGGACCGTCTGAATCCATTTCGGCGAACATCGGCTGCAGCATCTGCCCCAGAAAGAATGCTTCGAAATCCTGCGCCGTTTCGCGGGCGTGAGTCATGTCAGATCCGGGCCGAATTTTCGGTGCTTGACGGCTTGCAGCCATCGCGGTCTGACCGTCCATCGCCATGAGCGTATCGGTCATCACATCACCTCGATCTTGGCTTGCAGGGCGCCTGCGGACTTGATCGCCTGTAAGATTGTGATCATGTCGCGCGGGCCGATTCCCATGGCGTTCAACCCGTTAACCAGCTCCTGCAGGGTGATGCCGGGTTCAAGAACAGCGAGTTGGTTCTCCTCGCCTTCGTCCACGGCGACATCGGTGCGATCCACCGTCGTCGTGGTGCCGACCTCGGCGAAGGGACCGGGTTGGGAAACCTGATCGGTTTCGGTAACACGGATGGTCAGGCTGCCCTGGGCTATGGCGACGGTGCTGATGCGCACGTTCTCGCCCATGACGATGATGCCCGATTGTTCATCGATGATGACGCGGGCCTGCTGGTCGGGTTCGATGCGAAGCTGTTCGATGTCGGTTAGCAGATTGACGACCTGGCCGCCGTAGTGCTGCGGCACCTTAACGTTAACGGTCGTCGGATCGCTGGGCCGCGCCGAGGCAGTCCCCAAAAAAGCATTTATTGCCTGGGATATCCGCCGCGCCGTTGTAAAATCGGGATTGCGAAGGGTCAGTTCGACCGACTTCATCCGGGCTAGATCAAACTCGATTTCGCGTTCGACGATCGCCCCGTTGGCGATCCTGGCGCTGGTTGGTACGCCCTTGGTGACGGTTTCGGCGTCGCCACCGGCGGTGAACCCGCCCACGGCCAACTGACCCTGCGCCACCGCGTAAACTTCACCGTCGGCGCCGAGCAGGGGAGTAACCAAAAGGGTGCCACCAAGCAGACTATCCGCATCCCCCAGTGCGCTGACGGTTACGTCGATGCGCATGCCCTGACGGGCGAAACCGGGAAAGTTCGCGGTAACCATGACGGCGGCGACGTTGTCTGAATCCAAGCCGGTGTCGGTGGGCTTTACGCCTAGGCGATTGAGCATGGCCTGGAGGCTTTGCTTGGTGAAATGGCCGTCCGCCAGTTCATCGCCGGTACCGTTAAGACCGACGACCAGTCCGTAGCCGACCAACGGGTTGTCGCGGATGCCTTCGAAAGTAACGATGTCCTTGATGCGCGACGATCCGTGGGCCGCCGAGGTGGCCATGGCCAGTATAGCGAGGCCGACGAGGGCTGCGGCGCAACGACGCGCCCCCGCGCGGGTTACGGACGAAACGGACCGGAAAAGGTTGGATGCTGTCATTTTCATCTTTCGTCTCAAACCGTTGTCCCAATTCATCCCAGTGGTGCCGGTTAACGGCGAACTGATACATGCGAAAATCATGCCAGCCGGAATGGTTAGGTAGAGCATTGATATTAAAAGATAAAAAATTCTATTATTAAGAAAACTAAGCGGCGGCACCGGGTCTTGCCGAGTGCTGCCGCGCTGGTTTGGGTGATGTGGAAAAAATTGCCGGGTTCCGGCAGACCTCTAGCGTTTAAGGTCCCGCGCCACCTCAGTCATTTCGTCAACGGTGCGAAACGCGGTGGCCGAGGAATTGTAGATATGCTGGGCCAGGATCATCGTCGTGAATTCGGCACCGATATCGACGTTTGATAGTTCGCGCGCCGACGGCTGGTACCATCCGGAACCCCCGCTTCCGGCCGCGACGATGTCCGCCGTTCCGGATTGTTCGGTGACGAGGTAGGTATTGCCGTTGCGTTCCTCAAGACCGTTGGCGTTGGCGAAAACGGCCAACGGAATTTTGTAAAGCGCCCGTTGGGTATTGTCGTCAAAGGTGCCAATGACCCGGCCGGTGGAATCGTATTCAAAGCTCTCCATTCGCGCGGTGGAGTTCCCGTCCTCGTAGAATCCGTGCCGGACAAAATCTCCGGCGAACTGCGTTAGTTCGCTCACGTCGACCGTGAAGCTGGAGGTCGATCCTCCGGTGAACGAGGACGTTAAGGTGACCGACGCCGGTGTCACAATCTGGCCATTTGAATCGAAAGTCAGCGTCGCCGGAACGTTGGTGGGAGTCCCCGATACGTTGGCCGTGGTAGTGGCGGTGGCGGCCGTGTTGTCGGGGTTTACCCCGCCGTCGACCGCTGTCGTCGCCGATGTGAAGGCGGTTCCGGGCGCGTCTGCGGTGATTTTGATCTCGCCGCTGGCTCCCGCGGTCGCGGTGATCGTCGGCGCCATCATCGGATTTGCGTTGATGGACGCGACCATGGTGTCGCGAATCGCGTCGATGTTGGGTTCCGTTCCCGCAGCCACATAGGTTTCGGTAACGCCGTTGACGGTAACCGTATAGGTGTCACCGGCCTCGGGCGTTCCGGCCAGGGTGATCGTATCGACCTGGGCGACGGTGTTGGCCGACATTTCCCACTGGTTTTGGGTCGAGGTCTTGGTGAAATTGATGGTGACAGGTTGCCGAGAACCAGCCGAATCCACGATATTTACGGTAAACGATTCCTTGGTGCCCGGGGTCAGGTTGGCTGGCAGGTTGGCGATAAATTGGGTCGTTGAAGTTGCCGTGAAGTCGGAGTCAAAGGCGTAGGGGTCAATTCGGAGAGGTTGAAGCGTCCCGCCGGACGTGGGGAAATTTCCTGTGGCGTCGACGGGCCAGCCGAGAACGAAATAGCCGTTTTTGTCGGCCAGGTAGCCGTCCCTGACCGTAATCGTGCTGCCGTCGTCGGCGGTGGCGGTGACATCGCTGACGGTTTCCATATGGAACGTTCCGTCGCGGCCGTAGAGCATTTTTCCCGACAGATCGAATTTCTCGGAAAGCGCGAAAAACCCGCTACCACTGATGGCCAGATCCGACCCGCTGGGGCTCGCCGCGATTACGCCCTGTCTGTCGACGTGCTGAACATCGACCGGGCGGGGGCCGCCCAGATCGGATTCGTGATACAGCGATTCACTGACAAGACTCGCGAACCGGGTTTCCTTTGCCCGGTAGCCGCCGGTATTGGCGTTGGCGAGATTAATGCCGATGGTATTCATCGCGTGGCTTTGGCTCCTCATTCCGAACATGCTCGGAGAGAACGCGCCGTAAATGCTCATTTGCATGACTCCACGTATTTCGTCCCGACTGAACGAGACAATTCCGAGCTGTTATCACGCAAGAAGAATGCCAATGTGGAAAGGCAGGTAACCAGTTGATTTATAGTGATAAAGTTAGAGCATGAAAGTTCCGGGTGCGCAAGAATCGCACCTTAACGGAAAAGGCCCTGCAGGAATTGCCCCCTGCGAATCGGCGGTGCGTTGCTCAAGCGGGAAACACGAAGGCCTTGGTTCGATCGATATTGACCCGCAAATCGGCTCCGGTCGCGGGAAGGAATACGCCGGGAACGCGGGATTGCACGATCACGCCGTTCGCATTTTCGTTCCCGGCAGACAGCCGCAGATGGCTGGACCGGCCAAGCAGCCTGGCCGACAGGACGCGAACGGGCGTTCCCGTGTTTTGCCCGGGGCTTTCTTCCGCCACCCTCATGTCTTCAAGGCGAACCAAAATCTGAGCCGAAGTCCCGTCGGTCAGATCGGGGGCGTCGAACAACCCCAGCGGCGTCTCCACCAGTTTGTTGCGGACCACGCCAAGAAGCCGGTTTACGGGTCCGAAAAGAGTAGCAACGAAGGCGTTGGCGGGATGGAAATAGGTTTCGGCGGGCGTGGCGGCCTGAACGATACGACCGTCCTTCATAACCAGAATCTGATCCGCAACGAACATCGCCTCTTCCGGGTCGTGGGTCACCATCAATGTCGCCGCTCCCGATTCCTTCAACAGTTCCAGGGTGGTGTCGCGCACCTGATTGCGCCGGGTAACATCCAAATTCGAAAAGGGTTCGTCCAGCAGAAGCAATCGCGGGGCGGGCGCAAGGACCCGCAAGAGTGCTGCGCGCTGTTGCTGGCCGCCGGAAAGAGTGTGCGGGTAGGCGTCCACGAAGCGTGACATCCCGGTACGCTCCATCGCCCGGGCGACCCATTTCAGGCGATCCGGCGCGTTTCCGTTAAGGCCGAAGCGGATGTTTTCACCAATGGTCAGATGCGGGAACAATGCGTAATCCTGAAACATCAGGCCGGTGGACCGGTGCTCGGGCGCCTCGTCATGTCCGTCCTCGGCGTTGGCGACGACGTTGCCGTTGATGGTGATGCGCCCGCGCTGCAGGGCTTCAATCCCGGCGGCCAAACGAAGAAGGGTTGTCTTCCCGCATCCCGACGGCCCCAAAAGGCAGGTCAACTCGCCCGGTTTCGCTTCGAGGGACAGCCCGCCAACGATTTCGTGGCCGTCGTAAGCATGAACGATGTCTTCCATCCGCAAGCCGGTCATTTTGTCTCTCCGGGCGTGCCGTTCTGACCGGGGCGCGAACGCGCGATGGTTCGGCTGAGAACGATCACCGGAAGGATGCCCGACACGACAATTGCCAAAGCGCCCAGCGCCGATTCTTCGAGAAGTTCGTCCGAGGCCAACTGGTGCACATAGGTGGCCAGTGTGTCGAAATTGAAGGGCCTCAGAAGCATGGTCATGGGCAGTTCCTTCATGCAATCCACGAACACCAGGATCGCAGCCGTCAGAAGGCTGCCTTTCATGAGCGGCAAGTGGACGCGCCTTAATGTGGAAAACGCCGAGTGCCCCAGCGTTCGTGCCGCGCCGTCCATGTTTTGCGTGATTTTGCCGAGGCTGGCCTCGACAGTGCCGAAGGACAAAGCCAAAAACCGAACCAGATAGCCGAACATTATGGCGGCGATCGTTCCGCTGAAAAGCAATCCGGTTGAAACGCCGAAAGTGGCGTGCATAAAGCCGTCGACGGCGTTGTCGAGACCGGCCAGCGGTATCAATACCCCGACGGCCAAAACGGCGCCGGGAACCGCATAGCCGATGGATGCAAACCGGATTACCGAACGCAATGCGCCGGTCCGCCCCAACCGTTGGGCATAGGCCAGGAACAGGCCGATCATGACGGCCAATAACGCGCTGGCGGACGAAAGCAACAGGCTGTTGGCGGCAAATCCGAAAAAGTTCGGCGTCGCCGATTGGTGGAAATTGACGAAGGCGTGGCGGGACAGGATGAACGCCGGAACGCCAAACCCCAATCCGACCGGGATGGCGCACGCCAGGCAGGAAAGGGCGGCCGGAACGGGTCGCAGGCGTGCCCTCGGCAATGTGCGATAGCGCGTCGTTGTATGATGAAAGCGTCGGCTGCGCCGGGCCAAACGCTCCATTCCGATCAGGACAAGAACGACGACGAGCATGATGGTGGCAAGCTGGGCCGCGCCCGATATGCTGTTCATGTTCAGCCAAACGTCGTAGATGCCGGCCGTTAATGTGGCCACGGCGAAGAAATCGACGGTCCCGAAGTCGTTCAGCGTTTCCATCAGGACAAGGCTCAAACCGATAACGATTGCCGGCCGCGCCAGTGGAAGCGCAATTTGAAAAAAGCTCCGCCAGGGGCCTTTCCCCAGGGTGCGGCTGACTTCCAGAACACATACGGACTGTTCAAGAAACGCCGCCCGCGAAAGAAGGTAGACATAGGGGTAAAGGACCAGGGTCATCATCGCCACGGCGCCGCCAAGCGAACGGATTTCGGGGAACCAGTATTGGCGGGGGTTGGTCCAGCCAAAGATATCGCGAAGCATTCCCTGAATAGGGCCCGCGTACTCCAGCAGGTCGGTATAGACGTAAGCGATAACGTAACTGGGAACGGCAAGCGGCAGCAGCAGCGCCCACTCGAAGACCCGGCGACCGAAAAACCGGTTCATGGTCACCAGCCAGGCTGTTCCCACTCCGATTATCAGCGTTCCACCGCCGACGCCTGTCATCAATATCAGGGTCGTCGATACGTAGTGGGGAAGGACGGTCGCGACCAAATGGGGCCAGATGTCCCCGTTGGGTGTGAAAGCCAAGAAAATCACAGTGACCAACGGAACCGCGATAACCAGTGCAATCGCAAAGCTGCCGGTCGTCCACGCGTCTAAACGAAGACGCCGTTTGGGACGAGTCGCCGCCAGCGCGTCGGGATGTGTACGCACAGTATCCAAGATCATTTCCCTGGTTAGTGGTCGAACCCGACTTGGTCGACCAGTCTCGTGGCCATCGTGCGAAACTTGGCCACTTCCGCCAGATTGATGGAATCAGCCTTGAATGATCCCCACGAGGCGACCAGCGGGCTCGGAGCGATGTCGGGTCGTACCGGGTACTCCAGATTGATCTCGGCATACATCCGTTGCGCCGCTTGGCCGCTCAGGAATTCGATGAGTTTGACGGCGTTGTCCCGGTTTTTGGCGCTGGCACTCAACGCCGCGCCACTGATATTTACATGGGCGCCGTGGCCCTGTTGGTCGGGAAACACGATTCGAAGCGCGGCGGCCCATTCCTTTTGTTCCGGGTTGGTCTCGTTGGTTGCCATCTTTCCCATATAGTAAGTGTTGGCCAGCGCCACATCGCATAGCCCTTCCTTAATGGCCTTTGCCTGCGCGCGATCATTTCCCTGCGGTCTGCGGGCCAGGTTTTTCTTGACGCCGGAGAGCCAGTTGCGGGCCGCGTCGCGCCCGTTGCGTGCGACCATCGCCGCCAGCAGCGATACGTTGTAGACGTGCTTGCCCGAACGAATGCAGACCCTCTCTTTAAGGTGCGGTGAGGCAAGGTCCGCGTATGAGGTTGCCTCATGGGGGGCGACACGGTCCTTGCTGACGAAAAGAACGCGGGCGCGCAGGGTAAGACCAAACCACAATCCGTCGGGGTGACGATAGCTGGGCGGGATGTTTCGTTCGAGGACGGCGGAGCGCACGGGCTGCAAAATTCCCGCCTCGGCCATGTCGTGCAATCGGCCGACATCGGTGGTCAGCACAGCGTCTGCGGGGCTGTTGCGGCCCTCGGCCTTGAGGCGTTCAAGAATGCCCTTTTTGGCATAAACGATGTTGACCCTGATATCCGTCTGTCTGGTGAATTCCTCCAGGATGGGCCGGATCAGGAACGGTTGCCGGTACGAATAAAGATTTACCTCGCTGTCTGCCGCCCGGGAAGAAGCCGTCCACGAAACGGCCAATAGGCAACATACCGCGGTTTTCGCCGCATGTGTCGCAGCGGCGAGAAGTCGTTCGTTCGTCATAGGAATTTCAGTCCTCGATTGATTGCCGGCCCTTGATTGATCGTTGGCGTCCGGTCATAGGCCGCGTTGAAACGACCAGCTGCCCCGACGGAGTGAAAGCCAATAAAGATTATGTGGAATAAAATGCAAATGCAACTCATTTGCAAGTGCAATCGACATTCTTTGATCTGGTGCGGGGCATGTCGTGGGGGGTTGCGCCTATTTTACCCCTTCTTAACCAGGGTGCGGTGTATACTGGATGCTGAGTGATTGTTGTTTCAGGAGCCGTGGAACATATGAAGCTATCGAAACTTGGTTCCAGCAAAGCGACGACGGCGAGCGCACGCAAGAGAAAAGCGGCGGCGTCTTCGGGAACCGGATTCGCCGAGGAACTTCGCGAAACGGCCGGTGCTGCCGCGCCGTCCGCGCCGGTGGAGTCTTCTGCCGCCGGCGGCGTCGATTCGATTCTTGCAGTTCAGGAAGTGTCCGACGCCACCGATGACCGGGCACGCGGGCGGGCCCGTCAATACGGCGACGATATCCTGGAGAGGTTGGAAGCGATCCGGCGTGATCTGCTGATCGGCGCAACTTCCAAGGAAAAACTTGTCGAACTGGCGCACAGGCTGCGCACCGAACGCGGGGCGTGTTCCGATTCGCATCTGAATGAAATAATCGACGAGATCGAACTGCGGGCGAAGGTTGAAATTGCCAAATTGACCCGCGACGTCTGAGTTTTTCGCCGCGAGGGCACGTAAAGCCCCCTGTTTTCAACAATTTCCCCCGACTGATTGCATGAATTTGCCCGGATGGCCGATGGCCTCTTGCGGCGGCTTGCCGAGGCTCTTATATTCCGGCCAAATTTTCGCCGAATGGGGTGCGGTGTCACATGAAGGTTACGCTTCCACCGAAGTACAAGCCGACCGTCAAAGAACCGTTTATGAATCCGGTTATGCTGGAATACTTCCGCCACAAGTTGATCAACTGGCGGAACGAGCTTCTTCACGAGTCTAACGAGACCCTCCAGAATCTTCAGGAGGGGGGAATGGTCGCGCCCGACATCGCGGACCGGGCGTCGGCCGAGACCGACAGGTCGTTGGAGCTGCGCACCCGTGACCGCGCCCGCAAGCTGATCTCCAAAATCGATGAGGCTTTGCAGCGAATCGAGGGCGGAACGTACGGCCTTTGCGAGGAAACCAACGAGCCGATCGCAATTTCCCGGCTTGAGGCGCGTCCCATAGCGACCTTCAGCCTGGAAGCCCAGGAACGGCACGAGCGCATGGAAAAGACCCACCGCGACGACTGACACCCGTGAAACAGCCGACAAACGAAAGGCCGATGCAATGCGCATCGGCCTTTGTTGTCTGCAAAGGGGTGCACTTACCCTAGAAGGGGAAGATGATGTCCCAGATCTGGGTGCCCCAGCGCGGTTTCTGCAATTCGGTAAGCGTGCCGCG
The DNA here is from genome assembly GCA_018648445.1 of Rhodospirillales bacterium. Next base: position 28,921 of record JABGRG010000013.1, on the reverse strand, counting down.
GCCACCGTAGGCAACCCGCATTTCAGCGATTTTCTGGTGGGCTATTGAATTGTCGGAATCAATATCTTCGGGCCGGATGACCCCGGTAACCATTAATTCGCGCAGTTCGGCGTTCACCTGGACTTCCTGGCGACCCAGGATGACCAAATGGCCGTTCGGCAGAATTTGGGTCACGACGGCGGCGAAGGTGAGTTCCAGTGTCTCGCTGCGTTCGATGGAACCGTCGCCCGAGGTTGAATGCACGTTTCCGAAGCTCATAACGGACGCCGGAGTCATCCCCTGCGGTAGAACCTTGCTGAATTCACCCTCAAGGCCCAACAGGTTGGTAACGTCCGTATCTTCGCTGTCGTCGCGGTCGCGTTCGGTCTTGTTGTCCCACGTGGCGCTGTCGTCCAGATCCAGCTCGACGGTCAAAATGTCGCCGACGTCTTTGGCCCGGGTGTCCTTGAAAAACGCCTTGGCGCCCGACCGCCACAGGGAATTGGGATTGTGGTTGGCGATCTCGCGGGCGGGCATCGGCAGGCTCACAGGCTGATAACCGGGTTTGGCGACCGGATTGGTAATGTTGGTAAGTTCCGGAGTATCTCCCACCTCGGAAAGTCGGGTCAGGGTATTGCAGCCCGTGACCGCGCTGACCATTGCGCCGACCAGCGCCAGGCGGAGAATATTCGGGAAGTTATATCGCATCATGGCTCTCACTCCGGGTTCGTCGCGAGGAGGTCGGGCGTGTGGACGGCGACCATATGGGCGCCCACGACGGTGGCCTCTATCACGGTATTGCTTTGGGCGTTGGCGATGCGAATGACCTGTCCATCGCTGCCGTCATCAAGGGCGCGGCCCTTGGCGGTAAGGGTCAATCGGGGTTTTTTGAACAAGATGGTTACCAAACTGCGTTTCGGAACCAGCACCGGATTGCGCACTTCCCGAACCCGGATCGGCTGACCGGCGCGGACGGAATGCCGGGGTGATTTGCCGATGATCTGGTCCGCGTGCATGATGGTGTCGCGCCTTAGGTGGTCGGCCCGCACGCTGATCCATTCGATATCGGTGTCGCGGATGATTTCATCTGCGAGCACACGGCGGGTTGGCACCGGCACCTCGCGCATCAAAAAAACGCGGCCCGTTACACGCAGGCGCTGCGGGCGGCTGTTGTGGCTCGGCGCGCTGACAATAGAGGTGAAATGGCGCGTTCTCGGATTGTAGGCGATGTCCTCAATTTCGATGACGGCCTCGGCGTCCTCGGGAACGTGAATTTTGAGCATGCGGTTGCTGATTCGAACGTCAACATCCGCGCTAACGCCGTTATCTATCAACGCTTCCAGAATGCGCGATTCAATTTCATCGCGCCCGATGGTGGTGCTGGCGCGCTCCACGACCGCCCTGTCCTTCAAGGTCAACGGACGCCACTTCAGGCCATATGCGCGGGCCACCCGATAGAGCCAACGGCTGTCGAAAACGGCCCGTTTTCCCGGTGCCGGAGCATAGGCGACCGTATCGTTGGCTCGCTTGCCCGCGCCCGAGAAAAGATCGCCGAGACGGATGACGTTCGCGCTGACCACGACCGATTCCTGCAATACCGTCTGGTCGGGAACGGCGGCTGGTGCGCCCGGTGCGACCAGGGCTGCGCAAAGCGCCACGATGGCCAAAAGGATGGTTCGATGTTTCATCGCCCCGTTCCTCACTTCATCTGCGAAATGGTGTTGAGCACGTCGTCGGCGGTGGTCACGACTTTCGAGTTCATTTCGAAAGCGCGCTGTGCCGATATCAGTTCGGTAATTTCCTCGACAGCGTTGACGTTGGCCGTTTCCAGGAAGCCTTGAAGGATTGACCCGAAATCGGTGGCGGCCGGGTTGCCCGCGATCGCGCTGCCCGAAGCCGGCGTCTCGATGAAAAGATTGTTTCCCACCGCTTCGAGGCCGGCATCGTTCTGGAAGACCGCGATCTGGATTTGTCCGACATTGGACAGGGTCGTCTGGCCGTCCAGTTTAACCAGCACCTCGCCGCTTTCGTTGATGGTTACGTCAATGGCATTGCTGGGAATGGATATTCCCGGAAGAACCTTGTAACCGTCATGGGTGACAATCTCACCGCTGGCGTTCAACTGGAACGAACCGTCCCGCGTATAGGAGGTCTCGCCGGTGGGAAGTTCGATCTGAAAGAACCCCGGTCCTTCGATTGCCATGTCGAAGGTATTGTCCGTGGAATTCAGGTTTCCTTGCTCGTGGATGCGGTACACAGCGGCGAGTTTCACGCCGAGACCAAGCTGGACACCCGCAGGGACCACGTTTCCGGCGTCCGAAGACGTCGAACCGACCCGCCGCAAATTCTGGTACAGCAAATCCTGAAACTCTGTCCGGCGGCGCTTGTAGCCGGTCGTGTTCATGTTCGCCAGATTGTTGGAAATGACCGCGACGTTGCGCTGCTGGGCCAACATCCCGGAGGCTGCAATATCCAAAGCTCTCATTGTTCTCGTCCTTTCCTAAATCCTGGTCCGCGGTAACTCATGGCGACCATATGCCGGTTACGCGTTGCCGGGATTGGCGACTTCGCGAATCATTTTCTTGAGTCGTTCGTTCTCGGCGTCCATCAATTTCTGGACACTCTTGTAGGTGCGATGGGTCTCGATCAGGCGCGTCATTTCGATGATCGGTTCGACGTTCGAGCTTTCCAGCGCGTTCTGAACGATGTTTGGGATTTCGATATCCTGGGGCGGGGCCTCGGATGTGAACAATCCTCCCGCCGTTTCCTTCAAAGCATACTGGTTTTCAAAACGAACCGTTCGCATGCGGCCCAGTTGACCGTTGCTGGTCGAAACCGTGCCGTCGCGTGAAACCGTGATCTTGCTCTCGGTCGGTGTGAAGAAGAATGGGTCTCCACCGTCCGACAGGACGGGATCGCCATTCTTCGTTACCAGTTGTCCCTCTTGATCAAGCCTGAAGCTGCCATTTCGGGTGTACTGTTCGCCGGTCGGGGTGTCGATGACGAAATACCCGTCCCCCTGAATTGCCAGGTCCAGCGGGTTTCCCGTTGCCTTGATCCCGCCTTCGGAAAGGTCGCGGACGGTGGCGATATCCCGCACATAGGCGATTTTGTCACCGATAATGCTGTCGCCGCCGCGGCTGCGAACCAGATGTTCGATGAACATCATTTTTCCGCCCTTGAACCCGGTGGTGTTCATATTCGCCAGATTGTTGGCGATGACACCCAATTGACGCCGTAAGGTCGTCTGACGGGAAAGAGCCACGATTGATGTATTTTCCATCTTCTTCGCAATCCCAAATTCAAGTAAGTCCACATTTGCCCACACCCTTTTATGCATGGCGCGTGCCAATTCGATTATTCTTTATATTACAATATGTTACGTATATTTGGCGTGTCTGTCGGAGGGGGCGTTTGGTGCCGTTCGTACTGCCGTTGCCGGGCAGTTATTGCCCTTCCGAGGCGCGAATATGGTATGGTTATAGGTATGAAGCATGGGCCGTTGGCCGTCGAACAGCGAAGCTGGACATTTCAACTACTTATTAACCAACCGGCCGTAAGGTTCCATTGGGCAACAATGAATTGGGCAGTGACGGTGGGTCTCCCATCGCTATTGAAATAACGGCATGGCCGAAGACCTCGACGATGATCTAGAGGAAGGCGAAGACGAAGACGGTGAAGAGTCATCTGGTAAAGGTGGCAGCAAGAAAATGCTCTTCATCATCATCGGCGCGGTGCTGGTGCTCGTCATCGGCGGTGGCGCCGGTGCGTGGTTCACCGGTCTGCTCGACCCCGTTGTGGCGATGATTACCGGCGAGGAAGCCCCTGCGGCGGTTGAAGCCGGACAAGTGGAAGGGCCGGAGGGGGCGATTAGCGGCGAGGTCGTTTTTTTGGATTTGCCGGAAATTCTCGTCAACCTGAATACGGGGGGACGAAAATCATCGTACCTCAAGATCAGAGTCAGTTTGGAATTGCCGAATCCGACCGATATTCCGCGAGTCGAGGGATTGATGCCCCGAATAATGGACACATTTAACATATATCTGCGTGAATTGCGCATCGACGATCTGAAGGGATCGACCGGAATGTACCGCCTACGCGAGGAATTGCTGATGCGCGTCGGCGCGGCGGTGGCCCCGTCAAAGGTCAACGATATCTTGTTCAAGGAAATGCTTATTCAATAGCCGGTTTTCGGCGATGGACGAGAATCAGGGAACGATGAACAGATGACCGCTCCAGCGGACGATATCAACGAAGAAGTACCGGACGGCGCCGACGGCGAGGATCAGGATTCCCTGGCCGACGAGTGGGAGGCGATGGTTGCCGGTGACCCGGACGAAGATGCCGGCGACCTCGACATGGAAGACGACATGGGCGGCGCGTCGACCCGTGTTCTGAACCAGGACGAAATCGACAGTCTTCTGGGCTTCGATGACGATCACGAAGGCGATGATCAGCAATCGGGCATTCAGGCGATTCTGAATAGTGCGCTGGTCTCCTACGAGCGCCTGCCCATGCTCGAGGTGGTGTTTGACCGTCTCGTTCGGTTGATGTCGACTTCGCTTCGAAATTTCACTTCCGATAACGTCGAAGTGTCGCTCGACAATATCGCGTCTATTCGTTTCGGCGACTATTTGAATTCCATTCCGCTGCCGGCAATGCTGAGTGTGTTCAAGGCCGAGGAATGGGACAACCACGGCCTGATCACGGTGGATTCGTCGCTGATCTATTCGATCGTCGATGTCTTGCTCGGCGGGCGTCGCGGCACGGCCGCGATGCGCATCGAAGGTCGACCCTACACGACCATCGAACGCAGTCTCGTCGAGCGCATGGTTCATGTGGCGCTGGCCGATCTTAGCGCAGCATTCGAGCCGCTGAGCCCGGTAACATTCCGCTTCGACCGCCTTGAGACGAACCCGCGCTTCGCGACCATCTCGCGACCGTCGAACGCGGCCATCGTGGCCAAGCTGCGGATCGATATGGAAGACCGCGGCGGACGTATGGAACTTTTGATTCCCTATGCGACGCTGGAACCCGTTCGCGAACTTCTGCTGCAGATGTTCATGGGCGAAAAATTCGGCCGCGATTCCATCTGGGAAACGCATCTGGCGGAGGAATTGTGGCTGACGGACGTTGATATGGAAGCTGTGCTGGACGAACAGACGATGAGCCTCAAGGATATTTTTGAACTTAAGGTTGGCTCTCGCGTCATGCTGAATGCAACGCCCAGTTCGATCGTTGAACTCCGATGTGGCGACGTTCCCATGTATTCGGGAACGATGGGCCGAAAGGGTGACCGTATTGCCATTCGCATCGCCAACAAGGCGGTGGTGAAACCGAAGGAGAATATGTAAAAGTGGGCTTTTCTCTGGTTCTCGATATTCTCGTCGCCGGGTTGCTGGTCATCACCATCAGCTATGCTGTGATGTTGAACCGCCGGTTGCGGGTCATGCGGCAGGACAAGGCGGATCTTGAAAAACTTGCCGCGAAATTTGCCGATTCGACCATGCGCGCCGAAGAGAGCATCACGCATCTGCGCAGAACGGCCGATGACCTAAAAAAGCGCATAGATGCGGCGCAAAGTCTTCGCGACGATCTGGCGTTTCTGATTGATCGCGGCGGCAGCACTGCCGACCGGCTGGAAGAAGACGTGCGTGCCGCGCGTGAGAAATCTCCCCCCGGACCGCGCAAGGGTAAACTGGTGAAGGGGAAAAAGGAACGTCCGAGCGTGGACGACTCAAAATCTGATGCCGAGCGCGAGTTGATCAGGGCGCTTCAATCCGCCCGATAAGACAAGGATTCCGTCGATGATGAGATTTATTTCCCGCGTTCGGTTTTTGCCTGCGACCATTTTTGCCGCGTCGCTGATGCTGACCGTGAAGATGGGCACCATTTGGGAAGGATTGGACGGTCTCGTAGACGGCGCCATTTCGATTGCCGGCGCCGAGGCGCAGCAAACCGGCGCGCAGCCTCCCGAGGCAATGCCCAACCAACCTGAGGCCGCAAAGAAGCCGGAGGGCGCTGTCGACGGCGAGGCGACGGAAGGAGAGCAGGAAGCCGAGATCTCGCCGGAAGAACCCGCCGGGATGTCCATCGATGATCCGACCTTGCTTACCCAAGCCGAGATCGATCTTCTGCAACAGTTGGCCGAACGGCGTGAGGTGATCGAGGCGCGCGAACGCGAAATCAATATGCGCGAAGGGATGATGAAGGCTGCGGAATCCCGCATCGACAAGAAAATTCAGGAACTTAAAGGTCTGCAGGCGACGGTCGAAAAGCTGATCGCGAACTACGATGAACAGGAAGCGGGCAAGATCAAAAGCCTCGTAAAGATTTACGAGAATATGAAGCCCAAGGATGCGGCGCGAATTTTCGAGGAACTCGATATGAATACGCTGCTTCTCGTCGCCGAGCGCATGAAAGAACGTAATTTGGCGGCGGTGATGTCCGACATGGACCCGGGCAAGGCTCGCGATATTACGGTCGACCTGTCGCGGCGTCGGCAGATGCCGGAGCCGGGAGCGGAAATCGGCGGCTGATATTCGTCAGCCGTCTTGACGGGGGCGTACCGGGATGCGCTGATTGGGCATGGACGAATTCCAAAACACCGATCAATCCATCCATGAGGCGGCGGGTAGTTCCACGACCGGCCTGTTTTTGGCACTTTATTTGCTGGTTCTCGCTTTTTTCATGGTCCTCGTCACGATCTCCTCGCCGGAAGATGTGAAAAGCAAGGCGGTGATGGATAGCCTGACGTCGACCTTTTCCAGCCTGTTGCCGCCGACGACCGATCTTACCGCGTTTGTTTCCAGGGAAGGGGACATGCTGGCCGGTCAGGCCTTTCAGGAAGAGGTTACCGGAATATTCGCTTCGGATATTCAGGTGGCCAAGGCCGAAATCGTCCAACCGGGCAAGTTGATGCGGGTGATCGTTCCCGCCGACGCCTTGTTTCTGGGCGATACGGCGGAGGTCCGTGAAGGGCAAATCCCATTGCTTGACCGCATCGTCGCTTCTCTCAGTGCGGGCGCGCTTGGTCTTCGCCACGACATGGAATTCGTCATTGGCAGCCCGTTTACGAGCGAAAAAAACCTGCCTACCGGTGAAACTCTCGAAACGGCCCGCGCCGGAGCGTTTGTGCGCGCCATGCATGCCCGTGGCGTACCGCCCGAAAGCGTTTCGATCGGCCTGAAACCCGGCAATCCGGCCGAGATCATTCTGCGCTTCTTTGTCAGAACACAGGAAGAGGTGCGCTTGAAGTTCGAGGAAGCGGTCGAGAAACAGCCATCGCGTGGAGACGGCCAATGATGCCGTTGATTGAACCCGATTACGATGTGTTTCCCGAAAGCCGGCCCGCGAGCAAGGCCTGGATGGTGATCTTTACCGACCTTGTTTCCCTGATGCTGACGTTTTTTGTTCTGCTTTTCTCGATGTCGAGCGTTCAGATCGATCAATGGGACGAAATGACCGACGCGCTATCGCAAACCCTCAATCCTTCAAGCGAAAAGACTGTCACTGCGGTCACTGCCGAGTACAATATCGCCACCATGTTCAGGAGAAGAGCCGTAAATCTGGACTACCTGGGTGCCGTGCTGGAGGACACCGTGACAAAAGACCCTGTTCTTTCGCGAAGTCGGCTGATGCGGCTTGAAGACCGTCTGGTCGTTGCCTTGCCGGGCGACCTTTTGTTCGCGCCGGGTCGGGCTGAACTTTCTGAACGGGCCAGACAGGCGCTTTTCGTGTTGGGCGGAGTGCTTCGAAACGTCGGAAATCAGATCGGTGTCAATGGTCATACCGATCCGACGCCGCCGGCGGGCGGTGGTTATCAGTCCAATTGGGAACTCTCCATGGGCCGCGCCGCGGTGGTGGCGAATTCGCTACGGAACTCCGGTTATTCCGAAGACATCATCGCTTATGGCTACGCCGACAGCCGATTCGGTGATTTACCTGACCTACCGAACGAAGAACGCATGTCATTGGCCCGCCGGGTGGACATTATCGTGTTTCCCACGGTCGGGGGGTGACGTTGGCGGGACAGGCAAAAAGCGCACCAAGATGGATGGCGGTGATCGCCCTTTGCGCGTTCGCCGCATGGACGGCCCCGGCCTATTCCGATCCGGTTAAGGTCCGGGCCGCGACCCATGACGGATATGGCCGCCTTGTCTTCAATTGGCCTCGCCCCGTTCCCTATACGGCAAGGATGCAGGGAAACCGGCTGGTCGTCCAATTTGGCCGCCCGATTGAAGCTGACGTCGGACCCGCCGTGCGGGCCCTGCGAAAATACCTGAGTGCCGGACAAATCAGCGCCGATGGCCGTTCGGTGGCTTTCACGGCTGTCGGTTCGTTCGGCATTAATGATTTCAATCTTGGCAACGCCGTCGTCGTGGATATCGTTGAAAACGTACCAACCGCCGCCGAACCGGTTGCGGAGCCCAAACCGGAGGCCCCGAAAACCGCTGCCGTCGCTGCCCCCGCCCCCGCGCAAGCGGCCAAACCGACCCCGACGCCCACCCCGGCCCCGGCCTCTGGCCCGCGGCTTGGCGTGCGCAGCGGCGAACACAAGGGGTTCAGCCGAATTGTCTTCGACTGGCCCGACAAGGTGGGATACGCCGTCGATCGTGCGGGCGGAACCACCACGGTGACGTTCGATCGGGCAGCCCGCCCCGATTTGGCGCGCATCAAATCTAGGCTGCCGAAGTTCCTGAGCGGCGTTGACGCATCCTCGGGGGGTGGCGGATTGAAAGTTGCCTTGCGTATCGCCGATTCCTCGAAGGTGAAGGCCTTTCGCGCCGGAACAAAGGTTGCCCTGGATATTTACCCGCCGGACCCGAATGCAAAGGTGGCGGCGGCACCAGCACCGACACCAGCACCAGCGCCAGCGCCAAATCCGGCCCCGACTCCCGCGCCGAAGCCAGTGCCGCAAGCCGAGACGAAGCCCGCACCAGCTCCGGTGCCAACGGCAGCGCCGAAACCAGCGCCAGCGCCAACGGCAGCGCCAACGCCAGCGCCAGCGCCAGCGCCGAAACCCGCATCGACACCCGCGCCGAAGCCAGCGCCGGAGACCGAACAGGCAGCGACCCCGAAACCGGCGAAATTACCCGGTGGCCCGGCGGCGATGCCGACCTCTCTGGTTCCGGTCAAAACCGCGGCGCTCGGCACTCCGGTGAAGGCTGCGGCGTCATTGCCCGCGGGGACGGGCGCGCCCGCAGCCCAGGTGGCCGTGGGGCGGGCGGCTGCGCCGGGATCATCGGCTGGCTCGGCTCCGGTTGGGGCCGTGACCTTACGCTTTGATTGGGGCGAGCCGGTTGCTGCGGCGGTGCTGCGTCGGGCCGGTTTCCTTTGGGTCGCCTTCGACAAGGAAAAGGAAATCGATATCGCGGGGTTGGCCCATGACGGCGGCAACGTGATCCGCGAAGTGCGTCGAATTCCGGCCGAAGGCGGGACCGTCATTCGCATCGATACGGTTACCGGGATCAATCCCAGTTTGCGCCGGGATGGTCTGGCCTGGCTTCTGGATTTCAAAAAGCAGCCGTTACATCCGCAAACGCCAATTGAGACGCGGCCCCAACCGAATTCGCCGGTCGGTGCCCGCCTGTTCCTGCCCGTGCCACAGCCCGGACGCGCCATCGCCGCGGCTGATCCGGAGGTCGGCGATACCTTTATCATTATTCCGGTCATTCCGCTTGGGCACGGGGTTGCTCAACGTCATGAATATCCGCAGGTCGATATCCTCCGCTCCGGCCAGGGGGTCGCCGTTCGACCGACCATTGATACCTTGCGGGTGCGCCCCCTTCGCCAGGGCATCGAGCTGACAAGCTCGGACTCCTTGCAGATTTCGGCGGTGACAGCCCAGGCGGCAGCCGGAACCAAACTGGCGGGCGCGCGCCCACTTACCAAGATCATGGACTTCACGAAATGGAGCCGCGAGGACGTCAATGACGTTCGTGAGAAACGCCAGGGTCTAGAGGCGTCGATTTCAAAAGCCAGTGGCATTGGCAAGGAAAAGGCGCGACTGAATTTGGCCAAGTTTTACATCGCCAATGGATACGCGGCAGAGGCTCTTGGCGTTTTGGAAAACGTGGCCAGGGACCGAAAAGGGATCGAGAACGACCCCGAATTCAATGCTTTGCATGGAAGCGCCAATTTCCTGATGAGCCGTCTTTCCGAAGCAGCCGACGACTGGTATCACGAAAGCCTCAATAAAAATGACGAGGCGATCTTCTGGCGGGCCTCGCTGGCTGCCGAGGAGGGAGACCTCGTTCGCGCGTCAAGGGTTCTGCGGCGGACCGGCGGCGTTCTGACCGGTTATCCCAGTGCGCTAAAAATGTCACTCGGCCTGTTGGCTTCCGAGTCGGCGATCCAGGTCGGCGATATCCGGCAGGCGAACCACCTTCTGGAACTTCTGAACGTTGACGAACCAGATCCCTCTCAACTGATGCGCATCGCGTATGTCGAGGGACGCCTGATGGAGCTTGCCGGCGATTTTGACGGCGCCGTCGGAAAGTGGGAGGAGGTGGAAGCCGGGCCGCATCGACCGACCGTCGCGAGGGCCATTGTCGCGCGGGTGGAAATGCTTTTGAAACTGGAGAAGATGGCGCGGCGCGAGGCCATTGAAGAGTTTGAGAAGCTACGGTTCTACTGGCGTGGCGACGATTTCGAATTCGCGCTGTTGCGCAGGCTCGGACACCTGTATCTGGAGGATGGCGACTACAGAAGCGGTCTTCGCATATTGCGGCAGGCGGCGACCCATTTCCGCAGCCACAAAGAGGCAAAGGCGGTTACGCAGGAAATGACCGACGCGTTCGCACAGCTTTATCTTGAAGATGCCGCCGATGCCCTGCCGCCGGTTACCGCAATCGCCCTTTACGACGAATTCAAGGAATTGACGCCGGCCGGCGAAAAGGGTGACGAAATGGTCCGCAAACTGGCCGACAGGCTGGTTGCCGTAGATCTTCTTGATCGTGGCGCGGAGCTACTGGATACGCAGATCGAGTTCCGGTTGAAGGGCGAGGAAAAAGCGCGCGTAGGGGCGCAGCTTGCGCTGATTCGCATCATGGCTAGTCAGTCGGAAACGGCGATCAAGGCGTTGGACGATACTGCAACAAATGGCTTGCCCGCTGACCTTGTCACGGCGCGCCGTCACTTGCGTGCGCGTGCCATGATCGCACAGGGCCGAAGCGAACCGGCGCTTGAGCTTCTGGACGAAGACGAAACAGTCGATGCGGAGAAAATCAGGGCTACGGTGTTCTGGTCTTCGGAAGACTGGCCGAAGGCGGCCAAGTCGTTGGGGCGGCTGGTTAAAGCGGCGGGCATCACGCCGAAATCGGAGCTGGACGAACGCAACGCCCTATCCGTTCTGAGTATGGCCGTGGCGTTGGCGCTGAGTGGCAACGAAGGGGGGATTAACCGGGCGCGCGCCGATTACGGCGCGGCCATGGACGCGACACCCTATCGCGACGCTTTCCGCCTGATGTCCAGTCCGCAAACAATTGGTATGATGGATTTTCGTGACATCACGAGAAAAGTGAAGGACGCCGAGAACTTCAAAACCTTCCTTGCCGAATACCGCACGCGGTTGAAGACCGAAAACCTGAGCCAGTTGTTTGCCCCACCAAACCCCGGCTTACGGCCCAAAGCCGAGGCTAAACCTGAAGCCGAAACTGAAACTGAACCTAAAGCTGAAGACGCGCAAAAGCCGCCGGAGAAAACGGCGCAAACTCCCTCATAAATCAGCGAGTTAGGCGCCGTAGCGGTCGCCGAAAACGAAGGCTTCGGTTTCGCGAATGCTGGCCTCGAGTTCTTCCTTCATGACCTCGTAAAGGTCACGCACCGAAACCATGCCGACAACTTTGCCATCTTCCACGACGGGAAGGTGCCTGTAGCGGCGAATGCGCATGATTTCCAGCGCTTCAAGCGCCGAATCGCCAGGGCTGACCGTGTCCGGGTCGCGTGTCATGATTTCCCCGACGCTAATCTTCGTAGGGTCCAGACCCTTGGCCAGAACCCGCCGCGTCAAGTCGCGTTCGGTCACGATGCCGGCCATCAATCCGTCTTCCGAGGTTATCACGATGGCGCCGATATCGTGGCTTACCATCAACTTCGCCGCTTCAAAGACCTTGTGTTCCGGCGGCAACGTACGGATACGTTGATTCGGAATGATGTCCGGAATGATCTTTTGCTTCATGTTCGCAACCCCCATCTCGTATCATGCCACCAACGGTTTTCCCATTCCCGGCATACTTCACCGACCCTATTTGGTGGCTTCCGTCGATAAATTCAATGTCTTTGCGTCTGGCGGTGTAATGCGCACCGACGTGATTTGATGACGTTGCCGACGCAGAATTTCAAACCGGATGTTGTGGAAAATAAAGGTCTGTCCAACTTCCGGAATGCGCCGGGTTTCGTGTAACACCAGCCCGGCAACGGTCGCCGCTTCCTCGTCCGGCAAGGCCCATTCGAACTGCCGATTAAGGTCGCGTATGGTCACGTCACCGGCGACCACGTAGCTGCCGTCGGGCTGAACGCGAACGCCGCTTACGGTGACGTCGTGTTCGTCGGTAATATCGCCGACGATTTCCTCGAGGATATCCTCCAACGTCACAATGCCCATGAGACTGCCGTATTCATCGATGACAAGGGCGAAATGCTCGCGCCGCTCACGGAATACCAGCAATTGATCAAGAAGCGGCGTGTATTCGGGAATGAACCAGGGATTTACGGCAATTTCGACGATATCCAGCCCGGCGGCGTCTCCCTTGCGTTCCTGCACGGCGCGCAGAAGGGCCTTGGCGTGAAGAATGCCGACGATGTTGTCCGGCGTTTCGCGCCACAACGGTATGCGCGTGTAGGGACTGGCCAAAGCCTGGGCGACGATCTCTTCGGGCGATCCGTCGGCGTCGATCATAACCAGGTTCCTGCGGTGCACCATGATCTCGCCGACCTGCACGTCGGCCAGATCCATGACGCTGCGCAGCATGGCGCGTTCATGGCGAACCGCGGTTTCGTCACCGTCGTGAAGCTCGATCGCGCCGCGCAATTCCTCTTCGCCGCCGCCGACCGCGTCGTCGTCCTGGATGTCGGCTCCGAAGATGCGGAAAATTCCGCGAACCAGCCAGAGAAGTGCGCGGACCACCGGATGAAATAGAAAAACGACCGCGCGGACCAGCGGCGCCACGCCAAGGGCCATGTCGTTGGCATTGCGAAAGGCATAGGTCTTGGGAATGATCTCGGCGAATATCAGGACCATTAACGTCATCACCAGCGTGGCGTAGGCTACGCCGGCGTCGCCGAAAAGATCGAGCATCACCCGTGTCGCCAGCGCGGCGGCCAAAATGTTCACAAGGTTATTGCCCAACAGCAGCGCGCTGATAAGCCGCGGCTTGTCAGCATAAAGGCGGCTGACCATGGCGGCTCTGGAATTGCCGGTTTGCTCCAACTGATGGATCAGCGGTCGCGAGGCTGCGGTTAACGCCGTTTCCGCGCCGGAAAAGAAAGCCGACAAGGCCAAAAGAACAACGATTGTGACAATATATTCAATCATTTTGCGCTCTCAGGTCTGAGGGTCTCGCCCAGGAATTCGTGAAGCAGCTGCGCCTCCACATCCTGTGTCGTGAAGGCTTTTCCTATACCGCGCGTCAATATGAATGTAGGTCGTTTCGCCTCGACTTTCTTGTCGGACATCATGTGGCCCAGAAGTTTATCGGCATTCCAGTGCGGCTGCGCGAGTTTGGGCAGATCGACCGGAAGTCCGAGCTTTTCCATGTGGGCGCGCGTACGCCGCGCGTCCTCGGGCGGGCACAAGCCCAGGCGAACCGAAAGATCGGTCGCCACGACCATTCCGACGGCAACGGCCTCGCCGTGAAGCAGGTCATCCCCATACCCGTATTCGGCCTCGAAGGCATGACCAAAGGTGTGTCCGAAATTCAAGAGCGCCCGGCGTCCGGTTTCCTTTTCGTCCTCGGCGACGACTTCGGCCTTGGTTTCGCAGGCGCGCAACACCGCCGCGCGGCGAATATCGGCGTCGCCGTCGCAGAATGCAGCGCCGTTGGCGTCCATCCATTCGAAGAACGCTGCGTCTTCGATTAGACCGTACTTCACCGTTTCGGCGTATCCCGCCAGGAGTTGTCTGGGCGGCAGGGTTTCAAGCGTTCCCGTATCGGCGAGAACGAGGATTGGTTGATGGAAAGTGCCCAGAAGGTTTTTACCAGAGCGCGAGTTGATCCCGGTTTTGCCGCCGACGGAACTGTCCACCTGGGCCAGCAGGCTGGTGGGGATCTGCACGACGTCAACGCCGCGCAGAACCATGGAGGCGGCGAATCCGGCGATGTCACCAATAACTCCGCCCCCCAGCGCGACAACGGTTGTAGATCGTTCGATCCGCTGTCCCAGCATCCAGTCGGTCAATTGATGTAGATGCTCGCGGTCCTTGGTGCCTTCACCGGCGGGCAGAACGATGCTTGCGTATTCGATGTTTTCACTGTCCAGCGAGGCCTCAAGCGCCTTCAGGTAAAGGGGTGCTACGTTGCTGTCGGTGACGATCAGCGTGCGTGGCTGTGCCAGAACGCCCGCCATTTTCGCGCCTGCCGTGGCGACCAGATCATGGCCGACGAGGATGTCGTAGGCGCGCGCTCCCAAATCAACGCGGAGGCTCGAGGTCGGTGTCATCTAGATCGTGCTCCTATGACGCGGACAAGGACGCGTGGTGGTTCAATTCATTAACAATGTGATCCAGGGTTTCGGTCAGTTTTTCACCGTCTGTTTCGATGGTGATGTCGGCCTGCGCGTAAATCGGATAGCGTTCGGCGGCCAGCCGCTCGAGGGTTGCGCGCGGGTCGCCATTTTGCAAAAGCGGCCGCGTGTTTCGCCGCCGGGTTCGCTGATAGAGAACCTCAACATCGGCGCGCAGCCACACCGAAATACCGTTCTCGGCAATTTCGGCGCGGGTATCCGGGTCCATGAAAGCGCCGCCGCCGGTGGCCAGAATGCCGGGGCCGCTTGCCAATATGCGGGCGATTACCCGCCGCTCGCCGTCACGAAAGGCCGGTTCGCCGTAGAGCCTGAATATCTCGGAGATAGGGCAACCGGCGGCCTTTTCAATTTCGTCGTCGGCGTCGATAAAGGGCAATTCCAGATGCCCGGCCAGCCGACGGCCGACGCTGGATTTGCCAACGCCCATCAATCCGACAAGCACGATGAGGCGGTCTCCCAGAGTCGAAATTACGCTTCCCATGCTTTCCCCTTCGCCGACCGGTGCAAATTTTCCTCCAAGTCCGGTCGTTGAAAGCCGCGGACGGAACTTATAAACTGCCGAAAAGTCGCCATAGTTGAAACCTATCATAATCTCAAAGGGTTGTCTTTTTGAAGCACCTTGAACCGGCGGCCCGGCTGAGCGGAGAATGAAGAGATGAGAAACCTGTCGCGATTGGTCATGCTGACCGTGTTGGCGTCAATTATCGGCGGAGCGGTCTTCCTGGCGACATGGGATATTCCGGCCCCGGTTTCGACTGTTGAAAAAGTAATTCCCGATGACCGCTTCCCGCGTTGATCCCATGAAAACAAAAATCCTCATTTGCAGCATTGCCGTTCTCGCGGCTGTTTTGACTTTTCCGG
Organism: Rhodospirillales bacterium; assembly: GCA_018648445.1. The sequence continues at coordinate 13,336 of JABGRG010000013.1, read as the reverse complement.
CCGGGTCCGGGGCGCAAAAGACCGGCCCGCTGTTGCTGGCGCCGCCGCAACGTCTGGAACCGCCCAAACCGCAACCGACAGCCCCGGCGGTTCCGGAAAAACCTGCCGAGGCTCCGGCCGGCAATGGTGTGCAAGTGGACGCGCTGTTGACCGTCGATCCCGACTCGGTGGGAACCCTGACCAAGGCGAACGGCGGTTTCGGTGAACGAATGTGGGTGGGAACATCGCGCCGGTTGATTGAAAGGTTGCTGCCGCATCTCCCGGCGAACAACTCGTCCGCGGCCATGCGCGATCTGTCGCGGCGATTGCTGTTGTCGGCGGCACCCCTGCCGGAATCGGATGAGGCCAGCATCGCGTTAATCCCGCAACGGGTGGGCTTGCTGGCGATGATGGGCGATTTCGACGCCGCCATGGCGTTGCTTCAGGCTGCGCCCGACAGGGCCTCGAACGCCGATCTCGTGCGGATCGAAGCCGATACGCATTTCCTGAGCAACGACAACGCGCGCGCCTGCGCGCTGGCGACCGGCCGGATTTCAGAGGGTGACGATCCCTATTGGCAAAAGGCCTTTATCTTCTGTCAGATGCTTACCGGCGAGGTTGGCAAGGCCGAATTGGGCATTGCGCTGCTGCGTGAACTCGGCGTTGAGGACGAGGTCTTCTTCGCCTTGGGCGACGCGTTGGCCGGTGGCGATAAAGTTATTGAAAGCATGGCCAAACCCGCGCCGCTGCATTTGGCCATGGCGCGGGCGGGCAATGTGCAGCTTCCCGCGGACGTTATCGCGGGCAACCGCCCGGCGGTTCTGCGCGCCGTGGCGACCAGCCCCAATGCGCCGGTGGAACTGCGCCTTGAAGCCGCCGAACGGGCCGAGGTTGCGGGCGCGCTTCCGGTCGAGACGTTGCGCCATCTTTACACCTCCATTTCGTTCTCGGCGGAGGACCTGGCCAATCCGTTGTCGCGGACCGAGGCCGAAAGCGGCCCGCTCAGCCGGGCGCTTCTTTACCGCACGGCGGTGATCCAGACGGTGCCGACGGCGCAGGCCGAAGTTGCGGCCCGGGCATTGGCGTTGGGACACGAAGGGGGGCGCTACGCTTCGACGGCACGTACGTTCCTTCCGGTTCTTCAAGGCGTTCCGCCGTCGGCGGAACTGGCCTGGTTTGCCCCGGCCGCGGTGCGCGCGTTTTTGGCGGCGGGCGACTACGAACTTGCCAAAGCATGGTTTGCCGTGTTGCGGGCGAGCGCTCTGTTCGATGCGCAATCGTCTTCGGCAATAAACGCCCTTTTGCCTGTTTTGCGGCTGGCCGGTCCGGACTATGCCGACGGCTGGACGCCGACAACCCTTGCGCAATGGTGGAGCCTTGCCGAAGGACACCCCGAGGGGGCTGATCGGGGGGCATTGCTGTTCAGTTTGTTCGATGCTTTTGACGAACCGGTTCCGGCGAACCTTTGGGAAAGCCTGCTTGATAGCCCGGAACGTTCGACCGTTGTGATGCCCCGGCCCGCGCTGTGGTTCCAGTTGCGCATCGCGGCGTCGGGTGTGCGCATTGGCGAGACCGTGATGCTCAGTCTGTTGAGCCTGGGCGACGGTGGTCCAAGTCAGGCCGATCCAATGATCCTGCGTGACGTTCTGGCCCGCTTGCGAGCCGTTGGACAGGATGCGGGTGCGCGTGCGTTGGCGATTGAAGCGGCGCTCGCCGCCGGATTATGACAGGCCGATTATGACAGGCCGCCTTCGCCCCGGCCGTCGTTCCCGTCATCCGGACGTTCCGGCGTCGCGGCAGGTCGAAGTTTTTCTTGAAATGCTGGTTGCCGAACGTGGCGCGTCGCCCAACACCCTGGATTCCTACCACCGTGATCTTGTCGATTTCGGTGCTTTTATGCGGGGGCGCAGGCGCGCGCCCGAAGATGCGCAAGCGACCGATCTTCGCAAATATCTGGTGCGGCTGGCGGACGCCGGGATGTCTCCGCGCACCAGCGCCCGGCGGCTTTCCGCCCTGCGCCAATTCTTCCGGTTTTTGTACGCTTCGGGGGATCGTCCCGACGATCCGAGCGCCCACATCGACAGCCCCCGGCTGGGCCGCCCGCTTCCCAAGTTTTTGAATGAAACCGAGGTTGGCGACCTTCTCGATGAGGCGCGAAGCCGGGACGATGCGGAAGGGCTGCGCCGCACCGCCCTGCTCGAGGTTCTTTACGCCACCGGCCTGCGGGTTTCCGAACTGGTGGGATTGCCCCTCTCGGCGCTGTCGCGCGACGGACGTATCCTGATCGTGCGCGGCAAGGGCGGCAAGGAGCGCATGGTTCCGCTTAGTGACCCCGCAGTTGAAGCGCTGGAAGCCTATCGGCAGGTCCGCGACGAGTTCTTGCCCAAGAAAAAGAACGCACCCGCCGCCGCGCGCAGGCTTTTTCCGTCGCGTTCGCGCGAGGGGCACCTGACAAGGGTTCGATTTGCCCAGATCCTGAAGGAACTGGCTTTTAGCGCGGGTTTGGACCCGAAACGGGTGTCGCCGCACGTGCTTCGCCATTCGTTTGCCAGTCACCTGCTGGCTCACGGCGCAGATCTCAGGTCCTTGCAACAAATGCTGGGGCATGCGGACATCGCGACCACCCAGATTTACACCCACGTTCTGGACGAACGCATGAAGGCGCTGGTTAGCGACGCCCATCCGCTGGCGCTGATTGGCCTCGACAATAATACGTGACGTTCCAGTATGCGAAAAAACGCCTAGTGGCGGTATCGACCTTTGGTTATAACACCCGAGAGATTTTTCGAGGCGTAGCTATAGCGCCCCAACGATAATCAGATACACCCATGTTCCCTAATTTCTTCCGGGAGGAGATAAGTTATGAGTTTTCACATCGTAGAACAGTGCACCGCGCGCCTGAACCGTACCGAATTTGCGGTTCCGGGTTCGAACCCGAAATTCCTTGAAAAGGCCGCCGCCAGCAACGCCGACGTCGTTTTCCTCGACCTTGAAGACGCTGTCGCGCCGGACGACAAGGTGCAGGCCCGCAAGAACGTCGTCGAAGCCCTGAACGATCTGGACTGGAGTGGCAAGGCCATTTCCGTTCGCATCAACGGCCTCGACACCCATTTCATGTATCAGGACGTCATCGACATCATCGAAAAGGCCCCGGGCAAACTCGACCTTATCATGATCCCCAAGGTCGGCACGGTTTCCGACGTTTATGCGTTGGACATGCTGGTCTCGCAGGTCGAAATGGCCTGTGGCGTCGAGAAGAAGATCGGCTTCGAACTGATCATCGAGACCGCGCTTGGCATGGCCAACGTCAACGAAATCGCCGCCGCCAGCCCGCGTAACGAATCGCTGCACTTCGGCGTTGCCGATTATGCCGCTTCGACCAAGGCCCGGACCACCGTCATCGGCGGCCCGAACCCCATGTATCACGTTCTGACCGATGCTGACGACGCCGGTAACCGCGACGTCCATTGGGGCGACATGTGGCACTATGCGGTCGCCCGTATGGTTGTCGCCGCGCGCGCCAACGGCCTGCGTCCCATCGACGGCCCGTTCGGCGATTTCTCCGATCCCGACGGTTACATGGCGCAAGCCAACCGTTCGTCGGTTCTGGGTTGCGAAGGCAAATGGGCCATCCATCCGAGCCAGATCGATCTTGCCAATGGCTTGTTCACGCCGAGCGAGAAAGAAGTCACCCAGGCCAAGCGTATCCTCGAAGCCATGGAACAGGCCGCCAAGGATGGCCTGGGCGCGGTTTCGCTGGACGGACGCCTGATCGACATCGCTTCGATCAAGCAGGCCGAAAACCTGGTGGGCAAAGCCGAGCAAATCGCTTCGCGCGCCTAATCCACGTTTTTGACAGTCATTTGTGCCGGCGGCGCGTTCCACGCGCCGCCGGTTGCATATGGCGAATGCAACGCAAAATACGCTTCGCCTCGGACCGGATGCCGTGGTAGGAAATGCCATGCACAATTTCCTCGATTTCGAAAAACCCATTGCCGAGCTTGAAGGCAAGATCGAAGAGCTCCGGCATCTGACGGGCGACGGCGAGTTGAACATCGCCGAAGAAGTAGGCAAGCTTCAGACCAAGGTCGAAAAGCTGCTGGAACAAACTTACGCAAAATTGACGCCCTGGCAGAAAACCCAGGTGGCGCGGCATCCCGACCGGCCCAATACGCTCGATTACATCGACGCGCTGGTCGACGACTACACCCCGTTGGCCGGTGACAGACTGTTCGCCGAAGACGAGGCGATTGTCGGCGGGTTGGGGCGGTTTCGCGGGCATTCGGTGATGGTGCTTGGCCAGGAAAAGGGCAACGATACCGAATCGCGCATGAAGCACAATTTCGGCATGGCTCGGCCCGAGGGATACCGCAAGGCGCAGCGCTTGATGAAAATGGCGGACCGCTTCGGATTGCCGGTTGTCGCCCTGGTCGATACGGCGGGCGCTTATCCCGGCGTCGACGCCGAAGAGCGCGGACAGGCCGAAGCCATCGCGCGCAGCATCGAAACCTGCCTGTCCCTTCACGTTCCGATTATCAGTGTGGTGATTGGCGAGGGCGGGTCCGGCGGGGCCATCGCCATTGCCGCCGCCAATTCCGTATTGATGCTGGAACATTCCATCTATTCGGTGATTTCACCGGAAGGCTGCGCGTCGATCCTGTGGCGCGACGGCGAACTGGCTGCCGATGCCGCCGAGGCGCTGAAGCTGACGGCACAGGATTTGTTACAGTTGAAGATTATCGACGGATTGATCGACGAGCCCTTGGGCGGCGCGCATCGCAGCCCCGAGGAAGCCATCGCATCGGTCGGGACTTCCGTGGAGAAGGCGCTCGAAGAATTCGCCGGAATGGAACGTGGCGCCATTAAATCCAGGCGCCGCGAAAAATTCCTCGAAATGGGCAAAGTCGGGCTGAGCTAGGGAAACTGCTCAATCCGCCCGATGCAAGATGATCGTGAACCCTTCTTCCTCCGTGGGAGGCTCGAAATAGCGATTAATCAAATCGCATTGCTCGTCGCTGGGCGCGAACTCGTGTGAACCGTCTTCATTCCGCCGTTTCAGTCTTTCCTTGCAGACTGCTTCAGGGGCGTCGAGATAGTGCAGTTCATGTTCCGTGCCCGCTTTTTCAAAAAGCGTTCGCATCCAGGTCCTGAGCCCGACGGTGTTTGCCGGAAAATCCAGAACGACGGATAGACCGCTCTCGAGGAGGGACACGAGGTGCTCCTCAAGCGCGCCGCGCAAACGCCCGGAATACTTCACATAGTCCTGGACCGTCTTCATTTCGTCCGGATACAGGTTCGACAGCCAATGGTCCTCGCGGACCAGAGCCGTATGAGGTTCCGCTGCCAACTGCCGGGCGAGAGTCGATTTTCCTGAGGCAATCTTGCCGCAGATCAAATGAAGAATTGGTTTTCCTGCATTCACGCGCGTTCGGTCCTCTCGTCAAGAGGGGCTCCTGCGTCCACTTCTCAGAAACCGTAAAGCTCAGCCGGATTATCGACGAGAATTCGGTTGCGGGCCGCGTCGCCGTCCACCCAATCAAGTAGCAAATCCATCAGATCGGCTTCGTCCGGCGGGTTCGCCTGGCCCGGATGCGGCCAGTTGCTGGCCCACAGCATGCGCTCGGGAGCATGTTTCGCCAGCGCGCGGGCCTCGGGCTTTACGTCGGCCCAGTCGGGCGGTCCGGAAACGGACGATTCGTAAGGTGCTGACAGCTTGACCCAGCATTTTCCCGTATCAAGGAAGCCTAACAGCGTCTTGAAGGCGGGGTCGTCCACCGGCACCGGCCCCATGAACCGGCCCACATGGTCGATGACCAGCGTGCCCGGGAGTTTTTTCAGCATTTCGGCGCGCTCGGGGAATTCGTGGCCGTTGGTTTGCAATTGTACGTGCCAGCCGAAATTAAATACCCTGGCCGCCATTTCCTCGAGAATGTCCCACGGCACCGCGCCGCCCGGCAGCATGTGAAAGCGCACACCGCGCACGCCCAGTTTGGTCAGGCGGTCCAGTTCTTCGTCGGTGGTGGACGTGTCCGCCACCATGACGCCGCGGGCGTTGTCGCCGAACGCCTTCATGGCTTCCAATTGCGCCGAATTGTCGGTTCCGTAGGTGGTCGGCTGAACCACAACCACGCGCTCCAGCCCCAACCGCTGCTGGAGTTTTTTATATTCGTCCACCCACGAGTCGGGAGGTGTCGCCAGAGCCGTCGGCGCGGTCGGATACTTGGCGTTGTAAAAATGCATGTGGGTATCGCACGCGCCCGCGGGCGCAACCAGTTTCGGCGATGGCATGTTGAAACCTCCCTTTTCCCATCTAGTCTGCTTCGGCTTCGATGTTTTGGGTCAGGCCGAAGTCATCCAATATGGTGTATAGCGCGGGAACGGCAATGAGCACCAGAATCGTTCCGACGAACAAACCGAAGGCGAGGCTGGTGACCAGGGGAATAAGGATTTGCGCCTGCAGGCTTCTTTCCAGCAGCAGCGGCAATAGCCCCATGATCGTTGTCGCAGAGGTCAACAGGATCGAGCGAAAACGCAAACGGCTGGCGAACCTTGCCGCGTCGGCTGCCGTTTGTCCCCGGCGGCGTCCGATGCGGATAAACTCCATCAGCAAAATCGAGTTGTTGACGATAACGCCGGCCAGGGATGCCAATCCCATGATGCTGGGCATGGCCAGATTGATGCCCATCAGCATATGGCCCCAGATCATGCCGATGATCGTCAGCGGAATGGCCGCCAGAACGATGAAGGGTTCGATATAGCTGCGGAAGAGGAAACTCAGCAGAACGAAAACACCCAGAATGCCGATAATGGCGCCATCGCGTAACGATGCGCCCGTCTTGGCCGTTTCCTTGTCTTGCCCGGAAAACGACACCGAGACACCGGGATAGCGCTCATGCAGTCCGGGCAGGAAATCGGTTTTCAGCGCGGTGATGATTTCAACCGCATTGGTCAGCGCCGTATCGATATCGCCCTGAATGGTGACGGTTCGCTGTCCGTCGATACGATGAATGCGCGCGTATCCGCGTGCGTGTTCCAGTGTCGCGGCGGCATTGAGCGGCACCCGTTTGCCGGTGGCTGACGTCACATAGAAATATTCAAGGTCGGCGACGCTGTTCCGATCTTCGGGCGCCAATCGGACGTCGATTTCAATGGATTCCGATCCAACCTGAATTTCATCGGCGGTTTTGCCCTGGAAGGCCGCGCGCAACTGGCTTGCGATGGCGCGCGCATTCAGGCCCAGTGCTGTCGCGCCCTCGCGCAGATGGACCTTGATTTCCGGCTTGCCCGGCCTCAGGTCATCGGCGAGATCGAGTACGCCCGTGAAGGAATTCAACCATCCCTGAAGCTCCAATGAAGCAGACTTAAGGCGCGCGAGGTCGCCGCCCTGCAGGCGGATGTCGATGGGGCGTCCGGCGACGGGAACTTCAAAACCGGCGAATTTTATGTTCAGGACATCGGGTAAAGGCCCGGCACGCTCGCGCCACAGGTTTACCAAATCATCGAATTTCGTCGTGCGGATTTCGGCGCCCAGCAAATCGGCCGTTATGGTCGCCACATGGGGGCCGTTCTCAAATGCATCTTTGTTGAAATTGTACTGAACGCCGATATGGCGAACCAGTTCCTGTCCGCCCGGTTGTTCAGGCGAAAGCTCGGTGTTGATGGCCTTTAGCGTGTCGATCAGATGTGCGACCACTTCTTCGGTCCGTTGCAAGGGGGTGCCTTGCGGCAGAAGAATTCTGGCCTCGGTCGTGTCGCCGTCTATGTCCGGGAAGGGAACGAATTTCAGGATGCCGCCGGCCATCAAGCTGACCGATCCCAAAAGAAGTGCGACGATCAGGCCCATGCTCAGGTAGCGCCATTTGATCGCCACATCTACGACGCGGCCAAGGATTTTCTCGCGAATCCATTCGATGCCGTTTTCGAGGTTTTGGCGAAACCGGTGGGGCTCCTTGCCGACCTTGTCCTTCAGCGCGTGAGCCAGATGATGGGGCAGCACCAGGAACGCCTCAACGATACTGATGGTCAGGGTCAAAATCAAAACAACGGGAATGACCTTCATGATCTTTCCCATATTGCCTTCAAGAAAGGCCAGCGCCCCGAAGACACAGACCGTCGTCAGGAACGATGCGATGACCCCGAATTTGACTTCGTTGATGCCATCCACGGCGGCCGAGATATAGGGTTTTCCCCGCGCCACATGGCTGGCGATGTTTTCGGCGATGACGATGGCATCGTCGACCAGCAGGCCGACGGCGATGAGCAGCCCAACCATGGACAGCATGTCGAAGGAATAGCCGAAAAGGTGCATGCAGAAGATGGCGCCCATGAACGACACGGGCAGGGCGGCGGCGACCCAAAACGAGAAGCGAAAGCTGAAAACCAGCCACATGGTCAGGAAGACAAGGACCAAGCCCTGAAAACCGTTGTTCAGCAGCATGTTCAAACGGTCGCTGACGATGGACGAAATGTTTTTGGTGATTTCAAACTTTATGGCGGGCGGCGCGGTTTGACGTTCGGCTTCAAGAAAATCGATGACGGCCCCGATCACATGTAACGTGTCGTCGGCCTTGGTCTTCTTGACCACCAAATACGCTGCGCGTTCTCCGTCGAAAAGAATTTTGCTCTCGTCGAGTTTGAACTGGTCGGTGATTTTGGCGATGTCACCCAGCCGGATTTCCGATCCGGTCGTCCCGGCGATGACGATCAAATCTTCAAAATCCTGCGGGCTTCGCCGCTTGTCGTCAAAGCGGATCAAAACGTCTGCGCCTGACGTTTCGATGGTTCCGGCCGGAAGGTCCAGGCTTTGGTTGGAAACGGCGTTGGCGATCTCGTCGATGCCCAAACCGAATTGGCGCACTGTGGCCAACGGGATTTCAATGCGTATCTGATGGTCTGAAAATCCGTCGACATCGATCTGCGAGATTTCCTCAAGCAGAAGCAGTCGGTCCTTCATGTCTTCGGCATAGGCCTTCAAATCGGGAACCGACATGGGTCCGGTGACCACGATGGTGGCGACGAAATCAAAGATACCCAACTGTTTGACGATGGGTGTTTCCGCGTCGTCGGGGAAATTGTCGACGGCCTCAACCTCGGTTTTGATGTCGTTGAGAAAACGGTCGAAATCGTGCCCTTCAAGCATTTGAACGGTGGCGATGGCGTTGCCTTCGCGGGCCTCGCACCGCGTTTCCTCGCGGTTTTCAACGCCTTCGACAGCGTCTTCAATGCGCTGGCAAATGCCCAGTTCCACCTCGCTGGCGGCAGCACCCGGGTAGGGGATGCGGACCTCGATTTCGCGCGGCGGGATTTCCGGCATGGTTTCGCGCTTGATCTTGGGCAGGGCGATCAGGCCCAGGACGATGAACGCCAGAACCAGCAAATTGGCCGCCGTTCGGTGCGCGGCAAAAAAGCGGATCATCGAACCTCTCCCTCGCCCCGGGCCTCGGCGGCCAGCTCGCTGGATTTCCTGGCGTCGTCAATGGGATCGAGCAGCATCCCCTCTACGGCGGGGACCAGATCCGAGATGACGACCTTTTCGCCGGGCGACACGCCGCGTGACACGACCGCGAAATTTGTCTGGCGCAGTTCGATTTCGATTTTGTTGGATTTCAAGCGGTTATCGGTTCCGACCGTATAGACGCGATCTTCGTGAACGGCGTTGCGCGGCACGACGATTCGCGCTTCGCGGGGCTTGGCGCGCAGTTCTACCTCGACGTACATGTTCTTGGTCAATGGTGGATGGATGCCCGGAACAGCCTGCCGGTAGGGATCGTCCACGGCGACGATGATGCCGATGGCGCGGGTTTGTGGATCGACCGTATCGCTGACGCGGGCAAATCGGGCGGGCCATTCGGCGCGCAAATCACCGCCTTTCAGGCGCACCACGGCCTCGAAATCCATGACGTCCTTGACCACGTCCATGAACCGGGTTTCGTGGAAAGACACGGACTTGCCGGGTTCGATCAGCGCCGCGATCTTGCTGATGGGCACCTGCGCCGAAACTTCGGCGACGTCAATGCCATCGCCTGTGGCCAAAACCTTCCCCTGAGAGGCGAACTGGGCTCCTTCGATCATGACTTCCGATATGCGCAGATCGAAGGGTGCTGTGATGGTGGTGCGTTCCAGATCGCGTTTGGCGCGCGCCGCCTGAGCGGCGTAGTCGGCGCGCTGGGCGCGCAGTTCGTCGCGCTGGGCGGGGATGAGGTTCAACTCGTTCTTCAGTGATTGGATGGACTGGGTGCGAGAAAGGAAGTTACGTTCCTCCTTATCCACCGACGCCTGGGACGTGTTGCCTTTTTTCAACAGCGTGCGTTGGCGGGTCAAATCCTTTTCGGTCAGCGTGCGGGCGCGTTCTTCAATGGCGACAAGGGCTTCGATGTTTTTGGCCCGCATCTTCAGTTCGCGCAATTTGGCGTCGGCAGCGCGCAGACCGGCGTCGATGCGCCGAATCGCCAACTCGTAATCGACCGGATCGATTTCAAGCAGCAGCGTTCCCTTTTCCAGGATCGCGCCTTTCTTTAGTTGTGGATGGATATGCACGATTTTGCCGCCAACCTCGGCCACCGCCTCCCACGTTTTGGCGGGCTGGACCGTGCCATAGCCCAGTGCGCGAGGAACGACACTGGTCGCGCGGGCTTCGATAACCCTGACCTTGGTCGCCGTCTCGCCCAAAGGTTCGCGATCCGGGGGCTGTTTGGTTTTTACCGCAATGACGACAGCGGCGACGCCCAGCAAAGCCGCCGGAATGAATACGAACCGTTTGAGAATTTTGGTGTTCATTTCTTATTCTCCGTCGGGCTGGGCAATAGGCTGGGCGAAGGGGAGGTTTAGCGACATCAAGACCGATTGCGTGACTTCGGTCTTCACGACTTGCAATTCTTCGGGGCCATAGGTTTTCCAATCCAGCCGGGCCATCAGGACAATGCGCGCCAGCATGAAAATCAAGATTTGGCCGATCACCGCATGGGCGCGAACGACGGTGCTGGGATCGTCGACGGGCCGGTCCAGAGCTGCCGCGACAAGGGCCGTGACCGTTTTGTGCAAGGGTTCGATCCGTCCCTTGAAAATGATCTCGAAGGCGTCGGTCGGATGGGCATACTCGCGCATGATCAAGGCCGCGCGAATTTGCATTCGTTCGTTTCCCGTCATTGCTTCGATCAGTTTGCCGACGAAGGATGTTGCAAGTTCTGCCAGAGCCCGGCGGTCTGTTCCGCACTTTTCGATGCCGGCGGCCACGCGAACGGCAACCGGGCCGAAGAGGGGGGCGGTTTCCGTGACCTGGTGCCCGACGACGGCGCGGTAAAGCTCCTTCTTGCCGCCGAAATGGTATCCGATGGCGGCGATGTTGACTTCGGCGACGCTTGCCAGATGGCGGGTGGAGACACCGTCATACCCATGCGCCGCGAACAGGCGCAGACCCGCCTCGAGCAGCCGCTCACGCGTGTCACCCTCAATCGGGGGCGGGGCTTCCGTTCGTTCCGTCAAATCGATCAGGCTCATTTAACGATACCTTTTGAAATATAAAGCAAAAGCGATGCCTACCCACAAGGCGCTGCGCAGGGTCATGGCAGCGACGGTGCGGGGCTCAATGGCCCCGCCCTCAAGGATATGGATACCAAATGCTGCGAAGACCAGAATTGTCAGGCCGGCAATGGCCGCGGACAGGGGCCTGACCCATGGCCGCCAGCGCACCAGGCCGACAGCGGCCGCAATGTAGGCGAACCCGGCCAGAAAATTGAACCCGACGACAAAGGGCACGTAGGCTCCGGCCCTTGCCGAAGCCGGCCCGCCGACGAATAAAACGGTGCCGCCGGAAAAGACAGTCAGTGCCCCGAACACACCGGCAAACCAGCCGACATAGAGTGCCCAGCGGGGACGAATAGGACGCGCCGCCGTGTCTGTCTCCGGCGCCTCATCCGTTCGGTTGCTTTGGTTTGGTGCAGACGATTGTGTCGTGTTCATCTCGCATTCCCGGATTGCAGTCAAATTTCCACAGGGCCCCAAAAATAAAACGATCGAATGAATTAGTCAAACGTTTGTTTAAATCCGGGGAAGGCAGACGGAATACTCGCGGACAAGACGGAAAGGGGGAATCGGAGGGGAATCGGAGGGGAATCGGGGGAGGGAGGAATACGGACAGCCGACTTTCCCGGCCAAATCATTGATTTGGGGGGAAAGTCGTGTCCGAAAGGGTGGTTTAGAGGCTTCGCAGTCTAAAACTTGCCGTGGCAGTGTTTGTACTTGCGGCCCGATCCACAGGGACACGGGGCGTTGCGCGACACGCGGCCCCAGGTGGACGGATCCTCGGGGTTCACGGCGGCCGAAGCCTTGCGCGAGCGCACCGTCACAGCGCCGCCGTCCTCGTCGTGGGCGGGGCGGCCCGCACCGTCGGCGAAGGCCGGATCGTCGCGGGTTTCAATGGTTTCCTGTTCGCGCGGCTGCATTTCCATGGCGTTCGGATCGTCGAAGCGAAGTTCGACGTGGCTAAGCACCATGGTCACCCGTTCGCGCAGGCGCGACAGCATTTCCTCGAACAGATTGAAAGATTCGCGTTTGTATTCGTTCAGCGGATCGCGCTGGCCGTAGGCGCGCAGGCCGATGCCCTGACGCAGGTGATCCAGCGTCAGCAGATGCTCTTTCCACATTTGATCCAAAAGCTGCAACAGGATCGATTTTTCGACATCGCGCATGACCTCGGGGCCATAGGCCGCCGCCTTTTCCGCCATCTTGCGGTCGGACGCGCCCAAAAGGCGTTCACGAATTTCGCTATCCGCGATGCCTTCTTCCTTGGCCCAATCGGCGATGGGAAGATCGATCCCCAGCACCCGCATGGCCTCTTCGTGAAGGGCGCCGGTTTCCCATTGTTCGGCGTAGGCTTTTTCCGGAATGAAACGCGCGACCAGATCGCCGACTACCTCGTGGCGCATACCAATGACGTCATCGGAAACGTCGTCGGTGTCCATCAGTTCCTTGCGCTGTTCGTAAATGACCTTGCGCTGGTCATTCATCACGTCGTCGAATTTCAGCAGGTTTTTACGAATTTCGAAGTTGCGTCCCTCGACTTTCTGCTGGGCCTTTTCAAGCGCCTTGTTGACCCACGGATGAACAATGGCTTCGCCTTCTTCGAGGCCCAGCTTGCGCATCATCACGTCGATGCGTTCAGACCCGAAAATGCGCATCAGGTCGTCCTCCAGCGACAGGAAGAATTTCGATCCACCGGGATCGCCCTGACGGCCGGAACGGCCGCGCAACTGGTTGTCGATGCGGCGGCTTTCGTGGCGTTCGGTGCCGATGACGAAAAGGCCGCCCGCGTCAATCACGATCTTGCGGGCGTCATCGATCTCGGCTCTGATCTGGGCCG
>JABGRG010000137.1 GCA_018648445.1 Rhodospirillales bacterium | reverse complement strand
ATTGGAAGCCTTCGTCAAATCATTGGGTGTTGCACTTGAAATTTGAATCCAGCCGCGCGGGTGCAGGAAAAAGGAAATCATTTCATGCCTGACAGTCAGAAACGCCCGAACATTGTGGTCATCGTCAGCGACGACCACGGTCGCGAAGCGCTTGGATGCTACGGAAATCCGGTCGTTAAGACCCCCAGTCTCGATGCGCTTGCCGCCGAGGGCATCCGTTTTTCCAACTCGTTCTGCACCACGGCTTCCTGCGCCCCCAGCCGCTCGGTGATCCTTACCGGCCTGCACAACCACACCAACAGGACCTATGGCCTTACCCATCTGCCCCACAACTTCTCCATCGCCGACGGGATCAAGACCCTGCCGATCTATCTGAGGGAAGCGGGATACCGGACAGGGCGCATTGGCAAGCAGCACTATCGACCGGAGTCCCAGTACCCCTTCGATTGGGACCCGGAGGAAACCACAAAGGCTATTGCCTCCTATGACTTGCAGAAGATCCACCGTGCCGATGACGACGAAGCCTACCGCCGCGTGCGCGACGATGTGTTAAAGGCAGACCGTTGCGTCGACTTCATCAACCAGAAAGACGAGCGGCCCTTCTTCCTCTATTTTGCCTCTTACAATCCGCATCGCGAGAACCTGCGACGGGACCATCCGTTAAAGCCCGACGATTTTGGCAATCCGACAGAGGACTTTCCCGGCGACAAGGAACTCAGATTTAACCCCGACGAAGTCATCGTGCCGGACTTTCTCAATGACACGCCGGAAACCCGAGCCGAGTTGGCTGAATACTACCAATCGATCAACCGGCTTGATCGCGGCATAGGGCGCTTGATCAAACACCTCGGTGACGCGGGGGTCATGGACAATACCGTGATTATGTACCTCACCGACAATGGCGGGGCCTTCCCGGTATCCAAGACGACCCTTTATGAACCAGCCATGCGCCTTCCGTTCATCATCCGCAGCCCCTTTCACAAGGGACGTGGGGCCATCAACAATGCCATGGTCAACTGGGCCGATATTACGCCGACGATTATGGATTTCGCAGGCAAGCCGCTGGAAAAAACGGAAGAGTTCCTAGGCGAGAGTATTGTGCCCATTCTTGATGATCCCGATGCCAAGGATTGGCGGGACGAAGTTTTCGCCGCCCATTCCTTCCACCAGGTTACCAACTACTATCCCATGCGGGTTATCCGCACGCGCAAATACAAATTTTTCTACAACATCGCCTGGAAGCTGACCTATCCGTCGGCTTCCGACCTGTGGCGCTCGGGGACCCTGCAATCAGCGATGCGCGACGGCGACACGATCGGCAAACGAACCTTCGATAGTTACCTGAACCGTCCGATGTTTGAGCTTTACGACCTCGACGAAGACCCGGACGAGCTTAACAATCTGGCCGCCGAACCGGCGTACGCGGACATGGTCGAAGACTTCAAAGAACGGATCAAAGGCTATCAAAAAGCCACCAACGATCCTTGGCTCCACAAGTGGGAGTATGAATAGTACCAACGGCCCTGAGGACTGACGCCTCAGGGCCGTTGCCGTCGTGAAAGCGAACGAATGATCGTTCAGGATTTGGCTTCTGCCTTAAAATCCTCGAGACCGTAGCGCCGATAGGATTCAGGCGGTGCGTCATGCGCAAGCATGATTTGGACCATCAGGCGACAAAGCCGTTGTTCGGTCGCCGGATCATTGATCGGCTTCGTTTGTCCCGGATCGACCTCAAGATCGAAAAGGACGGACGTCGTGTCATGCTGAACACCAGGGCCGTGGCGGCTGTATTGCGGCGATTTTGGCGTTGAAGGAACCTTAAGGAGCGGCACGCCCTTTGTGAAATCGAAAGGTGCGGCGAGGCTGGCTTCCTGAAGTTCATCGACGGAA
Organism: Rhodospirillales bacterium; assembly: GCA_018648445.1. Next base: position 6,742 of record JABGRG010000137.1, on the reverse strand, counting down.
AAAAGGCTCATGATATGGGTGGGCATGAGGGTGTATTGGAACAAATCCCCGCCATGCATGTCCTCGGGGTAACGGAAGTACGTATACTTTCCATCGGTGATGTTGATTGCGCTGCCAAACACGCCATAAAGACCGGCCTCTCGAACCGGTGTGTCCTTTTCCAAAAGGGGAAGAAGCGAGTGTCCCTCCACTTCTTTCGGCAATTCAACCCCAAACATATCGAGGATCGTGGGCATGAGATCGATGGTCTGGGTTAACGCAGATCGCCGCGTTCCGGCCTGCGAAATGTAGTCGGGATGGTGCACGAATAGCGGGGTGTGGCAGACCTCATTGTAGCAGGGCATAATGAGCTTTGCCCACCAATCGTGCTCTCCCAGCAAATATCCGTGATCTGTGGAAAGAATAAGTGCGGTGTCTTTCCACAGATCGTTTTCGTCGAAGTAGTCGAGCAGCCGCCCGAGTTGCAGGTCGCAATGGGCAAGCGTTGCCGCGTAGTTGGCCTGAATTTCGGCAATCTCATCCGGGGTTTCGCTCACACGGTCATATTTGGGCCAATCCAGGATCGGGCCGTCATAATCCGTCGGATAGTCTTCCCGGAATTTCGCAGGGACATCGAAGGGTTCGTGGGGATCGAAAACTTCAAGTTGCAGGATCCAGTCGTCGGCCCGCTTGTTCGTATCGAGGAAATCAACAGCCTCGTCAAAACAACGTACCGTCGGATAATCCTCGTAATCCTTCATGAATTCCCGGTTGACCAGGTTGCGGAAAAACTTGTTTCGTTTTTGCGTATTTACCTGACTGGGATGATATTTCTCTTTGAACCCATCAAGGTTCGGCTCGACGACACCCTTCCAGAAATCGCTTTCCTGTCCGCGAACGAATTCGCAGCTGTCATAGCGCGTGTGATAGGTCGCCCCGCCGTCTTCCCAGTAATGCTGATGATCGGTAATCAGGTGCGAATACACGCCCGCTTTGGCCAGCAGGTCGGGGAAGGCATTATCAAAGGGTTCGACCGGTCCCCAGGATCGATGCAGGAAATTCAGCCGCCCGGTCATGATTTCGCGGCGGGCCGGCATGCAGGGAAGGCTTCCCACGTAATGGGTATCAAAGGTTACGCACCGTTCGGCCAGCCGCTTGAAGTTTGGCGTCTTGACTGACATTCCGCCGTAGCATTCCAGAGATCTGCGGTTCAACGAGTCGAAAAAAACGAAAACTGCCCTCATCTTATTCCCCTATTCCATCTCTCTCTTGCTTTCATTTTTTCTTAAATAGACCGCTGATACGGGCTCGGATCACAGGCCAGCCCAAGAGGGCCGCTGTCAGCACGAACAGGAACACAACAAGGGGGCTCTCGAAGAAGGTCCCAAAATTTCCATCCGACAGAACAAGGCCCATGCGCAGGTTCTCCTCAAGACGGGGGCCTAATACCAGGCCGATCACCACCGGTGCCGTCGGAAACCCATTGCGCCGCATGGCGAAGCCGAGAATTCCGGCAACAAATGTCACAAGCAGATCAAACTCGCTGTTTCGCACGGCATAGGAGCCGACAAACGTCAAGATCACCACCATCGACATCAACAAAGGTTCGGGCACGCGAAGAAGCCGGGTGAAAAACTGCGCCCCAAACGCCCCGATCACCAGCATCAGCACGTTAACCAGGATCAGAGACACGAACATTGTGTAGACAATGACCGGGCTATCAACGAATAGCCGCACACCGACCGCCACACCATGAATGATGAAGGTGGACATCATGATCGCGGTGACCGGATCGCCGGGAATACCCAGCGCCAGTGTCGGCACCAAAGCTCCACCCGTAACCGCGTTGTTAGCGGCCTCGGACGCGATCAGCCCATCGGGTTCACCTTTTCCCAGATTTTCGCGGCGCGGCGAGCTTCGCTTGGCTTCCGCATAACTCATGAACGAGGCGACAGCTGCACCCGTGCCGGGAAGTGTTCCCACGAACGAACCGATGGCGGAAGACTTGAAAAGCACGCCCAGACGTATGCGCCATTCAGCCCACGGCGGAACGCTAAACCCGACCCGCATTTGGCTGACGTCCACCGCAGGATGCAAACCGGCGGCGCGCACAAACACCTCGGAAAACGCGAATATTCCAACCAGCACCGGCAACAGGGAGAACCCGGCGGTAAGCTGGAAAATGCCAAAACTGAAACGGATATCACCGGTAATCGGGTCCGGCCCGAAAACCGAAAGAAACAAACCGATCATCCCGGCCAGCAGACCCTTGACCATACTTTCGCGTGATACGGCGGCCATGCATGTCATCGCCAGAACGATAAGAGCGAAGGTCTCCTGCGGGCCAAATTTTAGCGCGATGGCCGCCAGCTGCGGGGCTGCAAAAATTAACACCACCACCGAGAACAGCCCGCCGATCACCGAAGCGATGGTAACCCAGCCCAGCGCCCGGTCCGCTTTACCGCGTTTGGTCATGGGGAACCCGTCAAGGCATGTGGCGGCCGAAGCCGGGGTGCCGGGGGTATTGATAAGCACGGCCGAGATAGACCCGCCATAAGTTGATGTGCAATAGACCGACAGCATCAAGGCAATCGCAGGAATCTGGCCCATGGAAAAGGTGAAGGGTAGGCACACGGTGATAGCCACGACAGGCCCCAGGCCAGGCAAAACACCGACAATCGTGCCGATGACGGTTCCGAAAAGTATGGCTAGCAATACGCTGGGCTGAGCTACGAGTTCAACGGCGGGAAGAAAAAATTCCATGGGCTCAGATCAAATCAAACCAGGGTGAAGTGGGCAGCGTAATCAACAGGACGTTGGCGAATATCCACCACACGGCGATGGGAAAAATGATCGTCGTCACCATCAGACTTATGGGGTTTCGATACCCCAGCAAATAACTGACGGAAAACAAACAGAATGCCGACGCGAACAGGAAGCCGATAACCGTTATCAAATACGCCGTAAGTCCCACCGTCGCGATGACAATAACCGCGCGAACGATCTGACCGCGGCCCGATCCCCCCGGTGTTCCACCGAAAAAACCGTGAACCAAAACAGAGGTGGCCAATAGCAACCAGATGCCCAGCAATATTCGCGGGAAAAACATCGGACCGTGGTCGTCCCCAATACCCAGGGACGTGTATTGCTCATCGAAGGTGGCACCCATAAAAATACCTCCGATGATGACAAGTGCTGCACCGTATGCGACATCTTTTTGGTTGATGGTTCCGGTTTTCATCGGCGAAAAAAAAGCCTCCCAAATGGAGAAAAGAAAAAAGTGAAGCGCCCCGGCCATGTGAAGATAGGCCGGGACACTTCTAGTTTCAGCGTCTTATTTCTTCAACCCGGCTTTCGTCAGGATATCACCGTACGTAGCGAACTGTTCTTTCACGAACGCCGTATAATCCTTGACTCCCTGGTAGGCAATCGGCGCCTGAACACGCTTCATGTTTTTGATAAAACGATCCGTCTTCACGGCTTTGGCACACGCTTCTTCAAGCACTGCCACGACATCGTCCGGCGTGCTGCTGGGCACATTCAGACCGGCCCAGATCGAATACTGAAGATCGTGTCCACTTTCCTTGGCTGCCGGAATATCGGGATATTCGGCCAGGCGTTCACCGGAAAAGAAAGTAATGCCGTGCAAATCGTAGCGGCCCATGACGTTGGGTTGCGCAGCGTGGAAATGCACCAGGCCGCCAGCCATATTCTTGGCCGTATCAGCCGAATTCAGAGGTAGGGTTTTCATTTTCAAACCCCATGCGCCGTTAAACGCCAACATAGAAATATAGGGAACCGAACCGACCGGGCCGGTGAATACCAGCTTGTTGGGCTTTGCCTTGGCGCCCTTCACCACGTCATCGACCGTCTTAAAGCCGCTTTCCTTCGGCGTCATGAGGACGATCGGGCCATCGGTGATGCGGCAAACGTACTTGAACGATTCCAAACCGAAAGGAAGGTTCCTGAGGTGCGGCTGGGAAACCATCGGACCCACGGGAATATAGCCCAAGGTGTAGCCATCGCCTTTCGCCGCTGCTGCGTCGGCTGTTCCAATCGTGCCACCGGCCCCGCCGATATTCTTCACGATAACATCCTGACCCAAAATTGCTGCCAGTTCCGGCGCCACGACGCGCGCGACATTGTCGGACCCGCCACCGGCTTTAAATGGAACGACGATTGTAATTGGCTTGCGCTTCGGATAATCCGCCGCCGTTGCGGCTCCCATAGCGAGCGCAACACCCACCGCAGCCATGACTGCAACCTGGACGAATTTCTTTTCTCGTTTGTCTCTCAACATACCAACCTGCCTTTTCAATATTCGCAAAAACTCTGTTCAAGGCGACCCATTCGCCAAAACAACGTGAACGGTTCTTATTCGTGGCGTTCGGCACCACGTTGGTAATTAACAACATTTAACGTCTTATTTTCGCACAAGCGCTTGCACCTCGAATGTGCGGCGTGGTCCCACCGGAATTAGATGACGCCAAGTCCTCGCCATTAGCATTGCACCACAAGAAAGGTAATAATTCTACGAAAATATTCAGATTAGAAAGTGTTTTGATTCTCCGCCGATGTTGTAACGTGGCCGAAAAAATGGAATATATGCTGTCATTTTAGAAACCTGATGAAGGAAATATGCGGATTACCAAGGGGTTAGCTCCGTCGACATCAAGAATAAGAACTTGTCATCTGGGGTTGTAATTTTCCTACAAAAAGGAGGCAAAATAGATATTGGAGAGGGCGGCCAAGATTGTTTGCAAGGCTCCATATCTCTTTCGACAGGTTTTCGCCAACCAGCCACTGATTTACACGTTACGGCGGACCAGAAATTCTGTAAAATGAATATTTTTCCCGCTAGAAATCGTTGGGAGGAATATCTTGGATCGGAATCTTCGAGCCTTCATCGCCATCGCAGAGCAGCGCAACCTGACCAGAGCGGCCCGTGAAATTGGGTTGGGGCAATCCTCACTGACCAAGAAATTGCGGCAGATCGAGGCCGAATACGGCGGTCAACTGTTTGACCGACAACGGTACGGCATGGAACTCACGCCTCTCGGAGAATGCCTTTACGTCCGCGCTAAGAAAATCGAGCAAGAGTATGGATACGCAAAGGAGGCCACGAACGCGTTAAAGTCCGGACATTTGGCCGAGCTTAGAGTCGACGCGGGGCCGACGTTCCATCTTCTCTACGTTTCCAGGGTATTTGCACGGCTTCGTCAAGAGTTCCAACAAACTCAGCTTTTTCTGACGACCAGCGCGACCCCATTGCCAACGACCGAATTGTTAACCGGAGAGATTGACGTCGTTGTTGGCAGAATCGATCCAGACATCGATGAGACCGGACTAATCGTAAAGCCGATGTTGACGGTGGAGCATGGCATCGTCGTACCCAAGGGGCATCCCCTTGAGAAATTACCTGTACTGAAAAAGGATGACCTCTCGGGCTTCGTGTGGATCGTGTACGGTTCCAGTCCTTTCGCACAAAAAAACTTGGTCGAGTATTTTCGCACGCAAAACCTAAAACAACCGGATTTCGCGGTTTACACGACGTCTTTCGCCACGGCGCTTCAACTTGTGAATTTGGAAGGCTATTTAATGGTGGCACCGGTTCAGTTGAGGCCGATCATCGAGGCGGCTGGAGTTCGTGTCCTTCGGGTTGATCCTCCCATAAGACGCTTCCAGGCAGGTGTTTACACCCGCCCCACAGCGCTGGAATATCCGATCATCAGACGCTTCACGGAAGTTTTGGAACAGATACTTCGCGACGAAGATTGATGAAGGGCGCAGGCCTCTCATTTCCAACCGCCATAGTTTGTGCTCCCTAGCGAAAGCGCCATGGTAGGCAATGCCGCAGCCATGCTGTCGCGTGTAAAACTTAGTTCGGAACGCCAAAGGTTTCACTAGCCTGGTTTGAGTCCGCTCTGGGTCAGAAGCGGCGCGAGGAGTTCCGCATTCATTTGCGCCGTATGCACGACAAGCAACTGTCAAAGCCTGGAATTCAACGAGTCGACATCGAGCCATTTATCGACCCGCCATTTCCCGCCATCCGCACCGTCGCAATTGGCGCCCCGCCGGCCAATTGATCTAAGCCGGCTCTGTTTTGGAGAATTCTGTTCCCGGCTGCCACGTCGGTCTCCAGGTCAACCCAACCTCGCCCCCAGTTGTCGTCCCGCCTCGGACGAAGACTCAGGGAGCGCGCGAATAACGAACATACGTTCATTATTGACAGACTTTAATTGAAGCACTAGATTATGCACGAAAGTTCATAAAAGGTGACGCTATGCCACGCCCGCGAAGACCTCGCCGCATTCAGGGGCCGGTCGAAAGCCTTCTTTTCAAACCGCAAGGCATTCCGCTGACCGAGCTGAAAGGCGTCGTTCTATCCCATGACGCCTTGGAGGCACTCCGCCTGGCCGACGCAGAAGAATTGGATCAAGAGAATGCCGCCAAATTGATGGGTATCTCGCGTCCGACTTTTTCGCGCTTGGTGGCGGAGGCCCGGCACATTGTAGCGACGGCGTTGATCAACCGCTGGGCTTTGCGGATTGATGGGGGCGACTATTGGGTTGATGGCGATTCTCCTCTGGATGAACGGTGTTCGAATCGTGGCCGAAAACGGCAGAGATGCGGGCGGCGCAGATAAATAGATAAGGAGATATGACATGCCAGGATTTGACAGAACGGGCCCGCGCGGGGCCGGCGCCACGACCGGACGCGGACGCGGATGGGGCCGCCGTCAAGGCGGCTTTGGGCCAGGTGG
>JABGRG010000136.1 GCA_018648445.1 Rhodospirillales bacterium | reverse complement strand
TTGGAAGCCTTCGTCAAATCATTGGGTGTTGCACTTGAAATTTGAATCCAGCAATCAAGAAAAATCGACACAGAGAGATCACAATATGTAGTAATGCGCGAGGGCAATGGCACTAGGTCTTCCTATTGTGAGCCGGATATTCGCGTTTCCAATCGCTCCATTCTCGTCGCAAACAGTAGTCTGATTTGGTCTGGAGGCAATATCAACCGACGGCGCGCGCAACGAAACGCTTGCCGTTAAGCCGGTGTTAAAGCTTGTGAGGCAAAGTCGTAAGAATATTGCGGGAATTGGGCTTTCCCGCATGGGTCTATAACGGGACTGGGTCGGACCTTTGTTACGACAAGAAAAAAAATCAAATCGAACTCAGCGCAGAGTCAAACCCATGGATTGGGGACATTCCCAAGCCTGGGATAGTAAGTCTCTCGACGAACTTCGGGAAAAAACCGAGGTTGGTCGCGGCGCGACCGATGCCGATGGTCTCGGCATTACCCACGAAGGATTGAAAATCGCGCTTGGCATCAAAGAGCATTACAAAACAGGCACCCCCATCTGCGTGCCGGGCGAGACGACGCGAATTCTCGTTCCCGAACATCTTCTGAACAAGAACCTGAATCTGCAAAATCTGGAGGATCCGTTGCCGCTGGCGTTGCTGGCGACGCGCGATCCGGATGCGCCCATGGCCATTGCTGCGGCGGCGCGTCTCAGCCCTATGGGAAACCGGACCGAGCTGGTTTCCGGCCTGTTCGAACTGGTTGGCGAAACGACGAAGCATCCGCTCGTGCGTCAGGCGGTCAGCCTGGTAACCGATAGCGCGTTTGCGCCGAACGCCATCAACCATGTCAGGCGACACGCGACGCGTTTTATCGTCAAGACGCGGACGCAATACACCGCGGCGTTACGACAGAATATGAGCGCGCTGATCGAAGGGGTCATCGCGCCACGCGCTTTCGTGAAAGAATTCTTCCAACTGGCCGAAGCCGGAAATCTGCGCCACGACATTCGGCGAAAGCTGGTGTTGAGCCTGCTTGTGTCGCCGAATATCCGTCCCAGCGTTAAGTTCCTCATGCTTGAGAATTTCCATCGGCTGTCACGGCCGGTGCGCCTGGAAATCATTTCGGGTGTCCTGCGGGCGGAACCGAACCGGCATTCGGACGTCATCAAAGAAGAACTTCGGTGGATTGTCGAGCAGGAGCGCCAAAACCAAGAAGTACACTAGTGATGCGCCTCGTATCCCTGGATCATTTTGTTTTGACCGTTGCCGATATCGAGGCGACCTGCCGGTTTTACGTGGGCATCCTGGGAATGGAACGCCACGAATTCGCGGGCGGAAGGGTTGCGCTTTCTTTCGGTAATCAGAAAATTAATCTGCACCCTGCATCGGCACCCTTTAGCCCTCGGGCACGGGTTCCTACCCCCGGTTCGGGGGATCTTTGTTTCCTGACGACAACGCCGGTGGCCGATGTGGCCGCAGCTCTCGTTGACAACGATGTCGAATTAATTGAGGGGCCGGTGGAGCGAACCGGTGCGAAAGGTCTGATTTGGTCGGTTTACTGTTTCGATCCCGATGGAAATCTGATCGAAATCTCCAACCAGATTTAACGACCGCTCAGAGGGCTTCGATGTCGGCTCCCTCGGCTCGCCAGGCCTTGAACCCGCCGCTGACGTGTTTCACCCCGTATATACCGGTACTGTCCATTTCCTTCAGCGCCATGGCAGAACGTTCGCCAAAGGCACAATACAGCACAATGGTTTTTCCGGTCTGCTCGGCCATGACGTTCAACATGCCGCCCGGTTTTATGAACTGGTCCAGTCCGATGTACGGCGCATGGACCGAACCGGGGATGACGCCCTCGCGGCGACGTTCGGAATCCTCACGCAAATCAATGAAAATATGGTCGGTTTGCTGCCATAGGGCGCGGGCGGCCTCGACCGTCAAGGTTCCGTCAATGATGACCGGATCGGCCTGCTTGTAGCCAATGCGCAAATTGGCTGGAACCGCCACATCCATCTGTTTGGGATTGGGCAGGTTCAGGTTGTTCATGATTTCCACGTATTCATCGACCGAACCGACCTGAAGACGGGGATTGTGGGCCTTCTCTTCGCCGATGGTGCTGCAGGTGTCGCCCTTGTAGTCATGGGCCGGAAAGACGAGCATCTCGTCAGGCAGTTTCAAAACCTTGTTGAACAGCGAATGGTAGGACGCCGCCGGATCGCCGTTTTGGAAATCCGTTCGCCCGGTTCCGCGAATGAGCAGCGTATCGCCCGAGAAAATCCGGTCCGGCAACAAAAAACTGTAGCTGTCGTCCGTGTGGCCCGGCGTTTCCAGGACATCCAGGCTGATGCTCTCGATATCGATGGTATCGCCTTCGCGCACCCGCATGGAAACCACGTCCACCTTGCACCTGTCGCCCATGACGGTGACGCACCGCGTAAGGTCGCGCAATGCCGCCAAACCCGTAATGTGGTCGGCGTGGGTGTGGGTATCGACGGCTTTGACCAGCTTGAGGTCAAGCTCGTCCAGAAGCCGGACATAACGCTCAACCTTTTCCAGCACTGGATCGATGATAAGGGCCTCACCCCCGATGCGGCTGGCCAGCAAATAGGTGTAGGTGCAAGAAACAGGTTCGAACAGTTGACGAAAAATCATCGGCGAGAGCCCCCGGTTAATGGCCTCTATTTGGGGGGCGGGGGGTGATTTTCCAGGAGATTGCGTCAGCCGCCGACGGAAACCTTGATTTCTTCTTCCGCTTCGGCGGGAAGCACGCCGCAATACAGGCCGTAGAGAGTTTCGATCACCGATCTGGCCTCGGGGCCGACCAATGAGTAGTAAATGGTTTGGGCCGAACGGCGTGTTTGCACGAGGTGGTCGCGCCGCAGCCTTGCAAGGTGCTGGGAAAGGGCCGACTGGCTAAGGCCGATCAAAGCCTCCAACTCGCCAACCCGTTTTTCACCGCTGGCCAATTGGCAAAGAATCATCAATCTGTGCTGATTGCTCATGGCCTTCAGCAAGGTGCTGGCCCGCAAGGCATTCTCTTCGAGAGTTTGCAGATCCATATCCATCGTTTCGTCCCACCTTCTAAACGCCAGACAACCGCTCTTCCACGGGTAAACGAGCGCCTCTGCACCCAGTCTAGTTTATTCAGAAAGTGAAATATATTAGAAACGGGCGAAGATCAACCGCTGCCCTGCTTATTCTGCCGGTGTGGGATCGGCCGAAGTGTCTACCGCTTGCCGAGTCCGCACGCCGATCGTCCGGGCGACCAGGGTTAGCAACGGCGGGATGATCGCCAGCGTCAGCACGGCTGACAGGGCCAGACCGCCGACCACCACCGAACCCAGCCCGCGATAGAGTTCGGACCCAGCGCCGGGGAACAGAACCAGCGGCAGCATTCCGCAAACGCTGGTCAGCGTTGACATGAAAATCGGCCTGATCCGGTTGCGGGTTGCGGCCACGATTGCATCCTCGATGCTCATGCGCTCGCTACGAACGAGGTAAAGAGTCTGATGAACCAGCAAAATGGCGTTGTTGACGACGATGCCAACGAGAATGATGAAACCCAGCAAGGTCAGCATGTCCAGCCGTTGGGGAACGAACAGATTGACCGTGGCAAGACCCAGCACGCCGCCCGCCGTGGCCAGCGGTACCGACAACACAATAATCAACGGAAAGACGAAACTTTCGAACAGGACAGCCATGACCAGGTAAACGATCAAGACGGCGATCACGATATCCAGGCGCATGTGGTTCCAGGCGACGGTCAGTTTGTCCGCCGTGCCCGACATGCGAAGCCCGACGCCGGTCGGCAATCCGTCTGCACGCAATTTGGCGATAACTTCGTTTTCGACGATTTCCATCGCCGATTCCAATGGGATGCCCTTGGCCGGACGAATTTGCAGGGTTACCGTGCGTTCCCGGTCGATATGGCGAATTTCGGTCGGCCCCGATGTTACCACCACCGTGGCCAGTTCGCTGACCGGAAGGATTTTGCCCGATTGCGTCACCACCGGAAGGTTGTTGATTCCCTGGGTTTCCAGAATGCGCCGCTGCGGTCCGCGTAATGTCAGGTCGACCCGCTTTCCGCCCAGCGTAATTTCGGACACGCGCAACCCGTCGTTAAAGGTGTCTACCGTCAGTCCCAGATCGCGCACCGAAATGCCATTGTCGGCCAGCCTGACCGGATCGGGAATAACGCGCACCTCGGGTGCGCCCAGCTCGAGGCCCGGCCGGGGCCGAAGTTGATTTCCCTCTTTGCGGGGCAACACCTTGCCGATAATGGCGGTGGCGTCCAGGGCCACATCCAAGACGCGCTCGAGGTCCGGACCCGAAACATTCAGGTTGATGGATCTGCCGCTGCCCAACCCGCGCCCGAAAATGGATGGCTGGGTGACGAAACCGAAAGTTCCGGGTTCGCGGAAGACGGCCTTTTGAATGATCGGAACAAGGTCGCCAGCGCGCGCGGGATCAATTGATGACGCACCCACAAAGGTTTGCGACGAGCGTGCGATAAAGAAGAAGTGCTCGATCTTGGGCGGTTCGCCCGGCGCCGACTCTGGTCCCGTTTCCGAGGCCCACTGATGACGGACTTCGTCTTCAATCTCATTGGCGATCATATTGGCCGTCTTGAGGTTGTAGCCGGGCGGCGGAACGGCCAGTCCGAAAATGAAGTTTCGGTTGCCTTCCGGCAAGTATTCCAGCTTCGGCAAAAACAGATAGGTGGTGGTCGCGGCCGCCCCGCAAACGATGGCGACAACGGCCAGTGAAACCGAACGGCGGGCGGCGACCATGCCGGTGAAAGCGACAATCATTCGGTAAAACCATTTGGCCAGTCCGTCGACCCCTGGAATTCGCCGCCGTTCGATCTTGCCCGCCACAGCCTTTGCGAACAGGCGGTTGGACAACGCCGGAATGACGGTAACGGCGACGAGCAGCGAAAGCAGGACGGCGACCGAGATGGCCACCGCGATATCACGGAACAACTGGCCGACTTCCAGCTTCATCAAGAGAACCGGGACGAAAACCATAACCGTGGTCAGTGCCGAAACCATCACCGCGCCCCATACCTGGCGCGTGCCCTCGTAGGCCGCTCGGGCCGGGGGAACTCCCTTTTGACGTAAGCGGTAGATATTTTCCAGAACGACAATGGCGGCGTCGACCACCATGCCAACGGCAAAAGCCAAGCCAGCCAGCGAGATTACGTTGATCGACCGGCCCATGGCCGCCATGGCTACGAACGAACCGATAACCGAAACCGGAATGGCAATGGACACGATCAGCGTTGCCGAGCCGGAGCGAAGGAACATGATCAGGACCAGCGCGGCCAGGGTTCCGCCGACCCAGATGTTTTGCTGAACCAGTCTGAGTGCCGACTCGATATAAATGGTTTCGTCGTAGACTTGTTCCAGTTTGAGCCCGGCTTCGGGCAGAGAGGTCGCATTCAATTCGTCAACCGCCTCGTGGATACCGTCCATGATCTCGATCACGTTGGTTCCGGTTTCGCGCACCGCCGAGATCGAGATGCCAGCCCGGCCCTTGTGCCGCATGGTTGCGGCGCGCTCCTTGAAGCCGAATTCGACCTGGGATATGTCGCCCACCGTGACCCGCGCCACCTGCCCGGTAACAGGGTCTTCGATGCTGCGAAGCAAAACCGCCTCGACCTGCTCGGGCGAGGTAAACTCGCCCTCGGTGCGAACCACGTAGCGCCGCTTGCCTTCCTCGACGTCACCGGCGGAAACCGAGGCGCTGGCGGCTCGCAGGGATGCCACCACGCGCGGGACCGTCAGGCCGTACCGCGCCATGCGTTCGGGATCAACGGTGACGACCATCTCGCGGGCGTTTCCGCCCCACACGCGGACTTCGGAAACGCCGGGTACACGTTCAATCCGGTCCTGAATGACGTCTTCGACGAAATCGCCGTAGGCTCCCATCGGTTTTTCGTTGCCGGGCAGGCGGGTCAGCGACAGCCGCGCGATGGGATTGTCCTCGCTTCCCGCCGTGTCCAAAGTCGGTTCGTCGGCCTCCTGCGGGTATCCGCTGACCCGGTCCAGACGGTTGGCGACCAGCAAAAGCGCCTTGTCCATGTCTTGATCAATGCGGAATTCCAACGTCACATAGGCGCGACCGTCGCGCGACGTGCTGCGGATTTCCTCCAGACCGGGAAGGCCGCGCAGCACGTCTTCCTGACGGTTGACGATTTCACGTTCAACTTCGGCCGGCGCCGCGCCGGGCCAGCTTGTGCGTATGGTGATAACCGGTCGATTAACATCCGGCGTCAATTGAATGGGAATGACCTGAAGCGCCACAAGGCCGAACAGAACGCACATGAGAACTGCCGAAAGAACGGCAATGGGGCGGTCAATGGCGATGCGTATCAGGTCCATCCGCGTTATTTCCTTGCCGTGATTTTCTGGTTGGGACGCAGGCGTTCATTGCCGCGAACGACTGTCATGTCACCCGGTTTCAGGCCGCCCAGAACCTCGAACCGACTACCGATCCCTTCGCCCAGGCGAACGTTTCGCATTTTGGCCTGGCCATCCTCGAGAACGAAAACCACGTTGCGGCCCTTGCGAACGACGACGGCGTCCTTGTGAACGCTGACCACGTCACGTGCTTTGCCGATGGGCAGTAGCAGGGTCACACTTTGATTTTTCGCCAGATTGCGATGGCCGTCGAATTCAGGTGTGAAGCGAACGGTTCGCGTGCGGGTCAACGGGTTTTCATCGGGGACGACGGCGCGCACCGCCGCTGGGAGCGGTTCTTCGTTGTCGAGCTGAAACGACACCAGTGCGCCTTCGACAAGGCCGCCGACGCGGGTCGCCGGGACATCGGCTTCGATTTCAAGGTTCAGATCGTCAAGCAGCGTTACCACGGGATTGCCGACGCCCAGATGAGAACCCACTTCGGTGTGGCGGCGGGTGACGACGCCTGCGTAGGGCGCGCGAATTTGAGCATCACCCAGTTCGATTTCGGCAAGCCGCAAATTGACCCCGGCCCGCAGTAACGAAGCCTCGGCCTCGGCGATGGCGCTTTTTGCCTTGATCAGTTCCTGGGCCTTGTCGTCAAAACGCGCCTGACTGAAAGCGGCAGATTTGCGCAGGTTTTCAAGCCGCTTCATTTCCTGCAAAACGTAGCCGTACTGTGCGGTCGCCGTGCCGACTGCGGCTTTTTCCTCGGCCACTTCGGCGGCGCGCAACTGGCGCTGGGCGAGAAGCCGTTCACGCGCGAGCACGACAATGAGCGAACCTTTTTCGACCCGGTCGCCGACATTTACCAGAAGTTCCGCGACCGGTCCTTTGGTACGCGAGGCAACGACGCCGTTTTGCTGCGCCACCAGACGGCCAATGACCGGAACCGTTTGTTCCAGGGGCGAGATGCGAACCGCGTCAACAACGACTTCGGTGTTGCCACCGCGCTGTGCGGTTGCGTCGCTAGCCAGTCCAATGAAGATGGCTGCGCAAATGGATATTGGAACGAATACGACCGAAACGGTGCGAAACGAGTTCAATTCAAGGCCTCCCCAACGAAATACCGGCCAAGATTCCGCTTTCAGCGGCGTGATGGCAAGTGAAACCGTCAATGGTCCTTGGTGTTACAAGCCGTCATCCCTAAATCGTCCCGCCGGGCTGGTTTGCAAGGCATGGTTTCGATTTTTGGCAAAGATGGACTGTTTGGCTTGAAACAGCACTGGTCACAGGCGCGCGTATCATGGATTATGTGGCCGCCAAATCTTAACGAAAAAGCGATTCCGGGACCTGCGCGTTATGTCGACGATTTTATATTCACATCCTGTCTGCCAAGAGCACACCAACTTTCCTGACCATCCGGAACAACCGGATAGGCTTCGCTACATCATGAGCGTGTTGGATGGCCCTTCTTATTTCATGTTGGATCGGCGTGAGGCACCCATCGGTGACGTCGAGGACATCAAACGGGTCCATGATGCGGACTATGTTGACCGGATCCTGGCCAGCGCCCCAAAAACCGGGAACACGCTGCTTGGTCCCGATACCGGCATGTCACCGGCCTCGGGGGAAGCGGCTTTACGTGCCGTTGGCGCAGCTTGCGCGGCGGTCGATGCTGTGCTTGAGGGGGGCGCACGCAACGCATTTTGTTCCGTACGCCCGCCCGGACACCACGCTGAACCGGCTGAGGCCATGGGGTTTTGCCTGTTTAATAATATTGCCATCGGGGCGCAGCGCGCGCGGCAGGTTCACGGCTGCAAAAAAGTTGCGGCAATCGATTTTGATGTCCATCACGGCAATGGCACTCAGGCCGTGTTCGAATCCGATCCCAGCCTGTTCTTCGGCTCCAGCCATCAGATGCCGGCTTTTCCCGGAACCGGGCACGAGACAGAAACCGGGGTTGGCAATATCGTCAATGTGCCGTTGGCTCCGGGTTCCGGAAGCGAGGAATTCCGGCGCGCCTATAGTGACAAAATTTTGCCGGCCCTGCGCGCATTTGAGCCCGATTTCATTATGATTTCGGCTGGCTTCGATGCCGACGCCAGAGACCCCTTAGCGCAACTGCGCGTGAAAACGCCAGATTTTGCATGGGTTACCGCCGAAATTTTGAAAGTGGCCGACGAGTTTTGTAGCGGCAAGGCTGTTTCCACGCTGGAGGGTGGATACGACCTTGATGCGCTTGCCGCCGGGGTCGCCGTGCATATGCGCGAATTGATGGGAATTTGATTGCGAGTGGCCGTTTTCCTTGCTCTGGGGAACGGCGGTGCTTTATACCAAGGACCACGGATAATGACCCATAGAGACGGTCTTTCTGCCCTTTCGGTTAGGAGCGTGTCCCGCAGCGATGCGGCGCATCGGAAGGGGCGCGTGACGACATCCGAAAGATCAGAAAAACCGCCGTTCCGGTCGTGGACACGCCCC
>JABGRG010000249.1 GCA_018648445.1 Rhodospirillales bacterium | reverse complement strand
TGGAGCGCCGTCCTAGGCCAAGAATTCCGCCGTCACGGTCACGAGGTCGTAGTGGTTAACGCCGGCGTCGATGGTCAGTCGACCATCGGGCATATCAAGAACTTCGATTTGTGGTTTCCTAAGATTCCCGACCTGAAGGCGCGCTACGCCCTTGTCTACGTTGGTATCAACGATCTTCTCACGATGGACCAAGGATACTTTGCAGAAAGCGACAGCCTGTTTGCCTGGTCGCACCATACGAAACGCTTTTTGATGAATAACAGTGCGCTATACGGCCTTTTTAGAAATATTCGGGGCATGGTACGAGCTCGCGACGCTAGATTGACGCATGCCAGCGGCGGTTTTAACGGTCTTGAATGGCAAGAGCCGACGCAATTGCCCGACGTCGAGGCGGCGGAACGAAAACACGTGTCCAAGCTCGCCGCTTACGAGGGCCGCCTGCGCGAATTAACGTGGCGCATCCAGGCTTTCGGTGCCCGGCCGATTTTTGTTACACAGCACCGAGCTGACTATCGCGTGGTCGGCGGCCGCGTTCTGAACCCGGTCATGAAGGATGGAACCCTTCATGATGGCCGCTACGCCGACCAGATGGCCATTAATAGAAAGACCATGCAGGTGTGCGGTGAACTCAAGGCCATATGCATCGACCTCGCCAGCGATGTTTTCTTCGGTGAAAACGACACTTACGACTTTTTCCACACTACGCCACCCGGTTCGCGAAGGATCGGCCTCTACCTCTATGAAAAACTTAAGGATATCGTCCGCTGAGGGGGTAATTCATAGAAAGGCGCGATCCGAGATCACAATCGTCCGTGGAAAGAGCCTGCATTTTCGCTTAACGTCGAACCATGAGCGACGAACGCAAGACGGTTATCATCACCGGGGCCAGTCGGGGCATCGGCCACGCCACCGCCATATGCTTCCTGAAAAGGGGGTGGCGCATCATCACTTGTTCGCGTGACGAGACGCCGAAGGAGTGCGAACGCGATCCCAATTGGACGTCGCACATTGCCACTGATTTGGGTGACGAGGTGAGCCTTGCCAAGTTCATCGAAACCGCAAATGCGATCCTAGGCGACGGTCCCCTGCATGGTCTGGTCAACAATGCCGGCATGTCGCCCAAGACTTCTTTCAAGGAACGGCTGGGATGTCTGAACGGTGACATAGATGCCTGGCACGAAGTCTTTGAATTGAACCTCTTCGCACCGCTCAAACTGGCGCGCGGCTTTGCCTCGGCGTTGCATCGGGGGAAGGGAGCAATCGTTAATATCACTTCTATCGCCGGCCATATGATCCATCCTTTTGCCGGCTCAGCCTATTCAATTTCCAAAGCGGCCTTGTCGGGGATGACCCGGGAAATGGCCAACGAATTCGCCGAACTGGGCGTGCGCGTCAACGCCGTTGCCCCGGGTGAAATTGGGACCGAGATGATCCAGCCCGAATATGAAACCTTGATCCCGCGTATCCCCATGGGACATATCGGCACGCCTCAAGACGTGGCCTCGACAATCCATTACTTGTGCAGCGCGGATTCGGCC
>JABGRG010000012.1:15066-54241 GCA_018648445.1 Rhodospirillales bacterium | reverse complement strand
CATCGTGCTGACCAACCCGCCCTTCGGCGGTAAGGAGGAAGACGGCATTGAGTCCAACTTCCCACAGCACTTTCGCACCAAGGAAACGGCGGACCTGTTCCTCGCCCTGATCGTGCGCCTGCTCAAACCGGGCGGACGCGCCGCTGTCGTCCTGCCCGATGGCTCTCTGTTCGGTGAAGGCGTCAAAACCCGGCTCAAGGAACACCTGATGGAGGAATGCAATCTCCACACCATTGTCCGCCTGCCCAATTCCGTGTTCCGCCCCTATGCCTCAATCGGCACCAATTTGTTGTTCTTCGAAAAGGGTGAACCGACCAAGGACATCTGGTTCTATGAACACCAGGTGCCCGATGGCCAGAAAGCCTATTCCATGACCAAGCCGATCCGGCTGGAACATCTGCAAGGCTGCATCGACTGGTGGGGCGGAGCCAAGCGCGTGGGCCGCGAGGAAACCGAACGCGCCTGGAAGGTGTCAGCCGACGACATCAAGGCACGCGGCTATAACCTCGACATCAAGAACCCCCATACGGTGGACGCCAACCACGGCGATCCTGAGGAGCTTCTGGGGGAACTGACCGCCGCTGAGGCAGAGGCGGCATCCCTGCGCGACCAGTTAAAGGCAATCCTGGCGGAGGCCTTGACGCGATGAACGCTGACCAATTGCTCGCCCATTACGAACAGATCGCCGACGCGCCTGATGCTATCGCTCGTCTGCGACGGTTCATCCTTGATTTGGCTGTGCGGGGGAAACTGGTAGAGCAAGCCCCGGCGGACGAACCTGCATCGGAGTTGTTAAAGCGGATCGCGGCGGAGAAGGCTCGGCTGGTGAAGGCGGGGAAGATCAAGAAGAAGGCGGCGCTGGACCCCATGATGGCCGACGCGCCGCACGAACTTCCCGAAAACTGGGGCTGGGTCTCGCTTGGGACCGTCTTTCTTTACGATGCCGGAGCGAAGCGCGAACCGAAGTCGCTCGATCCTTCGCAGTGGCTACTGGAACTGGAGGATATCGAGAAGGAAACAGGACGCCTCCTTAATCGTATGAGCGTTGCGGATCGAGAATCCAAGAGCACGAAATCCCAGTTTCAGATTGGCGACATTCTTTACGGCAAACTCCGACCTTACCTGACGAAGGTTCTCGTTGCGGATGAGCCCGGCTATTCGACAACTGAAATCGTTGCCATTCGTCCGATTGTACCTCTCTGCTCGGAGTATTGCGCGCTTGCCTTAAGACGTCCCGACTTCGTGGAATATGTGACACGCCTTGGTCAGGGAACCAAAATGCCACGGTTACGCACTGAAGACGCCGTTGTGTCGCCTTTCCCCCTCCCACCCCTCGCCGAACAACACCGCATCACCGCCAAGGTCGATGAACTGATGGCGCTGTGCGACCGACTGGAGGCGGCACGGGTGCAGCGAGAAGCGACGCGGGACCGGCTGGCGGCGGCAAGCCTTGCCCGTCTCAATGCGCCCGATCCTGACCCGGAGACATTTCAGAACCACGCCGCCTTCGCCCTCGACAACCTCGCCCCACTCACCACCCGCCCCGACCAGATCAAGGCCCTTCGTCAAACCATCCTCAACCTCGCTGTGCATGGCAAGTTGGTGGAGCAGGATCCGGCGGACGAACCGGCGTCGGCGTTGTTGAAGCGAATTGCTGGAGAGAAAGCAGAACGTGTCGCTGCTGGCCTAATACGCGTTCAGAAGCCGTTGGAGCCGGTGGAATCCAATGAGCGTGAATTTGGCTTACCAGGCAACTGGGTGTGCGTCCGCTTGGGTGAAGTCGTCAAGCTTTGGAACGGCTTGGCCTTCAAGAGCGCCGATTTTGGCAATGAAGGTATCCCCGTGGTCCGCATTGGAGACCTGCAGGATGGTGCTGTTAGTCTTTCAAATGCCGCCCGAGTTCCTCAGAAAATTGCCTTGCAAGCATCGGAAGAAATCTGGATACCGGACGGCGCGCTCCTGCTTGCAATGTCTGGTGCAACGACAGGCAAGACTGCCTTCAACACAACCGGGCAACGTCTTTTGCTCAATCAGCGCGTAGGACGGATTGAGCCCTTCCAAATGAACATCCACTTTATTCGGTTCTTTTTCGAGACAATCGTCGCACGCAATCTGAGCATCTCGCTCGGCACTGCGATTCCAAACCTTAGCGCGAAGCAGATCAACGAAACGGCGATCCCCCTCCCACCCCTCGCCGAACAGCACCGCATCGTCGCCAAGGTCGATGAACTGATGGCGCTGTGCGACCGGCTGGAGGCCAGCCTCGCCACCGCTGACACCACCCGCCAACGCCTCCTCGAAGCCCTGCTGCACGAGGCACTGACACCGGGCGAGGATCAGGAGGCGGCATGAGCGGTTTCTCGGAAGAACAAATGACGCGCCCTCTTTTTGAGGAGCCGACCGTCGAGCAAGAACGGATCGACCCTTCCGATGGTCCGCCGGGTTTTTTGATCGGCGGCATGGCAAATTCAACATTCCAACATATGGGGCAGCAGTATTTTGATGCCGCCAACCTGTTGGTTGAGACGATCCGCATGGGTGAGTGGGAGGACTATCGTCTCGCCAATCCGGTTCTTTATCTTTACCGACACTCAATCGAGCTATTTCTGAAATCAGTCCTGGGCGGTGCAGGCAAGACACACAATTTGTCCAGCCTTGCAGACGACTTTCAGGCCTTCATAAAGGCTGAGTTTGGTGCCGATCTACCCGACTGGATCAGCAATCGACTAAATGAATTGGCCGCTCTCGATCCCGGATCGACAGCTTTCCGATATAGCCAGAATTACGACAAAGCCAGCAAGATCGACCTACCGGTTGATGGCGAATACTATGTCGATCTATTTCATCTTCAAAGTGCCATGATGGCCTTGAACTCGGCTCTTGTTGGCGTTGTCGCTGCCAAAGCATGCGGAGAAGGGAAATCCGCACCTGCACATGACTCGGGCGGAGGCGCGGCAGGATGAGCATTAAAGCGGCTGGTTATGTGCTGAATGTCGCGTCGGATCGGCGTGACTTACTACTGGATGAAACTGAGCACGGCGGGTCCTTCTATAGCTCAACCCCTTATATTGCTGAACCCGTGCCGGCCTTCGCGCATAGTCGTCGAGCCCCGCTTGTGGTTTTTGCATCGTTTGAATACGAGAAGATCACGCACATTGCAGACGGCAAGAGAGGCGCATCAGCAGGAACCGGTCTTTCCCGCCTCAACATGCAGGACTTGACGGCACTCGCCCGGCCAATCGGCTTTAGTGAACTCGTAGATGGCGTTCCCAAAAGAGTTCAAGCCCATCTGAAACGGGTGCTAGCGATTGGAGGAATCCTCCCACCTAAAACCCTCGGTGCCTTTGTTGACCGGATTGTTGATCTGGACTCATCTATTGCTGGACGGTTGGCCCGCTATTCGGAACGGCGTCGAAAAGCACTGGCTCTTCTGGAGCCACGGGCAAAAGAAAACCTCGCGTTTCAGAAAGAGACTCTTGGGATCGCACTGGAGATTAGCGGCATCGCGAAGGATGACCTTCTGGAATGGCAACCTGCGGCTGGTTCCCAGCAGTCGTTTCTGGACGGCCTTCCTGGTGCTCAGGTTCGTGAAGATGCAATGCTTCTAGCCGATTTTTCGACGATGCCAGGCTTCGAGGCCATCGGAGAGACAACGCATTATGGCTCCAAGGTGTTCAAAAAGGAGCAGGACCCCTCGGTGCGTTTAACCGTCATCATGGCGAACCGACTGCCACTTGAGCAGCAGACCGGTGCCGACCTGATTTATTTCAATGAAGCCTATAAATCCTTCGTCATGGTCCAATACAAGGCCATGGAGAAAGGCAACGACCAGGCCGAGTTTCGATGGCAAGCGGGTGATCAATTCGTTCAAGAAATCGCACGAATGGAGGAGTTGCTTGCGGAACTGAGTAAAATTCGCTCAGGCAACGATCCCGATGGGTATCGGTTTTCTGAGAATCCGTTCTTTTTGAAGTTCTGCCCTCGTGTTGTCTTTAACCCGGATGACAAAGGCTTATTCAAAGGCATCTATCTTCCTCTCGAACTTTGGAAACGGGCTAACGCAGCGGGCAGGCTGAAAGGCCCGAAGGGCGGCAATGTGCTATCCTTTCAGAATGTGGGGCGTCGCATCAACAACACGGAGTTCGTCAATCTCGTCTCGGGCTCCTGGGTAGGTACTTCAATCGAACAATCGGCCATTCTTGGTCCGCTCATTAGAGAAATCCTTGCCTCTGGCAAAACTGTGACCTTCGCCATCAAGCATGCCGTCCCGGAGACAGATGCTGAACTAGAGGGAACGGAATGAGCCCGCTGCTTCAAAATGCCGTTGTGTCGATCCAACTTGGCCTGGAGGATTTTGCATCCAAGGATGAGCGCCGAGTGATTTCTGCGGTACGTAACCTCTATTCAGGCGTGTTGCTGCTATGCAAGGAAGTTCTGCGCCTCCTTTCGCCACCAAACTCGAATGACATACTGATCATGAAGAACAAGAAGGCTATCAAAGACCCGAATGGTGGCGTTCGGTTTGTTGGAGCCGGAAAAAAGACAGTTGATCGGTTTGAGATAGAAGAGATGTTCAAACAGCTTGAACTCGCCGTCGATCTGTCGAATTTGAAACGCTTAGCGGAAATCCGCAATGACATCGAACATCTGCATCCAACACACGCGCCCGCGCTGATCCAGGAAGCAATCGCGGATGCGATGCCGATCATCCGATCCATCATTGTGACCGAACTTGAAGATGATCCGGGCGAACTTCTCGGGCAGGACGCCTGGAACGCACTTCTCGACGAGGCCAAAGTTTTCAAAGCTGAGGAGGAAGCGTGCAGGACCACCTTCGAAAACATTCAATGGAATAGCGATGCGCTGGAAGTTTCAGTCGGCGAATTGCGCTGCCCAAATTGCTCATCTTCTCTGCTCAAGAATGAGTCGGATGCGGCATCATCACTGAGTGACCTGCACTTGGTGTGCTCCAAGTGCAGCGAGACTTCGGAAGCGGTATCTACATTCGAAAAAGCCCTTAGGCTATCAATGCAAGGCGCTGCCTACCTCGCCATGAAAGACGGAGGAGAACCACCACTCGAAAACTGCCCCGAGTGCGGTCTGGACATGTACGTGGTCGATGAAGGCAATTGCGTAAATTGCGATTTCAGCCTCAATGGTTATGAATGCGCGGTGTGCAGCGCATCATTAAGCATTGATGACTACCGATACGGTGACGGCGGCCTTTGCAGCTATTGTCAGCACGTCATGTCAAAGGCAGAAAGGGAATGAACAGGTCGTTCGATAGATACATCGGCATCGACTATTCCGGCGCGCAGACGCCGACCGCCAACCTCAATGGTTTGCGGGCCTCTCTGGCCCAAGGTGAGAAAAGGGAGGCCGCAGCATGACTGAAGCCGTTTCGATAAAATCGGATGACTTCTGGGTCAAGGTAGTTGAGATGCTTCAACAGAATTGGGCTCTGGTCGAGCCGATGTCCGACAGTGGCGTGTGCATTTATTTTATCGGCGATACGAGCGGAGTTTTTGATGAAATCACGTTTCCGTCGGAGGATAATGCAATCGCCGCATTGAGGCGCAATGGTTTTAAGCACTTTGCCGAAGATGAAAGTTTGCAGTCTTTTCTTCGTCCACCGTCGTCACCATTTCATCGCGCTCAGCACCCGAATGGACCGATCTATTCCTCAGGACGTTATTGGGTGGCATGATGAAACTTGCAAAAACAGCATGTTTAGGTTACACTAAACAATATGAAAAAGAAAACTGACAACCCCACCAATCAAGCCTCCGGTGAAGTTCGCCGGGCGGTGATCTACGCCCGCGTTTCCTCCAAGGAACAGGAGAAAGAGGGCTATTCCATCCCGGCGCAGATCAAGCTGCTCAAAGACTACGCCGCACAGGAAGGTATATCCGTCACGCAGGAATACATTGACGTTGAAACCGCCAAGACCACGGGCCGTGCCGCCTTTGGCGAAATGGTGGCCTACCTCCGCGCCCATCCCATGGTTCGGATATTGCTGGTCGAGAAGACCGACCGGCTCTACCGAAATCTCAAGGACTGGGTGACCATTGATGAACTGGACGCGGAAATTCACTTCCCGAAAGAAGGGGTGATTCTATCCCGAGAATCGCGCTCGTCAGAAAAATTCATGCACGGCATCAAAGTGCTAATGGCGAAGAACTACATCGACAATCTTTCCGAGGAAGCCCGCAAGGGGCAGCTTGAAAAGGCGGAACAGGGCGTCTGGCCGACCAAGGCCCCACTCGGCTACAGAAACATCACCGGCACAGACGGTAGGAAGACCATCGAAGCCGACCCTGAGGTCGCCTCCATCGTATCCAAACTGTTCAGCTGGTACGCCACCGGCGAGCATTCGCTCAAGGATGTGACCCGACTGGCCCGCGCCGAGGGTCTGGTTTACAAGAAAAGCGGAAACAAGGTCCCGGTCAGCACGGTTCATACAATTCTACGAAATCGGATTTATACGGGGCAGTTTGACTGGAACGGTAAACGCTACGAAGGCAAGCACGAGCCACTGGTTACCATTGATCTATGGGAACGGGTCCAGGGCGTTATGGACGGACGCAACACGAAAAAGCCGAAGCGCTCAAAGCATAACTTTGCTTTCTCCGGCCTGATCGCCTGCGCCAAGTGTGGGTGCTCGGTGGTTGGCGAGATCAAGAAGCAGAAATATATTTACTACCACTGCACCGGATATGCCGATAAGTGCCAGGGTGAGCCAGCATCATGCCGTCGCAAGCATGTGCGCGAGGAAATCCTGGAAAAGCAATTCACGGATATGCTGGGTCGCCTTCACTTCGACGACGAGGTCCTGGATTGGGTGCGGGACGCCCTGCACGCCAGCCATGCGGATGAACGGCGCGAACACGAAGAAGCGATCAAGCGCTTGGAAGCGGAAAACAAGCGCCTGGGTGATCGGATCAACGCCATGTACGTGGACAAGCTTGATGGACGGGTCGACACGGCCTTCTTTGACAAGATGTCGGAGGAATGGCGCGAAGAACAGAACCGCTGCCTTCGTGAAATAGAACGCCATCAGCACGCTGAGAAATCTTATATGAACGAGGGGATACAGCTTCTCGAACTCGCCCGGAACGCCCAGTCCTTGTTCGAACGCCAGGATGCACGGGAAAAACGCCGTCTTCTCAATTTTGTACTATCGAACTGCACTTGGGAGGATGGCGAGGTGGTTGCCACATTCAAACAACCCTTTGATTTATTAGCAGAAACCGCCACCATCGCGGCCCTTTCAAGCAGCAATGGCGGAGGAAATCCGACAAAAAGTGAGATTTGGCTGGAATACTAGGTTCCGCGTTACGTCAATTTCGGGCTGAGCGCCGTCGACGTATTGTATCCTACGGTAACTAATACCAGCGAGCATTAATCAGAACCCATGCGCCCACTGACGGCGACCGATGGACATGATTTTCCACGGTTGATCGATAAGCTTGTTCCAGGCATCGCAGCACATGGCGACGATATCGTCGTATGAATTGAAAATGCGGTTGGATAGCCAATTGTCGCGCATGAACTGCCATATGTTTTCCACGGGGTTCAACTCGGGCGCCCTTGGCGGCAGGGGCAAAAGGGTGATGTTGGACGGGATCAGGAGTTTGCCGGTGGTGTGCCACCCGGCCCGGTCGACGATGAGCACGGCGTGGGCGCCCGGCGTCACCTGAGATGAGACTTCGTCAAGGTGCCATTGCATGGCCTCGGTGTTGCAGCGGGGCAGGATGAGAGCCGCGCCGACCCCGCGTTCGGGGCAGATAGCGCCGAAGATATAGGCCGATTTTGTACGTTGGTCCTTGGGTGCTGTGGGTCGACTGCCGCGTGGTGCCCAGCGCCGCGTGAGCTTGGTCTTCTGACCGACCCTCGCTTCATCCTACCACCAGATTTCTATCTCGGTATTGGCTGGGAGGCCTTTGCGGATCTCGTCCAACTTGACGGGGAAGTTTTTTTAAAATCATCAACGGCGAACTCGTTTTGCCCCCTGTGGCGCGGGCGCGCCGAAATCTTGCGAAACCCCAGCGCGCGCAGTTCACGGCCTACGCTGGACTCCTCAAGCGAGACATGAAACTCCTCAAATATCCAAAGCGCCAGGTCCTTCCGACGCCAGCGCACCACCCCGTGGATCGCCGGGATCGGCCCGTCCTCAACAATCCGTGCAAGCGCCCGGCGTTGCCCGTCGTCGAGCCTGGACGGCTGACCCGTCGCCTTGCCGTCAATCAGACCATCCGGTCCCTTGGCATTGAAACGCAGCACCCAGTCCCTGATAACCTGAAGCCCAACAGCTCCAACCCCCGCCGCATCCGTACGACGACCGCCAGCGTAAATCTCCGCCAGCGCAAGAAGACGGCGGCTCTGACCCGCATCCTTCGACGCCTTGGCCAATCGCCGCAATCCCGGACCATCAAAATCTTCCCGTAACGCAACCGCTCTACCCATGGCGAACCTCCAAATCCGTTCGCCTCATTGATTCAGAATATTGAGCGTTTGGAAACCCCAAAATGAGTCTCATTCAATGCTCGTTG
The DNA here is from genome assembly GCA_018648445.1 of Rhodospirillales bacterium. The sequence continues at coordinate 45,689 of JABGRG010000012.1, read as the reverse complement.
GTATTATCTGCGCCTCATCATCCCAGTTCATTCGGAGAACCTCACCGTGGCCAAAATCGTTCTGACCTTATTGTTAGCGAAGAGAAATTCCATCTTCAATCAGGATTGCCAAAAACAAGACGGATATTCTTCTAAAGAGAGTCCTCCATTTTGCGCCAATATCCCAGACGGGCCAGTATAAGAACAACCGGGCCGGAAATTCACATCAGCCCTCACGACAACGCCAACGAAAGATGCAGGGGTTCAAGTCACCAGGGTGAGCTCAAAGATTTCTTGCGGTTCACTCAGTCGTCTACAACCTCTTCAACACGCAGCGCCACCTCATCTCACGAAAGACCAATCGGCAAATCCGAGATGAAGCTCACGCCCAATGGCGAGACATGGCGTTGGCTGCGTAGCCATAGGTTTGTTAGTGGTTTCTTGGTTTCGCGGTTAAGTCGCCAGTGCTTTTTCAGCACCTGAACTCGTCTTTAAGCTTTTCGTACAGACGCCTGAAACGTGGCAGGCGGGCCGCATATTGGTCAGCAAGTGTGGGGTCGGGTTCGATGACGCGGGTTACGGGCGGCGGGGTGCAAACGGCGGCCGGATCTTCGCCGGTGGCCGCCAATCGCGCCAACCGCGCTGCGCCAAAGGCAGGTCCGACCTCGCCACCCGCGTGGTAGGTCAATGGCCGGTTGAGAACAGAAGCGAGGATTTCTCCCCACAGCCGGCTGCGTGAACCGCCGCCGATGACCGATACCGTGTCAATCTCGGCGCCGGCGCCCGTTAGGGCGTCCTGGCCGTCGGCGAAGGCAAAGGCGACGCCTTCCAGAACGGCGCGGCCCAACGCCGCACGGTTGCTGTCATGGGTCAGGCCGAAGAACACGCCCTTGGCGTTGGGATCGTTGTGCGGTGTCCGCTCGCCCGAAAGATACGGCAGAAAGATCTCGTCCGACGGACCGGGGCTTCCACTTTCGATCATGCCCAGCAGGGCGACCTCGTTTTCAGCGCCGAGAATATCGGCCGCCCAAGTGAGGCAGCTCGCCGCACTTAGGAACACGCTCATCTGATGCCACATGCCGGGCAGGCAATGGCAGAAGGCATGCACGGCCCGCTTGGGGTTCGGCGAAAAGGCGCCATTGGCGACGAAATAGACCCCGGACGTGCCCAGCGATAAAAAGGCCCGTCCCGGCGTCATCGTACCGATACCGACCGCGCCAGCGGCGTTGTCACCGGCCCCGCCCGCCACCGGAATGCCTGTCGGCACCCCCCATTCGGCAGCCACGTCGGCGCGCAGGACTCCCCCCGGCGCGCTGCCCTCGACCAGGCGCGGCATATGTTTGCGGCTCAGGTCCGTCGCCGCCAGAACCTCGTCCGACCAATCGCGCGCCGCTACATCCAGCCACAGGGTTCCGGCCGAATCCGACATGTCGGAGACGGCCTCGCCGGTCATGCGCAGGCGGACATAATCCTTGGGCAGCAGGACACGCCGGATACGCCCAAACACGTCGGGTTCGTGATCGCGCACCCAAAGCAGCTTGGGCGCCGTGAAACCCGGCATGGCCGGATTGCCGGTGATGGCACGCAGGCGCGGACAGGTTTTTTCCAACGCCTCACATTCCGCCTCAGAACGGCCGTCGTTCCAAAGGATTGCCGGGCGCAATTCTTCGTCGGAAGCATCCAGCAGCGTCGCCCCGTGCATCTGGCCCGACAGGCCGATGCCGCGCACGGCGGCCACGGCCCTTTGATGATCTCGCCGAAGAACCGCCATGGCCGCGCCGGTCGCGCGCCACCAGTCATCCGGTTTCTGCTCGGACCACAGCGATTTGGGGCGGCTGAGCGCCAACGGCGCATTTGCCGTGCCAAGAACTGTCTGATCCTCGTCGGTCAATACGACCTTCACCCCCGAGGTGCCGATATCGATACCGAGATACAAAACTTATTGCCTCCAGCCTGAAGGATCAGTCGAGGGCGCTTTCAACGGCCCAATTTGGGGTCGGTACGCCGATCCTGATGCTCAAGATATTCCGAAATTGGTCCCATTGTTCATTTCGTCTGCCCAGGGAGGATTGGCACCGGAGCGTGACACCGTGATTGCCGCCGCCCCGGTCGCAAAATCCAGGGCCGCCGTCAGGGCGTTCCGATCCATACCCGCTACACCTTCGGGAGTCTGGACTCCGGCATTTTCGAGATAGGCGAGCATCCCGGCCATAAAGGTATCGCCGGCACCGATTGTGTCGGCGACGCGGACTTGGCGCGGTTTGCACGTGACCTTATCGCCTGCCGTGAAAGCAATGGAGCCCTCGCGCCCTCGTGTCAGGACCACGAGCCCGACGCCTCGATCGGTCCACTCGTGTGCGAGGGTTCCGGCGTCCGCTTCGGGCGCCAACCAAGCAAGATCGGCGTCGCTGAGTTTCAGGATATCAGCACAACCAACCAGGGCCTCGAAGCGGCGCAGATAGGCGTCGCGATCCCGGATCAGGCCCGGCCGAATATTGGGGTCCAGGCTAATGAGGCGTTTTCCCGCGTTGCGGACGGCCATGGTTTCGAAGGTGGCACCGCCCGGTTTGGGAATCAGGGAGATTGATCCGAAATGCAGTGTTGTGACGGTCGCCGGCAGATTCGGGATATCAGTTTCGGAAAGCATGCGGCCTGCCGATCCGTCATCGACAAAGGCGTACTCGGCGTCGCCCTCATCGAATTTCACAAAGGCCAGTGTCGTTGGGCGTTCGCTTCGCACCGCAAAGGACAGATCGACATTACTGGCCCTCAAGCCTTCGGCCAGGCTTCGGCCGAAAAGATCCTCGGAGACGCCGCCAAAAAAACCGACATCGGCACCAAGGCGTCCGAGGGCGATGGCGACGTTGTAGATGGATCCTCCGTTAAACGGCTGAAAGGCAAAATCGCCGGCCTCGGTTTTTACCGGCAGAAAATCAGTAAGGGCCTCACCGCAACACAGAATCATTTCTTACCTCGGACAAACATCATGGATGGTTCCAAACAGGATACTTTGCCATCAACAAGCAGCGCCAGGATTTGAACGATAGACACCAACCTGCCCGCCTGACAAGGTATCATTGATGAAAGAAAAGAATTATGTTGTCGCGTGAATAAATTGACGCTTTTCTTTACCAGTCTAACAAACGGAACGCTCGAAAATGACCCTGAGACTGCTCGTCGACAGCGCCGATCCGAAATACTGGGAGCGTTTCATGTGCCGGGGATGGGCCTACGGAGCCACGACCAATCCGCTAATTCTTACACGCGAAGGAAGGCCCGTAAATATGGGCACCTACCAAACGCTTGTTAACGATGCGAAGCACATGGGGCTGGCGGAACTGCACATTCAGGCCACCGGGCCGCACGCCGGGGAACTAGCCGAGTCCGGACTGCGCATCGCCGGACTTTGGGATAAAATCAAGGTAAAGGTTCCGTCGACGGCGGAAGGATTGGCGGCGGCCAAAATTCTTGCCGATGCGAAGGTTCCGCTCACCCTGACCGCAGCCTATGCGGCCCATCAGATGGTCGCGGCCGCAATGTTGGATGCCGCCTATATCGCGCCTTACTACGGCCGCCTTTTGGAAGCGGACAGGGACGCAGACGGCATTCTCGAGTCAATGCGTTCGATCCGCGACAAATCGGGTTCGCAGACCCGTATCCTGATAGCGTCTTTGCGATCTGTGGAGCAGATCGAACACCTATTGGCCCTAGGGCACGATACCTTCACTCTGGCTCCGGAAGTGGCCGACGCCTTGGCCACCGATGACATGAGCGACGCGGCGGCCGCCGATTTTGAGCGGGCACGGTTGGGCTAGCCCAATTTTCGACCAATTTGAAAATTCCGATTTCGGGGTAAAACCGCAGGCCGCGTAATGGTTTTGACAGGCTTTGACAGGCTCTGTCACGGCTTTGCAGCGTAGCCGGCCGCATGCCGAACACAGCGACCAGGGTCATGCCGCCTCGATCGCCATCCGCCAGTCGGCAAAAGCGGCATCCCGGAAGGCCTTCAAGGTGCGTCTGGTTATGAGATGGCGTTGGATGTTGAAGCAGTTGTAGACAGCGGCATGTGCGGACAGATACCGTTGCGTCGGCCCCGCCCGTTTGAAGCCAATCCACGATCGTTCACGACGTCGCACCGGCTGATGCGAATTCTCGGCGCGATTGTTCGAATGCCCGCCGGTAACTTGGCGGGCAGCGAGACCGAGATCCCTCAGCGCAACGCGATAGGATCTCAACTTGTCGGTGACCACGGACTGCGGCGATACGCCTTGTTTCTTCAACAACTTCCGCATCAACTTCGTCGCCGCTCGTTTGTCGCGGCGTGCCTGCACGAGGGCATTGACAACTAAACCGCCGCGAAACCAAGAAACCACCAACAAACCTCTGGCTACGCAGCCAGTGCCATGTCTCGCCATTGGGCGTGAGCTTCATCGCGAAATTGCCTGTTTGTCTTTCGAGAAATGAGGTGGCGTTGCGTATTGAAGAGGTTGTAAACGGCGGAGTGAATAGAAAGAAATCGTTGGGCTGATCCTAGCGACTTGAACCCCTGCATCTTCCGTTCTCGTCGTCGTACAGGCTGATGTGAGTTTTCGGCCCTGTTGTTCATGTACTGGCCCGTTTCATGAAGGGCTATCAGATCCATATTGCGGAATGCCGCACCATAGGAACCTAGTTTGTCGGTCACGACTTTCGTTGGTGAAAACCCATGCTTTTTCAGAAGTTTGCGCATCAGTTTCCGCGCGGCCTTCTTATTTCGGCGCGCTTGAACCAGAATATCCAAGACCTCGCCTTCACTATCAACGGCCCGCCACAGATACATTCGGCGCCCACCGACGGAGACGAACATTTCATCCAAATGCCACCGACCATCTGGCCTCGGTCTGCGGCGCCTTATCTTTCCGGCATAGCCGGTGCCGAACTTTAGAAACCAGCACCGAACGCTCTCGTAGGAAATATCAAGGCCGCGTTCGGCGAGAAGATCCTCTACATCACGGAAACTCAGCGTGAAAAGGGCAATACAGCCAAACCGCATGTTGGATGATGGATGGAGAAAATCGGTGGCGTTTGTAAGAAATTTGGGTCATCCACCGAAGCTACCGCGTTAAGTTCGGCCGGGCCAGTGAGTTAACTTGTCAATGCCCTTAGTGGATGCCCATCAAATTGAATCGGCGATTCTCAATCTCGCCATCAATGCGCGCGATGCCATGCCGGACGGGGGCAAGTTAACTATTGAGACGGAAACCGCGAGGATGAGATATCGCCGCGCATGAGCGATATCATCGTCGGGCTTTACGAAGACTGGCTCTGTCTGGACGAACGCATTGAAGGCATCACGAATGAAATCGAGACAATCAGCGAGTGCGAAGCCAATTGTCTGCGCCTGATGACCATCCCTGGCATCGGCCCGATTATATCGACGGCCATGGTGGCGGCAATCGGCACGGGCGAGGCGTTTGAGAGAGGTCGCGATTTTGGTGCCTGGCTCGGTCTGGTCCCCCGGCAATACAGCACGGGCGGCAAACCAATTCTGGGGCGCATCTCAAAACGGGGCAGCCGATATCTGCGAACTCTCTTCGTGCAGGCCGCTCACATCATTCTGATGCGGCCCCAAAATTGGGAGCGCTTCAGCTTCGGGCCATGGCTTGAGCAGGCGTCACAACGAATGCACAAGAACAAGCTGGCCGCAGCCTTGGCAAACAAACTTGCGCGTATCGCCTGGAGTGCTCTGAGGAACTCCAAGGCATTTGATGCTAGCCGAATTGAGGTGACTGCGGTTTAAACCGCGAAAGCCTCGTCACAGTTCGCGATTGAGATGACTACATGGAACGGATCAAGAAACGCACCCAAAGTCTGATGACCCTAATGGTTGCCCAAGCTTCATGGGCCAACCTGTCCGCCAATGAGACCAAGGCGCGTGCCTATTCCCTTCATGGCCACGGCCCGCAAGCCGATCAAACAGGCCGGATACATACCAGCGACTTCCGATATCCTGCAAATATCCTATTGCGAAAGGCAGCCGGTCCATACATCTGGGTCAAATGCAGAAGAAAAAAGGAGATTACAAAAAGGTCCGCTTTCCTTTGGATTCTGTTGCAAAACTCGACCTTGATCGCCCCTTGAATTTGTGATTCCATTTTCCTGAAGATATTCAGGAGGACGGTACGATGATGGGTCGGTTGGAGAGTTCTCAGGATCGGTTTTTCTATAACTTCTGCCTTGATGATGCCGTTCCTTCCGATCATCTGGTGCGCCGGATCGACGCGGTCCTTGATCTGAGTTGGCTGCGCGGAGAACTGGAACCTTATTACAGTCATACCGGACGTCCTTCGATTGACCCGGAACTGATGATACGAATGCTGATCATCGGCTATGTCTTCGTCATTCGTTCGGAACGCCAACTGTGCTCGGAGGTTCAGGTTAATCTGGCCTATCGCTGGTTTTGCCGTTTGGATGTTGAAGACACCATCCCCGATCACTCGGTATTCTCCCGTGCCCGTCATGAGCGGTTCCGCGAGCCTGATGTTTTTCGTCAGGTGTTCGAGACGGTTGTTGGTGCTTGCATCTCGGAAGGGCTGGTCGGAGGCCAATCGCTCTCGGTCGATGCCAGTTATATCAGGGCCGATGTCGATCAGATCAAGCGAACCCCCGGCGACGAACCGATCGACTGGCCTGATGACAAGGAGGCGTCGCGGGCGGTTACGGAGTATCTGAATGCACTCGATCGAGATGAGCCGAACGAGGCCAAGGGCAGCAAACGGGCGAAGACGCCCAAGGCCATCTCCTTAACCGATCCACAAGCCACCTGGGCAACTAAAAAGCAGAAGGTCCGGCCGGTCTTCGTCTATGACGCTAATTATCTGATCGACAATAAGTTGGGCGTCATCGTTGGTGCCGAGGGCACTCGTGCCAATCGTATTGAGGAGAACCGGGTCTGCGTATCAATGGTCCAGCGCGTGATCAATAACTTTGGCCTCAAACCCAAACGCCTTGCCGCCGATACGGCTTATGGATCGAGCAAGACCCTGAAGGCTCTCATTGACTGTGGCATTGATCCACATGTTCCCGTCTGGGACAAGAGCAAGCGCACGGACGGCACCTTCTCCCGCGCCGACTTCACATATGACGAGGATCGTGACGTATATAGCTGCCCACGTGGCAACATTCTAAAGACGACGGGCAATGTTCATGAAGACACCCTTCGTTATCTGGCTAAGACCAAAGATTGTCGCCCCTGTCCGCGGAAGAAACAGTGTTGTCCCAACACCCCGTTCCGTAAAGTTCCGCGCGACATCAATGAAGATGCCCGTGACCATGCCCGGGCGTTAACCAAAACGAAGGCTTTCAAGATCATGAGCGACGAGCGCAAGAAGGTGGAAATGGCCTTCGCCCACATGAAAAACATATTCAAACTGGATCGGCTCAGGCTACGCGGACTGAGCGGCGCCCGTGACGAGGTGCTGCTAACCGCCACCGCACAAAACCTTCGTAAACTGGCGCGATACGTCAGCAGACCGCCACCCATCCCGGTGACAGGCTGAAAACCATGTGAAAAACCGAAACAACAAACCAGAAAACAAACCCCCGCATCGGCATCAGCCGAAAGCGGGAGAGAAAATGTCCGCTATTACTATAAGCGGACACAGAAAATCCGCTGAAAATCGAGTTTTGCAACACAATCCTTTGCAAAGCTGAAGTTATCGGATTTAATGCGGAAGTACCCGTTTGATACGTTCCTGTGAGAAGCGTCCAGGGGTCACGTCAAGTGGCGGGGGGCAAATCGGGGTATCAGAATGACCGAATCACGACTGCAAAAGCTCCGTTCTCATGAGGCCCGCCTGCAAGAACTCCGCGAACGGCTCGAGGCTGCCGTAACAATGTTCAAAACAGTGTCCTTCAATGAGGGCAATGTAAACTTTGAACGGGAAGGCATTGTTGCCGCCCTCATGGCGATTCAAGACTTCCTTCGAGCCGAAGGGTTTGAGGCGCAGATACGTCATCCGATCCGTTCTATGATTGGTGCTTTAGGTGATGCGGACGAGGGTCGACGAAACCCAATCCTTGAGCGCCGCACACAAGACGTTCCGCATGGTCGTAGGCCTGTTTCGAACGATGATGCGGCATTTCGCGGGCACGCGGCAGCGGTAGTTTCTTTGTTCATGAATTCTGGGACGAAACTCAGAGAAGCAGCTCAGAAGGTAGCTCGAGCCCTGAGCCAACACGGCTATTTCTTCAGCGATCGCGACGATCGTGACTATGCCAAAGCGATAATAAATTATCGAAAGTCCTTAATGGCGGGGAGGGGTAAGAACGAAGTCGCAAAAAAAGTCTACGACAGCGTCTGGGATTGTCGAAAATACGGTCACAATGCGGGAGAACGTCTGCTAATAGATTTAGTCGAAAAAGTGAAAAAAGTGTCAAAACCCCCCGAGAATTGACACTCAATATTCAGTCACACTCGCGTTCATGAATTGTCACCCTCGACGAACGAATGAACGCATCTTGCAAATCCGGCATGGCAGCAGGTCCAAATCTGTTAGGCCCGATCAGGCTCTGGCCGACCTTGTCCACCTTCTCGCCCGCCAGGCAGCCCGGAACAGCCTTGCTGCCGATCAGTCATCGACGCGGTCCGTTTCTCCTTCTGCACACGCCGACCCCATTCCCACCGATGAAAGAAGACGCCATGACGGCTGACCCCATCCACATGCTCAAGGCCGCCATCCCCACCCTGCTGACCATCAGTAAGACGGCTGAACACCTTCAGGTCTCGACGAAGACGGTTCGTCGCTGGATCGACAGCGGCGATCTGGTCGCCCATCGCATCGGTCGACAGTTGCGCATCAGCGAGCCCGACCTTCAGGCGTTCATCAGGGTGCGGCGTGATGCGTGAGTATTCATGTCCGCTGTTGTCCAATGATGTCAATAATATGTTTAGTAATAATGAATATCTATGTAAATAACAAGCGTAGTGTGACTTGTATGTATTTTAATTATATTTTCTTTTTGTCAGTTTATGTCTTCACTTGTCCTATATTGTCCGTGTATAGTCAACATTATGGAGGGTAAGATGGTTAATGGAAGCGATCGCAATCCGTTCACGACCGCCGAGCAGTTATCGCTGCAGGATGTCATCGAGCGCATTCAGAAGGACGATGGATTGGAGGTGCAGCGCCGTCGCAACGTTTGCTCGGCAATCCGTTCACTGGGCAAACTGATGGGCAAGGATCTGCGCTATCTTCCGGCGGATCCCAGCTTCTACCGCGCCTTCTTCAAGAAGCTCCACCCCCAACAATGCGGACTGACAAAACCGCGGATCGCCAACATCAAAAGCGATGTCCTGTTTGCGCTGCGCCACGCGGGCTGTATTCGCGGGACCCATACGTACATGGCGCCGCTGACAACGGCATGGCAGGAGCTCTGGAACTGTGCGATCGGTGCTGGGAGTTCGCCCCGATACGTCTCCAGGCTTATGCACTATTGCAGTGCCCAGGGGATTGAACCCGAAGCAGTCGACGAAGCCGTGTCCGAACGGTTCAAGCGCGCTCTAGTAGACGAGAGCTTCGTTGGCGATCCCGCCAAGACCCATAAGGATATCATCCGAACCTGGAACAAACTGGTCGACGCGGTGTCGAAGTGGCCAAAGCGCAAGCTGTCGGTGCCATGGGACAAAGGGACCTACACCATCCCGCTGAACCGGTTTCCCCAATCATTCCACGACGAGATCCATGCTCTTGTCGAGCATTGGTCCGGCAAAGACATCCTTGATGACACGGGTCCCCGCAAGCCGCTGAAGCACCGTACCATCAAGAGCCGGCTCTATCGGTTGCGCCAAGCCGCATCTGCGCTGGTTCTTCAGGGTTGGGCACTTGAGAGCATCACGTCGATTTCCATTTTGACCGAGATCGAGGCTTCAAAGGCAGTGCTGCGGTTTTACCTGGATCGTGCGGGCGGCGAGACCACATCCCAGGTTCATGGCATCGCCGTGCTGATCAAAACCCTCGCCCGTCACTGGGTTGGCGTAGACGAAGAGCACTTAAACGCGTTGAAGGACCTCTGCAGTCGAGTCGACCCTTGCATCAAAGGCATGACCGCAAAAAATCGAGACCGCTTGCGCCAGTTTGAAGATCAGAGGAACGTGGACCTCCTCCTAACCTTTCCCCAGCGTCAGGTCGATGCCGTCCGCCGTAATGATCGCGGGCGCCGCCGGGAAGCCGTTTCCGTGCAGATCGCGCTTGCCGTCGAGCTTCTCCTGATGGCGCCGATCCGGGCAGAGAACCTCGTTGGTATAGATATCGTCCGTCATATCCAGCGCTCGCGAACGGGCAAGTCGGGCATCGTTCATCTCGTCATTCCGGGATCGGAGGTAAAGAACGGGGAGGATTTGGAGTTCGAGTTGCCGACGGAGACCGTCGAGCTATTGGACCTCTATCTTCGGGACTTTCATCCCCGCCTCGTCCCCGGTCCCTGTTCATTGCTGTTCCCCGGTAAGCACAATAAGCACAAATCCCGTGAGCTGTTCGGCGACCAGGTCTCCAGGCACGTGTTTAAGGCGACGGGACTGAGCGTAAACCTGCATCTCTTTCGCCATATCGCCGCCAAGGTTTATCTCGATCGCAACCCGGGCGGCTACGAAGTCGTACGCCGACTTCTTGGTCACCGCGCCATGGAGACGACCATACGGTTCTATGCCGGCATGGAGAACGGCGCCGCTGGCCGTCACTTCGACGGCGTCATTCTGAACATCCGACAAGCCGCCTTGAAGAATGGCATCGAGGGATTGCACTATGAGACCTAACCGTCGTTCCCGTTCCTTTGAAGACTGGCCCCAGGCCGATCAGGAACTCTGGTTAGCCGTCATTGAGGTCGGCGATATTTTGGAAGGCGGTGGTTCAGGCGCCCATTGGGCGCTGACGACCAAGGACAACACCCGCAAGGCTTATGCCTACTGGCTGCAATGGTTGTCGATCACCGGACATCTCGATCCCGATACCGATCCACTGGATCGGATCACGCCCGAGCGGGTTGCAGACTATATTGCCCATCGACAGAACGAACTGGCGTCGTTGACGACGTTCGTCTACATCCTTGATCTCTTGCGCCTGGCGCAAGCCGCCTCGGAAAGGGATTGGAACTGGCTCAAGGGCGTCAAGAACCGGCTCTGGGCAAGGGCCCATCCCGAACGCGAAAAAACATCCAAGATCCGCCACGCCTCGGATCTTTTCGAACTCGGCCTCGATCTCATGAACGAGGCCGAAGGCATCACATGTCGCTACAACCCCTTCGCCGCCGACACTCAGTTTCGCGATGGCCTGATCATCTCGTTGCTCGCCTCCCGGCCGGTCCGCCTAAAAAATCTCACCTCCATCGAGATTGGCCGGCATTTGTTTAAGATCGGTCAGACATACTGGCTCATCTTCGAGGCGCACGAAGTGAAGAACCGGAGGCACATCGAGGTCTCCCTGCCGCAGGCCCTGACCGAATATCTCGATCGATATTTGTCGCAACACCGTCCACGGTTGCTGGGAGAAGCGATATCGGACAGTCTTTGGATATCCCGGCGGGCGACCTCTCTACGCAGCAACTCAATCCGCCATCAGTTGAAACAACGAACCGGCGATGCGTTCGGCAAATCTATTACACCGCACCTGTTCCGGGACTGCGCGGCGACCAGCATTGCCATCGACGATCCCGAACATGTTCGCGTGGCAGCGGCGGTTCTCGGTCACCACTGCCTGTCGACGACACAGAAGTATTACGATCAATCCCGAATGCTGACGGCGGGACGGCACTACCAATCCACGATGGCCGCGATGCGAAAAGATATCCGCCGCCAAGGCCAACCCCTAGCCTTGGAGATCTGACATGCGCGCAGCGATTTACGCACGTTACTCTTCGGACAATCAGCGAGACGCCTCGATAGAGGATCAAGCTCGACAATGCCGTAATCGGATTAAGAATGAAGGCTGGTCTCTAACCAAGGTCTATTCCGATCACGCCATCAGCGGCGCGAGCACGCTTCGGCCTGGGTATCAGACGATGCTGGAAGATGCGCGCAATGGCGCTTTTGACATCCTGGTCGCGGAGGCGATGGATCGGTTGTCACGCGATCAGGAAGACATCGCCGGCCTCTACAAACAACTGTCCTTCGCAGACGTGCAGATCATCACCCTGTCGGAAGGTGAGATCAATGAGCTCCACGTCGGCCTTAAGGGCACCATGAATGCACTATTCCTTAAAGACTTGGCCCAAAAAACCCGTCGTGGTCTTGAAGGAAGAATCCTGCAAGGGAAATCCGGAGGCGGTCGCTCATATGGGTACGATGTTGCGAAGATCCATGACGAACATGGCGAGCGCGTACGGGGGAACCTATTGATCAATCCGGCCGAGGCTATCATCGTTCGGCGAATATTTGACGACTACGCCAATGGCAAATCCCCTCGTGCCATTGCGATCGCCCTCAACAAGGCGGGCACTGCTGCCCCTTCCGGCAAAGGTTGGACACATTCCACGGTCATCGGGAACCGCAAACGCGGGACAGGCATTCTCAATAATCAGCTATACGTCGGCAGACGGATATGGAACCGGCTCAGTTATCGAAAAGACCCTGCCACCGGAAAGCGGATTTCCAAGATCAATCCTTCCGGGGAATGGGTCGTCACGGCCGTGCCGGATCTCCGCATTATTGACGATGCGCGTTGGACCCGGGTCCAGGATCTCCAGACCTCCCGCAGCCGTGAGACCCGACCCGATATTGGTCTGTGCCCTGACTGGCGACATAGGCGCCCCAAGCATCTCTTCTCCGGGCTGATCAAGTGTGCCGAATGCGGTGGCGGCATATCTCTCGTTAGTCGCGTTTACTACGGCTGTTCGGCCCGTCGCAACAAGGGAACATGTAATAATCGCCTGACTGTGCGGCTTGACCGGCTGGAAGAAGCGGTGTTGCTGGGACTGCAGGAACGGCTGCTGACGCCGGAATTGACCAAGGCCTTTGTCCGGGAATACACACGGGAAATTAATCGTCTAAGAGCAGAGGCCACGGCCAACCATGACGGGACGAAAAACCGGTTGGTCGCCCTGAACCGCCAGATCGACAATATTGTCGATGCTGTCGCCGCCGGACAAGCCAGTCCAGCCCTCCTTGGCCGGCTAAATAAATTGGAGTTAAAAAAATCGGAACTCGAAAATGAACTGGCCGATCCGGCCCCCGAGCCAGTGCGGTTCCATCCGAATGTTGCCGACATCTACGTCTCAAAGGTCAACAGCCTCCGCGATGCTCTCAACGAGGATGGGGCCCGAGAAGGGGCGGCACAAATCCTCAGGAGCCTTGTCGATGAAATCCGCCTCCATCCTGTTGACGGCCAACTGCAGATAGAACTGATCGGCGATCTCGCCACCTTGCTCGGCTTCGCCGGTAAAACAGGTGCAGACAAGAAAAAGCCCGGATCCCCAGAGGATCCGGGCAGTACGAAATGGTTGGTTGCGGGGGCGCGCAACCACCTTTGCCGAACAAGTGTGAAATTGCAGAAATTTCCGGCGTAGCGACAAATCTAGTCCCGCAACTAACCCGTATTGACTCTGAGAATTTCGATCAATAGCTAGTCGATTTGCCGATGGTTGGCATCGACGGACGTCCGCCGCCACAAAACGTCGACAAATCTCCGCGTCCTTCGTTCACCAACCGTCCCTACGGCTGATGGCAATGCCAATGACGCGGCCCTCTTGCGTCATCGTCGCGACATGCATTCCGACGAGAGAATACCGCCCTCCCCTGCGAACAAAAATGGGCGATCCTGAATCGCCCTTGGTGGCGTCGCAATCGTGCAACACCAATCGATTATCAGCGGAAAAGCCAAGGATCTTACATCCGCTATGAACGGACAGAATATGGGCTTTGTCCTGGCTGTATCCCGCCTGAATTAAGGATGTCGTGTTCACCTGAAGAGATACCTTTGCCGTCGCCAGCGCGCCCGTAACCTTGCCAACGGGTTCTGTGAGTCTGAGCAACGCCCAGTCATTTTCCGGATCGATTTTGGGATTCCGCTGTTTTTGGGCCTTGGCATGTGAGACCTCGATCCCCTCTACTCCGGAATGCACCAGATACTCGCCTCGTCGATAGGCCGCAACGAAGTGAAGGGATTGTGCGGGCAACCATGTCAGGGTTCGCGGATTCCACAGGCAATGGGCGGCGGTCAGCACGCGGTACTCGGCAATAACCGTCCCCGTGCAGAAACCGCCTGTTCGGCGGTTAACACGTCCGATTGCGCTCCATGGATAGGCATCGGTTTCGACCAGTTGGCGGTCGTCTTCCCCCTTGATACCCGGAAGTTGCGCGAGCTCCGCACCGGCGGAAAACGACAGGGACGCCGCCGTGACTATGCCGAGAATACTCAAACGAAACATATCTTCAGTCTTCGCGAAAGGCGCGGTTCAGGCTCATGGCGATGGGACGCACGAGATATTCGAACGCCGTTCGCGCGCCGGTCACGACCATGACTTCCGCCGCCATTCCGGGATAAAGCGATGCGCCCTCCAGAACGTTCGAAGGATCGCCAATCAATTCGACTCGCGCCAGATAGTATGATTGCCCGGTACGTTCGTCCGTCAGGCTGTCGGCCGAGACCCAAACCACGCGGCCATCGAAGGGAACCATGACGCGTTGGCTGAAGGCCGAAAGACGAACCTGGGCGGGCAGACCGGGATGCACGATATCGATATCGTTGGGATCGATCCGCGCTTCGATGACCAAAGGTTCATCGCTGGGCACGATATCCAACAATTGTTCGCCCGGCGCGATCACGCCACCGGTGGTATGGACACGAAGGTTAACCACGGTGCCGTCCAGGGGCGCCCGGATCTCGGTGCGGCTGAGAATATCGCGGGCCGCACCGATGCGCTCGGTGAAGTCGAACAGTTCGGTCTGGACCTCGCGCAATTCCTGAACCACCTCGTTGATCAGGTTGACCCGCAATTCGGAAACACGCAGCCGGGTTTCGTCGATCTGCTGTTTGGAGCGGGCCACGGAGGCCTGGTTCTTCCCCCTGCTTCCCTCGATTTCCGCGGCCTCCCGCTTCAAAGAAAGCAATCTCGGTTTTCTCGCCAATCCTTTCTTGATCAGCCCTTCGACGTCGGCAATTTCCTCACCGATTAACGCCAATTGTTTTTCCTCGGCCTTGATCTGGTTTTTCAGGCCGTTGATCTCCTCACCCAACTGGGCCATTCGTCGCCCAAGAATGGCTTCCTGTCCTTCAATTGCCGCGTTTCGGGATTCGAAAATCCGGCTTTGACCATGAATGATTTTCGCAATTGAAGGATCATCCCGCCCGGACAAAAGTTCCTCCGGGAATTCGACCACCTTTTTGTCATCACGCTCGGCGATCAGCCGCGCTTCCAGCGCCTTTGCCGCGAAAAGCCGCCCCTGCAAAAGCTCAAGCGTTGCACGGGGCTGGATTTCATCAAGGCGAATCAGAACCTGTCCTGCCTTGACGGTATCGCCTTCGCGCACACGGATTTCACCGACAATGCCGCCTTCCAGATGTTGAATCGTTTTTCTGTTCGTATCGATGCTAACGACGCCCGGCGCGACAGCCGCGCTTTCCAGCGGCGCCAATAACGCCCAGCCACCAAATATTCCGAAAAACAGGCCGGCGATTGCAAAACCGACGATCACCATTCCGCGAAGGTTTGGCTTGTCCGCCGAATTTGCGCCTCCGAAGATGGATCCAAGTCGGCTCATGGGACACCGACGGAAGTTGCCTCGACCGCCTTTGGTCCACTTAACGTCGGCACCACTTCGTCACGGGGACCGAACGCTTCCATGGTTCCGCCGCGCAGCACCAACAGTTTATCCACGTGCAGGATAATATTGGGCCGATGGGCGATGATGACCATGGTGACACCCCTCTCTTTGAGCGTCCGCACCGCGCTGACAAGAGCCTCCTCGCCCTCGGAATCGAGGCTGGCATTGGGTTCGTCCAGAACAACGAACTTCGGATCGCCGTACACCGCGCGGGCCAGGGCCAGCCTTTGGCGCTGGCCGCCCGAAAGTGCGGCCCCTCCGTCACCGATTTCGGTTTCATAGCCATCGGGGAATTTGAGGATCATTTCGTGTACGCCTGCAAGCCGGGCCGCGGCGACAACCGCGTCGGGGTCGCCCTCGCCCATGCGCGCGATGTTTTCGCGCACCGTGCCGCTGAAAAGTTCCACGTCCTGGGGCAGATAGCCGACATGCTTGCCCAGATCCTGCGATTCCCAAACCGAAACATCGGCACCATCCAGACGAACGTGGCCCACTCGCGGATCAAGGTTGCCCACAAGCAGCCGCGCCAGGGTCGTTTTTCCGGCTGCTGTCGGTCCGATCAGCCCCATCGCCTCACCGGGTTCCAAAACAAAGGAGACCTGCCGGAACACCGGTTCAGAAGCCGCCTGATGAACGAACGCCAAACCTTCCACCTCGACACGCCCCTCCGGCGTGGGCAACGGCATGGCGTCTCCCGTCGGTGGTGCGTTTTCAAGCTGCGCCTTGACACGCTGATAGGCGTTGCGCGCGGCAATGGCGGCCTTCCACGATCCGATGGCCTGTTCGACCGGAGCCAGCGCGCGGCCCATCAAGATCGAACCCGCAATCATCGCGCCCGGCGTCAACTCGCCAAGAATGACAAGCCATGCGCCGGTTCCCAAAATGCCGACCTGAAGGCACAATCTGATGAATTTCGAGGCCGATGAAATGCGGCTGCTACGGTTGCTGGCCTGCGCCTGAAGGTCCAGGGTCTTGGTGTTTTCCCGGTTCCACCGGCCAACGAGGTTGGGCATCATTCCCATGGCTTCGATGACATCGGCGTTGCGAACCGCGGCTTCTGCCTGACGCAAAGCACCAATGGAGGCGTTCCCCGAAAGGCCCAACAACTCGCGGGTTGCCAGTTCATTGGCGATCGCCAGCGAGAACAAGACAATCGCCCCGCCAATGGCGATCCAGCCCAAAACCGGGTGCATGGCGAATATCACGGCCAAGAAAATCGGCGTCCACGGAGCATCCATGATGGGAAAAACACCGGCACCTCCTAAGAAAGACCGGAATGTGGATACGTCCCGCAAGCCCTGAACGGAGGGCCCGCCGCCTGCACGCAACGTCGTCGCAATACTGCCCGACAGAATCGGGCCGCTAAGACGCCCCTCCAGCCAAGTGCTGATGCGGATCATCAGATGGCCGCGCACGCTTTCCAGGGCAGCCATGGTCAGCACGGCAGCAATGGCGATGGCCGTCAGCAGCATGAGCGTATCGGTGCTGCGGCTGGTCAACACCCGATCATATAGTTGAAGCATGTAAAGGGGAACGGCGAGCATCAGCCCGTTGATTAACAGGCTGAACACGCATACGCAAAGAAAGCCCGTACGACAGGCCGCCATAGCGCTTGCTAGCAGCGAGTCGCCGGACGTGTTATGGGCCGGTGCCTTTTGCATTCCGGTCAGCTTCCTGCCGTTGTCAAAACGCCCGAACCTCTAAGAGTCCCTGAATGCAATGGTTGCGTCAACCACGGAGTTTCGATGCGCCACCTCGTCTCAGTTTCAAAGCAGGAAGTCGTCTTCGTCGAGTTGGGAAACGTGTACGCCAAGCAGCGTGATCGACACGTCACCGATATTGATCACCGCAGCGCTCCCATTCTGGGTGGCTGCATTCTGCACATCGGCGAAAGTATCGGCCCCGGTCACGTTCATCAGGTCGATGACGTCGTCGGAACCCGCGCCTGCGGTGAAGTCGTTGATTGTGTCGGATCCGTCGCCATCGGCAAATACGAACAGATCGTCGCCGTCACCACCGATCAAGGTATCGTTTCCACCCTTGCCTTCGATGTGGTCATCACCCGAACCGCCCTGCAAGGTGTTGGCGCCACTGTTGCCGACCTCGTGGAAACTTTCGACCGGAGCGTCGCCCGCCGCCACGGTACCCGTCGGAATATCGTACTCAAGGACCATGACGTCGTTTTGATCGACCGCGTTTCCTTCCGCCGAGGCGAAGCTCTTGGACTCGCCCGCGATGAACAGGCTGTCGCCGTCCGTCGAGATGCCCATTCCCTTATCGTCGGCGGTGCCGCCGTAGAGGGATTTGGAGAGCAACGCGCCGGTCTCGGCATCGAACTCCATCAACACCGAGTCATATCCGCCCGCGCCTTCGCTGTTGGTATAACCGGTTGCGAACAAGCGGCCATCGACGGAAACGACGTCGCGCAACACGTGGGTTCCCTCGCCACCGAAATCATAGCTCCATTGCCGGACGCCATCCCCGTCGAACTTCTGGATCAGGTAGTTCTCTGTTCCGCCGACACCGTGGACGTTGGTGTGGCCGACGGCATAGATATCCTCGCCATCGGTTGCCGTGGAAATGAACGTGCCGGTGAGGCTGGCATCCTTGATACGGGCGACCAGATTGAGGCTTTGGTCATACCGCCACAAGGTCGGCCGGGAGGTTGCGTCTTCGAAGGTCCATCCCGTACTTCCGGCGACCCAGACGTTGCCGCCATGGACCATGACATTCTCGGCGCTCGATCCGCCGGTGCTGGGCCGATAGTAGCTGTTGAAGGCAATCCCAACACTGGAATCGGTTGCCGCCGCAATCATATTGCCGGCTGCGTCGAACTTGGCGATCGTGTAGGCGTAATAACTGGCCGGTTGACCACCGCCCGCCGCATAGATGTAGGTGGAACCGCCTTCGTCCGAAGTCGTGACGTCCGTCAACGCCTCATGCCCCCGGTAGGCGAACAAGCTCTGGTATCCGCCCGTCTGCGGCCGGGCCACCCAGTCCGCGCCGCCGACGTCCGATCCGGTTGCACCGTCTTCCGACAGGCCGACAAGGATTTGCTTCACTTCCTTACCGCCACCGGTATCGGTGGTCTGCCGGTAGCTCTGCCCGGCGAAGAACACGCCGTCTTCCGACGCTGCGACACCAGCGAAGGTCTCCGAACCGTTGTACGGGCTGCTACCGCCGCCCGGCCACTGGACCTCCCAGGTGGGCGCATCAATCGATGCCAAATCGACCTTCAGCGCCAGCGACTGCTGCCCCGAAGTCCAATCCGAACCGGAAACGTAAGCCGATCCGTTGAAAACATCGATTTCGGTGCCACGTTGATCTCCATAACCACCGTAGAAACCAGCGGACGCGAAGGTCGGCGTCGTGGTTATCGCCCCGCTACCAATGGAAACGGTAAAGGTCTCGGTGGTAGAGGCCGTATCGCTGTTTGACGTTTCGCGAGACACTGCGGTAACCGACAACTGGTAGTCCGCCGTTTCGCTGGTCGGAAGGGTTAACGAAAGGCCCGAAAGATCGCCCGGCGCCACCGACCAGACGCCGCCGCCGTTGTCGGTGCCCGCCGAAAGCGTCGCGCCGTCCGGTATTCCGGCGATGCTTACCGAGATAAGGCTCTCGGAACCGTCCGTATCGGCAACCGCAGCCGAAACATCGAGCGCCACCGTCACCGGACCACTCACACCGGAGCCTTCGTAGATCTTGGCCTGGATGCTGCGCGCACTGCCGTCGCCGACCTGCGAATACCATGTGACCACGAAGCCGCCGTCATCCCGCGCCGCAATGGACGGACGGGCCTGATCGCCGGCCGTGATGTCGTTGATCTGGAATTCGCCGTCGACGGTATTTCCGCCCGAGTCGAAACGCTGGCCGAAGATACCGGCACTGCCGCCGTCCTGGTAATAGGACTCCCAGGCCACCACGAAACCGCCGTCGGCAAGGGCTTCGACATCGGCCATCTGCTGATTATTGCCGGTATGGGTGTTGGCGCGGAATTCCCCACCAATCTCGTTGCCGTTTGCATCATAGCGTTGGCCGTAGACACCGTAGCCGCTGCCGTCCTGGCCGTTGGACTGCCAGGTGATGACGAACCCGTCATCGGCAAGCCCCGTCACCGTGGAAGTCGTTTGATAGTTGTAGGTCGTGGAGTTGACCAGGAACTCGCCGCCATCCGGGTTCCCGCCCGCATCATAGCGCTGGGCATAAATCCCGGATGCGCTGCCGTCCTGGCTGTCGGAATACCATGTAACGACGAAACCGCCGTTGTTGAGAGCCGCCACATCGGGAGCCCATTGTCCACCCTGCCAATAGGTGTTGATCTGGAATTCTCCGCCGATCTTGGCGCCGGATGCATCAATGCGCTGGCCGTAGATTCCGTAGCTGCTGCCGTCTTGGATCAGCGATCCCCAGACAACGAGAACGCTTCCGTCGGAAAGTGTCGTCGCGTCCGGCCAAACTTGGTGGGCGTAGGTCTGCGTACTGATTTGGAATTCACCGCCGGCCGTGTTGCCGCCCGCATCGTAGCTTTGGCCGTAAACGCCCCAACCACTGCTGTCCTGTCCCATGGAGTGCCATGTGATCAGGAAGCCTCCGTTATCCAGAGCCGTGGCCGAAGGTTCGATCTGATCGGCAACCCAATGTGAATTGACCCGGAATTCGCCGCCAATTTCGTTGCCGGCAGAATCGTAACGTTGGCCGTAAACGCCCCAGCCGCTTCCATCCTGGTTTAGGGATGACCAATTGATCACGAAACCGCCGTCGGTGAGGTTAGTCACGTTGGAGTAGATCTGATCGCTATACGTGGTCGAGTTAACCCCGAATTCATCACCTTCGGTGAGCGTCACCGGCTGCGGCCCCGTACTCGTTCCCGGGTAGACCTTCGCAAAGATGCCCTGACCGCTGCCGTCCTGGCCGTCGAAGGACGTCCATGTAATGACGAAGCCGCCGTCGTCGCGCGCTGAAATCGATGGCCGTGCCTGATCGCCATAGGTCTCGTCGTTGACCAAGAATTCATCGCCCACCGGATTGCCGCTGGCGTCGTAACGTTGGGCCATCAGGCCGGCCTTGTTGCCGTCCTCCATCCAAGACTGCCATGAAATGACGTAACCGCCATCAGCCAGCCCTTCGACATCCGAGAAAATCTGGGTGCCCGCCGTGAAGGAAGCATTGACCAGGAATTCGCCGCCGACCGGATTGCCGCTCGCGCCAAACTGCTGGGCGTAAATTCCGTAGTCACTTCCGTCTTGTCCAAGCGACGACCATGTTGCCACGAAGCCACCGCCGGTAAGAGCGGAAATGGTCACCGCGCCCTGCTCGCCTTGCCAATGGGTATTGATCCGGAATTCGCCGGTTACGGGGTTGCCGTTGGCATCAAACCGCCTGCCAAAAATACCACCGTATTGTCCGTCCTGTAGGTAGGAACGCCAGGCAACCACATAGCCGCCATCGGCAAGCGCTGTGATATCCGGATCGGTTTGGTCTTCATATGTGTTGATGTTCAGTCGGTGCTCGCCGCCGATCTTGTTTCCGGCAGGATCAAAGTGCTGGGCGAAAACGCCGGAATAGCTGCCATCCTGGAAGTTCGAATGCCATGTGACGACGAAGTTGCCGTCATTAAGTGTCGCGACACTGGGCTGGTTCTGCCACTGCGACCAGTAGGTGTTGATTTGGAATTCAGCGCCAGCCGGATTGCCACCCGCGTCATAGCGCTGGCCATAAACGCCAGCTTGGGAACCATCCTGATTGTTCGAGAACCAGGTGATGACGAAGCCGCCGTCGTGCAGCGCCGCCCCTGAAGGTACCTGCTGATAATCCTGAGAATGGGTGTTGACCTGGAACTCGTTCCCGACCGTATTGCCCGCCGCATCGTAGCGCTGGCCGAAGACGCCCCAACTGCTGCCGTCCTGGCCATAGGACGACCAGGTAACAGCGAAACCACCGTCTTCCAGCGTGATAACGTTGGAAAGCTGCTGGTGGTTGGCGGTTGTCGAGTTGACTTGGAACTCATCTTCCGTAGCCAGTTGAATCGCGCCCGAGCCCTGTGCCATCACGTTCGAAGCACTGACGGTCGGCGCATCGGCAACCGCCGCCACATTAACGGTTACGGTCGCCGTATCGGTGCCTCCGTTTCCATCCGAAACGGTGTAGTCAAATGTTGCCATGCCGCTGTAATCGGCGTTCGGTGTGAAGACAACGTCGCCGTTGCCATCCAGCGCAACCTGCCCGCCACTGGCATTGCCAACCGCCGAAATCGAAAGCGTGTCGCCGTTGGTGGCGATATCCACGTCGGTGTCGTTGGCAATCAGGGAAGCCGCCGTGATCGTGATCGGCGTGTCTTCGCTGGCCGCCGCGCCGTCGTTGATGGCGACCGGATCGTCGTTAACCGCATTAACCGTAATATCGACACTGGTCGTGGAGATTTGCGCGCCGCCCGAGCCGTTATGGCCCAAGTCGTCAACCGTCACCGTCAGTGAATCGACGCCGTTGAAATCCTGTGGCGACGCGTACACAAGCCCGTTGGCCAAGGCGGCATTGATATCGGCCTGACTACCAATGACCGTGAGCGTACCATCGCTGCCATCACCATCGACCAGGGTCAGGCCCGCCGTGCTGTTCAGCGCAAGCGTCCCGTTGGAAACGCTGAAGGTGGCCGAAATCGGATCGGCTCCCGCATCCACGTCGGAAATAACGATTTCGCTGATGGTAAGCGGCGTATCCTCGTCCGTTCCGCCGGTTTCACTGGCGGCCCAATTGACGGCCTGTTCAAGCAACTGGTCGAAACCGCCGCTACGGTAATTCGCGTCCCCCCACCAGTTTTCGGAATAGTTGCCGCCCAGATAGACGCGGTTTCCAAAGCCGTCGATTTCGGTGAAGGCGACCGAGACGCCACCGCCGAACGTGCCGAGTACGGTCGCATCGCCGTCCGCACCGCGCGAAGCGTAGTAGTCCTGGTTCTGCGAATTCAGCCCACTGATACCGTCCGTAATGTCGTGCTGGGACAAGGAAAACGCACCGCGATAGTAGGTGTAGCCCTGTGCCGTTGACGGGGAGACAAAATCAGCATCGCCTTGCGCGGTTCCGCCCAACCTGTAGGTCGTGGTGTAGCTGTGCAGGCCGGTGGTCACGACGCCGCCTTCGTCGGCTTCCACGTAGTCGCGTAAAGCCGCCCAATAGGCACTGGTTATGGGGTCGTAGTAATACCCGGCGTGGACGACAACGTCATAGTTCGAAAGCTCGGCCAGGGAGTCCGCGTTGACGTAGGAAACAGCCGTCGCCGAGAAATCGTATTCCGTCGAATCGTTGAGCTGATTGACGATCAACGGATGCCCGCCGGAACCACTGGGGCCGTAGGTTACGGCCACATTGATCTGACCGCCCGAAAGCTCGGGCAGTGTGATGGTCGGGCCGTCGTTCACAGCAGCGACATTCAGGGTCACGGTTGCCGTATCGGTCGCCTCGCCGTCACTCAGGACGTAATCGAAGCTGTCGGTACCGTTGAAGTCAGCCGCGGGGTTATAGGTGAAGTCGCCATTGCTCTGAATCGTCACCGTGCCACCGTTGACGGTGGCGAATGTTCCGGCATTGGCAACACTTAAACCATCGTTTTCGACGTCGCTGTCGTTGGTTAGCACGTTTCCGGTAATCTGGGAATCCTCGTTGCCCGAGAACCCGTCGGCACGGGCAACAGGCGCATCGTTGACGGATCTCACGGAAATATCGACGCTGGCCGTCGTGACCTGCGCGCCGCCCGATCCGTTGTGGCCCAGGTCGTCGACCGTGACGCTCAGCGTGTCGGTTCCGAAGTAGTTTTCAGACGGGTTGTAGACCAGATCATTTGCCAGGGCCGCATTGATGACAGCTTGGCTGCCAACGACCGTCAGCGTACCGTCACTGCCGTCACCGTCGACGAGCGTCAGGCCCGCCGTGCTGTTCAGTGCAAGCGATCCGTTGGAGACGCTGAATGTCGCCTGGATGTCGTCACCTCCGGCGTCCACATCGGAAATCACGATCCCGGCAATGTTAAGCGAAGTATCTTCGTCGGTTCCGCCCGTGTCGCCGGCGGCCCAATTGACAGCCTGTTCAAGCAACTGGTCAAAATTGCCCGTACGCCATCCGGCATCGTTGCCGCTCCACGTCTCTGCGTAGTTGCCGCCGACATAAGCCCTGTTTCCAAGTCCTTCCACATCGGTGTAAGCGACCGTATGGCCGTTGTAGTACGAACCACTGGTACTGTAGTCATAGCCGAGACTCACGGCATCTGCGTCAATCCCTCTCGCTCCGTAATAGGATTGGCTATTGCCAAGCTGGAGCGGATTAACCCCGTCCGTAATGGGATGGCCTTCGTTAACCGCATTGATCGCACCCTGATATTCATAGCTATAGCCCGCGCGATTGGCGGGACTGATGAAGTCGGCATCGTTCAGGGATGTACCGGAAAGCTCGTAAGCCAAGGTGTAGGTGTGAAGACCGGTGGTAACGACGCCACCCTCGTCAGCCTCGACAAATTGCCGCAACGCGGCCCAGTAATCGGCAGACATGGGATCGCCGTAATAGCTTCCGGCATGCAGAACCACGTCATAGGACTGCAGTTCGGCAAGGCTGTCAGCGCCGCTGTAATGCACCTGCGTCGCGGAAATGGAAAACTCCGTCGAATCGTTAAGCTGATTCACAATACGGGCTGGAGCATCGCCGTTGTGGCCGTTACCGTAGGTTACGGCGACCTGGATCGCGCTACCGGAGAGGGTTGGCAAGGTAATCGACGGACCGTCGTTCACGGCGGACACATCGAGGGTCACATGGGCCGTATCGGTTGCCGTGCCATCACTGATCCCGTAGTCGAAACTGTCGGTTCCGTTGAAGTCGTCTGCCGGGTCATAAGTGAAGTCGCCGTTGCTTTGCAGGACTACCGTTCCGCCGTTGGCGGTGGTGAAGGTACCCGCATTCACGACGCTGATGAGATCGCCGTTATCAATGTCGATATCGTTGGCAAGAACGTTGCCGGATATCTGCGAATCCTCAGGCCCCGCAAACGCGTCGTCACCCGCGACCGGCGCGTCGTTCAGACCGGTGATGGTCAGGCTAACCGTCGAGGTCGATTCCGCCCCCTGGTTATCCGACATGGTATAGGTCAGTTCGACCGTTGCCGTATCGCCTGCGGCCAGGGATTGATAGGCAGCCCCCGGGTTGTAAACCACTTGATTTCCGGCAATCGCAGCGAACCCCTCACCGGATGTCACCGAGACCGCGTCAACGGTGTGGCTATCGGAAAGATCGACGTCGGTATCGTTGGCCAGAACGTCGATGGTGATGGCCGTATCCTCGTTCGTTCCGCCGGTATCAGCGACGGCGACCGGGCCGTCATTCGTGCCGGTAATGGTCAGGCTGACGGCTGCGGCGGATTGCGCCCCGTGGTTATCCGACATGGTGTAACCAAGTTCGACCGAAGCGGTCTCACCAAGGGCAAGGTACTGATAATCGGCACCCGGATCGTAGATCACCTGATTGCCGACAATGGACGCGCTACCGCCACCCGAGGTAACCGAGACCGCGTCGACGGTATGGGTGTCGGAAAGATCCGCGTCCGTATCGTTGGCCAAAACGTCGATGGTCACGGACGTATCTTCATCCGTACCGCCACTATCGGCCACGGCCACCGGGCCGTCATTGGTGCCGGTGATGGTCAGACTGACAGTCGCGGTCGACTGCACGCCATGATTATCCGACATGGTATAGGCAAGCGCAACCGAAGCCGTCTCACCAAGGGCAAGGTACTGATAATCCGCACCCGGATCGTAGACGACTTGGTTGCCGACGATGGCAGTGGAGCCGCCACCCGTGGAGACGGAAACGGCATCAACCGTATGCGTGTCGGAAAGATCGGCGTCCGTATCGTTGGCCAGGACGTCGATGGTGACGGAAGTGTCTTCATCGGTGCCGCCGGTATCGGCCACGGCGACCGGACCGTCATTCGTTCCCGTAACGGTCAGACTGACAGTCGAAGAAGATTGCGCACCGCTACTATCCGACATGGTGTAGGCAAGTTCGACGGACGCCGTCTCGCCGAGGGCCAAATACTGGTAATCGGCGCCCGGATCGTAAACCACTTGGTTTCCGGCGATGGAGGCCGAACCGCCTCCGCTGGTTACGGAAACGGCATCAACGGAATGCGTATCTGAAAGGTCGATGTCCGTATCGTTGGCCAAAACGTCGATGGTCACGGACGTATCTTCATCAGTGCCGCCGCTGTCGGCCACGGCGATGGGGCCGTCATTGGTGCCGGAAATGGTCAACGAGACGGTCGAGGACGAAGCCGCCCCGTGGTTATCCGACATGGTATAGGCGAGATCGACCGAGGCGGTCTCGCCCACGGCCAAGTACTGATAATCGGTGCCCGGATCGTAGACGACTTGGTTGCCGACGATGGAGGCCGTTCCGCCGCCGGAAGTCACCGAAACTGCATCCACGGTATGGGTGTCGGAGAGATCGGCATCCGTATCGTTGGCCAGGACGTCGATGGTGACGGAATTGTCTTCATCGGTGCCGCCGCCATCGGCCACGGCGATGGGGCCGTCATTGGTGCCGGTAATGGTCAACGAGACGGTGGAGGACGATTCCGCCCCGTGATTGTCCGACATGGTGTAAGCGAGGTCGGCCGAAGCCGTTTCGCCGAGCGCCAAGTGCTGGTAATCGGCCCCCGGATCATAGACCACCTGATTTGCGGTGATGGATGCACTGCCACCGCCGCTGGTGACGGAAACGGCATCAACGGTGTGGGCATCGGAAAGATCAACGTCGGTGTCGTTGGCAAGAACATTGATGGTCACGGAATTGTCTTCGTCCGTGCTGCCGGTATCGGCGAGCGCGACCGGGCCGTCATTGGTGCCGACAATGGTCAGACTGACGGTGGCTGAATCAAACCCACCGTTCCCATCGGTAACCGTATAGGCAAAAGTATCCGAAACCGTCTCGTCGACGGCCAGATATTGGTAAAGGTCGCCCGGCTCGTAATGAAGCGTGCCATCACCGTTCAGCGAAACGGCCGCGCCGTTGGCGCTTGACCCATCGAAGCTGAAAACGCTGAGAACGTCGCTGGCATCCACATCCGTGTCGTTGGCCAGGACATCGATGTCAATCGCGGTATCCTCGTCGGTGCCCCCACCGCCACTGATCCCACCGATCGGGTTCAAACTGACATTAAGGACGTAGTCGCCCGAGTAATACCCGTTACCCGAATATGATCCCGCCGAGCCGTTCGGGAAATTGGCGTAAGAAGCAACGCCCGCGTAATAGATGCCGGCCGTCGAGACGGTATAGCTGATGTAAGAATCGTAGCCGTGGATAGAGCCGCCGCCGCCGGTTCCATACGAGGTGTCGTCGTTGACGGAAAGGGCATTGCCCGCTGCATTGAAGAAGCCGAGCGTCGAATCCATGGACACGCCCTGGTTCATGGCGTAGTCGACATCCAGCGTAATCGTCTCTCCGGCATTCAACTCGAAGCCGTAGAAGTCGACATCGGAATTGGGGCTGATATAGCCGTCTACGGAAACCCATGGCTGGCTATCATCGCCGACGTCCGCATTCGCGCCGTACCCAAAGTCACCGCGGGTCACCATTTGGGCGGTCGAAAGCGTGTTGTTGGCCCCGCCTGTCTGGTCAACATCAGTAAGTTGCTGAGATCCCGAGGCAATAAGATCATCCTCGGCCACCGGGCCGTCATTGGTGCCGGTGATGGTCAGGCTGATGGTCGAAGAGGATTGCGCGTCATTATTGTCCGACATCGTATAGGCAAGCACGACCGATGCGGTCTCGCCCACCGCCAGATACTGATAGTCCGCGCCCGGATCGAAGACCACTTGGTTACCGACGATTGAGGCGCTACCGCCGCCGCTGGTTACCGAAACCGCATCAACGGTGTGGGTGTCACTCAGATCAACGTCGGTATCGTTGGCCAGAACGTCGATGGTGACGGTCGTATCTTCGTCCGTTCCGCCGGAATCGGCAACCGCGACCGGGCCGTCGTTGGTGCCGCGAACGGTAAACGTTACCGTAGCCCAATTCGAATCCACATGGCCGTCCGACACACGGTACTGGAAACTGTCCGTCGCCGTTTCGCCAAGAGCAAGGGCCTGGAATTCGGCAACTGCAGAGGGGTCGTATTGAACGTTGCCGTCGCCACCCAGGGTCACGCTCGCGCCCGAAACACTGATCGGCGAAACGTCGCTGATAACCAGAACGTCACTGGCGTCGGGGTCTTCGTCGTTGTTCAGAATATCGGCCGCAGAAATTGTCGTCGCGCTATCCTCATTGGTCAACGCGCCACCCGAACCGCCACCTGCTGCCCAGTTGATGCCTTGCTCGAGAAGCTGATCCCATGCGCCGGAACGCAGTACGGGATCGTAGTACCCGCTCTCCGTATAGAGCCCGCCTAGATACAGTGTATTCCCCTGACCGCTGTCATCCCCATCCTTGGCGACGATCGCAGCATATGAATTGCTGCCGTATAGGTTCCCGAGGATCACACTTCCGGCATCGACTCCGCGCGCTGCTTCAACATGGTTCCCCGCGTTCGGAAGCGATGAAATTCCGTCGGTGACCGAATGTCCACCCATGATGCTCGGCGAACCGAGATATTGGTTGTAGTATCCCGCCGGTGAGATCGGGGTTACGAAATCGGCATCTCCCTGGTAGGGGAGGTCGTAAGCAAGGGTGTAGGCAAACCACCCGGTCGTTACCACGCCGCCCTCATCGGACGCCACATAGTCGCTAAGCGCACTCCAATAGTCTGCCGAATAATCGTCCCAGTAATTTCCCGCATGGACAACGGCATCGTAATTCTGAAGTTCGGTCAGACTGTCGGCGTCGGTGTAGAAAACGGCATCTACCTGGAAACTGAATTCAGTACTGTCGTTTAGCTGATTGACGGTCGCCGCCACATGACTGCCACCCGACTGATATACGACGGCGACACGCACGTTCCCGCTGCCGCCGCCCCCGCCGGATAAATCGTCGTCGATAGCGGTCGGGGCATCGTTGACACCGGTTACGCTCAAAGTCACCGTCGAGACGGATTCCCCTCCGTGATTGTCCGACATGGTGTACGAAAGTTCGACCGATGCTGTCTCGCCTTCGGCCAGATACTGGTAATCGTCGCCCGGATCGTAGACCACCTGGTTGCCGACGATGGACGCACTGCCGCCACCGCTGGTCACGGAGACCGCATCCACCGAATGCGTATCACTCAAATCGACATCTGTATCGTTGGCCAGGACATCGACGGTGACAGCCGTGTCCTCATCCGTCCCGCCCGCATCGGCTACAGCCACCGGGCCGTCGTTCGTGCCTGTGATGCTCAACGAGACCGTCGAGGAGGATTCCGCCCCGTGGTTATCCGACATCGTGTAAGCGAGCGCGACTGAAGCCGTTTCGCCAACGGCCAGATACTGATAGTCCCCGCCCGGATCATAGACCACCTGATTGCCGACGATTGAGGCACTGCCGCCGCCACTCGTGACGGAGACCGCGTCCACAGTGTGGGTGTCGGAAAGGTCAACGTCCGTGTCGTTGGCCAGGACATCGATTGTGACGGACGTATCTTCGTCCGTGCCGCCGCTATCGACGACGGCAACGGGACCGTCATTGTTGCCGGTAATGGTCAGGCTGACGGTAGAGGACGCCTCCCCTCCGTGATTGTCCGACATGGTGTACGAAAGTTCGACCGATGCTGTCTCGCCTTCGGCCAGATACTGGTAATCGTCGCCCGGATCGTAGACCACCTGGTTGCCGACGATGGACGCACTGCCGCCACCGCTGGTCACGGAGACCGCATCCACCGAATGCGTATCACTCAAATCGACATCTGTATCGTTGGCCAGGACATCGACGGTGACAGCCGTGTCCTCATCCGTGCCACCTGTATCGGCAACCGCGACCGGCGCGTCGTTGGTTCCGGTCACCGTGATGGTGATCGTGCCGATGTCGCTATCGTGATCGGCATCCGTCACGCGGTAGGTGAAGATAACATCCTCGGACTCGCCTTCGGCCAGATATTGGAAATCGTCACCGGGGTCGTAGGTGAACGTGCCATCGGGACCGAATGTCATACTGCCCTTGGGCGAGGCGTCGACCAATTCCACCGAACGCACGAGATCGGGAACGCTGTCGTTATCCAGGACCGACCCGGATACGGCGCTCTCTTCGGTCTCGGTTACGACGGCATCGTCTTCGGCCATCACCGCTTCGTCACGCGGATCCTGCTCGACGCCGTCCACGGTCACGCGCAAGTTCTCAAATTTGCGCGCCGTCAGATCGAAACTGTCGAAATAATACTTCTCGCCGTCGGCTTCGCCCTTTTCGGGATCCGTGTGTTCTTCAAGGAAGGCCAAATAGCGCGCGACATCGGTCTGTACATCGTCGCGCATCCATTCGTCATAGGTGAATTCCAGAAGCAGCGTATCGATACCGGAACCGCCGTCGTATGTATCCGACGCACCGGTGTTTTGCGCCATGTTGTAGACTGCAAGGTCGTCGCCGCCCTTTCCTTCTACCTTGTCGTCGCCCGAGCCGCCGGTGATGACATCGTCATCCTTGCCGCCATGGATATGGTCGTTGCCCGCACCGCCATCGATCACGTCGTTGCCGTCTTTGCCATCTATCTTATCGTCGCCATCTCCGCCGGTGATAACGTCGTCGCCCTTGCCGCCCTTGATGTGGTCTTTGCCCGCGCCGCCATCGATCACGTCGTCGCCGTCCTTGCCGTCGATATGGTCGTCCCCATCACCGCCGGAGATGACATCGTCACCCTTGCCGCCCTTGATGTGGTCTTTGCCCGCGCCGCCATCGATCACGTCGTCGC